>JAJZLH010000011.1 GCA_021803575.1 Bacillota bacterium | reverse complement strand
CGTGGTGGCCACGTTGCCGCCGTTCTGGTCGTTGAGGCCGATCTGGGAGTTGAAGGGCATCGGCGACGGGGTCATCTTGATGCCTTCCTGGGCCCAGTCACGAGCCAAGAGGGTGGCGAAGTTGGCGTTGGCGTTGGAGCCGGTGCCGTAGTACATGGTGAACTGCAGCGCGACCGACTTGCCGTTGATGGTCTTGGTCATGACGCCGTTTTGCAAGGACCAGCCGTCGGACTCAAGGAGCGCCTTGCCCTTGGCCGGGTTGTAGCTGAACGTGGGCATGGCCTTGCCGTTGAAGATGGAGAGCACCGGCTGAGGCGGCACCGGGCCGTACTGCTGGACGCCGTAGCCAGCCCCCACCACCTGGATGTAGGCCTTCTGGTCGATGCCATACTCCAGCGCCTGGCGCACCTTCAGATCCTGGAAGGCGTAGCCGAGGCCGTTCGGAGCCTGCGGGCTGAGGTTGAGGCTGATGTAGAAGAAGCAGAACCCAGGCGGGCCTGTCTTCACGACGTAACCCGGGATGTTGAGCTGTTTCTTGGCCAAGGACGCCGTGGTCAGGTAGCCATTGGACAGCTGGCCCTTCTCCAGGGCTGCCTGCTCGGCGGCGGTGGAGGTGTAGTACTGGTAGACCAGCGTCTTGATGGTGGCCAGGTGGCCGTTGTAGTTCGGGTTGACGGTGAACTCCCAGTAGTCGTTGGGAACCATCGTCTTGAACAGGTACGGTCCGTCCACCACCGCATAGGGAGCGGCGGTCGGCGAGTTCATGACGTTACTGGAGTTAGAGGAGCCACCCATGTAGTTCAGGATCTGGAAGAGCTGAGCCTTGGTGAGCGAGGTCGCAGGCACGGCGGCACCGGGTGCTGCCCCGGGGATACCTGCCGCCTGCTCCCAGACGCCTGCCGGCAGCGGCATGATCTGACCGAGCCCGTTGTGCTCGAACCAGACTGTGCTGACCGGCTTGTTGACCGTGATGCTGAAGGTGGTGGCGCTGGGGGTCGCAATTGACATCCAGCCCACGCCGTCACCGGCCAGGGCTCCGATCGTGCTGAGACCGCCGATGCCGCAGCCGCCGTACAGGTACGGCGCGCCGCTACCGCAGGAGGCAGCCTCCAGGGCGGCAGTGAAGGCGACGTCATTGGAGTTGACCGGGTTGCCGTTAGACCAGGTCCACTTCGGGTTCAGGGTCACGGTGAAGGTCTGGCTGTTGTTGGAGACGGCGACCGACTGAGCGATCGACCGGCTGAAGTCGATGCCGTCGCTGTTGGTGATGAACACCAGCGGCTTGTACATCAGGTAGGTCGCCTGCGAGTTATAGACGCTGTAGGCGGTGAGGGGCAGGATCGGGTTGAATGCATTGAGGACGACCGAGGCCGGCAGCGGAACGATGGCTTCGTTGGCCTTGGCCCAGGCCGGCTCCGGCGTACTGGTGGAGGTGGTCGGGGAAGATCCGCAACCTGCCAGCACCAGCGCCAGAATAGACACAGCGGCCGCACCCATTGTCCATCGGCGCAGATTCACGCCCATTAGGTACCTCCTATCGCGAAGTGACACCGACTCTCACGGCAACCACAGTTGGAGCTCGCTCTCGCCACGGCAGGGGTGCCGTCGGCCGAGCAGCTCGCATCCCCCCTCTCTGGGTCTCGCCGCGTAGCCCCACCGTGCTTGCAACCGGATCACGCCACCGCCCCTGCTCAGGAGACCCATACCTGAGAGGACGCGGCGCCGCGGTGTTGGGGACCTGGGTTAGGTTTACTCTGTCACAGTTGAAAGTCCTCCTGACATCAATCTGTAACATTTGATTTTCGCTGGCGGCGCCCGAGGGGACGGAGAGGGAAGTCCCGGCGGAGCCGTGAACCATAGGCAACGGACACAGGTCTTTCTGAGACCAAGGGCGAGGGGAGGGCGGGGCGCTGAAGACGGTGGGCCTCTATCCGCTCCTGGATCGGCCTGAGGCGATGCAGTGGGCGACCAGGGCGATTTTGCTGGCCGAGCGCACCGGGCTGCAGGCCGTCTTGCCCATGCCGGCCGCCGCGCTGCTGGGCCGTCCGGACCTGGCGCTGCCGATGAGCGAGTGGCGCCAGGTGGACCTGGCCCTCACCTTCGGCGGTGACGGCACCCTCCTCCAGGCCGCCACGCAGCTGGCCGCCTTCGGCATCCCGCTGCTCGGCTTCAATCTGGGCCGGGTCGGCTTCCTGACCGAGCTGGAAGGGCGCGACCTGGAGAGTGGGCTGGCCGACGCCGTGGCGGGTCGCTATCTGGTCGAGGAGCGGATGATGGTGGACGGCAGCCTGGTCCGGGACGGCGAGGAGATCGGCCACCATATCGCCCTCAACGATTTGGTGATCACCAAGGGGCCATTGGGCAGGCTGGTCCGGCTCCAGGTCACCGTCGGCCAGTCGGCGCTTGGCACCTATTCTGCGGACGGCCTGATCCTGGGTACCCCGACCGGGTCCACCGCCTACGCCCTGTCGGCCGGCGGCCCGGTGCTGACGCCCGAGGTGGAGGCCATCCTGGTCACTCCGATCTGTCCGCACACCCTCTCCTCGCGCTCGGTGGTGGTGCCGCCGGACGTCACGGTGAGCGTCGAACTCCTGCCAGCAGGAGACCGTACGGAGACCTACCTCACCGTCGACGGCCAGCTGGGCGAACACCTGGCTACGGGCGACTGTCTGACCGTCAGGCGGTCGGCCATCACCACCCGCCTGCTCCGCCGCCCGGGCTATGACTTCCTCGACGTTCTGCGCCGGAAGCTGAGCGAGGGCGTGCTATGACGGCCAGGCGCCAGGGGGACGCCCAACGGCCGGTTTCCTTGCAGAAACGGCGCCTCAAGATCACCGAGCTGGTCAGCCGGCGGCCGATCCATACCCAGGCCGACCTGGAGCGGGCCCTCCTGGAGGCGGGCATCGCCGTCACCCAGGCCACCATCTCCCGGGACATCCAGGCACTCGGGCTGCGCAAGCAGGCCTCGGCCGACGGTCGCGAGCGCTATGTCCTGCCGAAGCGCCGCGACGGCACTCTCCCCCACGCCACCAGGCAGATTCAGCGCCTGACCGTTGAGGTGGCAGTCAGCCTCAACCTGGTCGTGCTGACCTGCCTCCCCGCCAGCGCCGACGTGGTGGCCGAGGCGGTGGAGCAGCTGGCGCCGGCCGGCCTGATCGGCACCTTCGCCCATGGCCGGCGGGTGTTGGTCGTGGCCCGCGACGTGGCCAGCGCAGCAGAGATCGGCGAGCAGCTCAGGACCCACAGCCGATGATCCTGCGCCTGGTCAGGGTCCACAATTTTTCCATCTTCGAGAGTGCCGAGGCCAACTTCGGGCCGGGACTGACCGCCATCAGCGGTGAGAGCGGCGCTGGCAAGACGCTGCTATTGGAGGCTGTCCGGCTTGCCCTGGGCGGACGTCAAGACGCCGCCGTCGTGCGCAGCGGCTGCGATCAGGCCGTGATCGAAGTGCTCTTCGAGGTCGAGCCGGGAGAGCTCGCCGGCCTGGCCGACCCGGACGGCCAGATCCTGGTGCGGCGCCAGATCTCGGCCACGGGGCGCAGCATCTTCGCGCTGAACGGGCAGCTCTCCTCGGCCGCGGCGGTGCGCCAAGCCGGTGCCCAGCTGGTCGATATGACGACCCAGGGCGAGCCGGCCGAGATCTTGTCTCCGGCCCGTCAGCGCGCCCTGCTCGACGCCTACGCCGGACTGACCGAGCGGCTGGCCGAGCGCACCCGCCTGCAGGCCGAGCTCCGCCAGCTGGAGGCGGCCGCCAGCGCCTTGGGCGGCGATGAGCGCAGCCGCCGCCGCCAGCTGGAGCTCCTGGCCTACCAGACGCGGGAGATTGCGGCCGCCGGGCTGGAGGTCGGCGAGGAGGAGCGGCTCCGCCAGCGCCGGCGCCTATTGTCCGAGCGTGAGGCGCTCTTGGCGGCGTTGGGCGGGGCCCGGGAGGCGATCCTGGGCGGCGGCAGGCCCGGCGCCTACGACCTCCTGGCTCGGGCCCAGGCGGCGGTCGGGCGCTTCCATGCCCTCAGCCCGGAGCTGGAAGAGTGGGCAGAGGAGGCCAGGGCCATCCTGGAGGCGGTCCAGGATCTTGGCCAGCGGCTGGCGCTGATGGGCGAGGGCGTCGAGATGAGCCAGGGCGAGGCGGCGGCTCTGGATGAGCGGCTGCTCTTGATCGAGGACCTGAAGCGGAAGTACGGAGACGATATCGGAGCGGTGCTGGCCTTTGGCGAGCGCGCGGCCGCGGAACTGGAGCGGCTGAACAGCGCCGAGAGTGAGCTGGCCCGGCTGGAGGCGTCCCGGCACACCCTCGGTGCCCAGCTGGCCGCCCTGGATGCTGCGATCTGGCAGGGCCGGCAGGAGGCTGCCCAGCGTCTCGCGCCGGAGGTGGAGGCCGAACTGGCGGTGTTGGGATTCCTCTCGGCCCGCTTTGGCATCGACGTGGAGGGTGAGGCGGTCAGGTTCTGGTTCCAGCCCAACCCCGGCGAGCAGCCTCAGGCGGTGACCGCCATCGCCTCCGGCGGTGAGCAGAGCCGGCTCCTCCTGGCGCTCCGGCAGGTGGGTAAGGCGGATGAGCGGCGGGTACTGCTCCTTGACGAAGTAGACCAGGGTCTGGGCGGCGACAGCGCCCAGACCGTGGCGAGGCGACTAAAGGACCTGGCGCGCCTCATACAAGTGGTGGCCGTGACGCATCAGGCGGTGGTGGCCAGCCACGCCGATCATCATCTGGCGATCGGCAAAGAGGTCGTGGACGGCCGGACGCTGGGCCTGATCGCCCCGCTGAGCGGCGAAGAGAGGGTCGGCGAGATCGCCCGCATGCTGGCCGGAACCCAAGAGGGGCTGAGCCGGGACCATGCCAGGGAACTGCTGCGGGTGAACCTGCCGCACTGAGAGAGCGGGGCCCGGCGACCGCGGGCAGGCGGGCCGAGTTCCGCACCCCTTGCCCGCGTCAGTCTCGGCCAATGGTAGCCGGGCCGCCGCTCCTGGCGATCAGGCACGGCCCGCTGGGCGCGGATCGCCCAGCGCTCTCCAGCCGTGTCCGAAGCCACTGTCGGACAGGATGGGTCGCCGGGCCGTCGAAGCAACGGAAGCAAGTGATTCAGGGGTCCGAGGCGGCACGAGCTGTGCAACGGCTACTATAATGTGGTGCGAGACGATCTGGAGGCGCAATGCATGGCCGACGGTCTTGGGCGAAGGTTCGGGGTCGGACCTGGTGCCGACCACGTCGCCCCCTTCACCGGCCGGGCCAGGGTGGACATCAAGACCAAGCGCCTGGCCCTCCGGCTGCGCGCCGGAGACGTGGCGGTGATCGCCCACGAGGACGTGGACGAGACGGCAGCCCGCGCCCTGATCAAGAGCCGAGTGCGGGCGGTCGTGAACATCCGGCCGTTTCTGACCGGACGCTTTCCAGCCATGGGGGCAGAACTGCTGCAGCGGCAGGGTGTGGTCCTGGTCGAGGCGACAGCCTCCGATCTGGGCGCCTTCCGAGACGGTGAGGAGATCAGCTTCGACGGCAAGCGGCTCATTGACCAGGCCGGTCAGCCGATCTGTGCCGCCACCCAGGTCGGGGCCGCCCGCATCGAGCAGCAGATGGCGGCCGGCAGGAGCCGGCTGAACCACGAGCTGGAGCAGTTTATCGGCAACACGCTGGCCTACGCCGAGGCGGAGAAATCTCTCATCCTGTCACCCTTATCGCCACCGGCCCTGACTACGCAGTGTCGCGGCCGCCAGGTCCTGATTGTGATCCGCGGCCAGGATTACGACCGCGACCTGGCGGCGGTGCGCGCCTACATCCGGGAGGTGCGCCCGGTGCTGATCGGGGTCGACGGCGGCGCCGATGCGCTGCTCCACGCCGGGCTCAGGCCGGACATGATCGTGGGCGACATGGATTCCGTCTCTGATCAGGCCCTGGCCTCCGGCGCCGAGCTGGTTGTGCACGCCTATCCCGACGGACGGGCACCCGGCCTGGAGCGGCTCGAGCAGCTCGGCCTGAAGCCGGCGGTGGTCCGGGCGATCGGCACCTCCGAGGACCTGGCCATGCTGCTGGCCTACGAGCAGGGCGCCGAGCTGATCGTGGCGGTGGGCAGCCACCTCAGCATGTTCGAGTTCCTGGAGAAGGGCCGGCCCGGGATGGCCTCCACCTTGCTGACCCGCATCAAGGTTGGCAGTATTCTGGTCGATGCCAAGGGGGTGAGCCGGCTCTATCAGCGCGGTGTGCGCTGGACCCACCTCTTGGTGCTCAGCCTGGCCGGGGCCCTGACCATGGTGCTGATCTTCCTCTCGGCCCCGGCCACCCAGAATCTGGGCCGCATCATCT
>JAJZLH010000039.1 GCA_021803575.1 Bacillota bacterium | reverse complement strand
AGCCTGCGCAGTGCCGACGCCTGGCCCTCTTCCAGCTGAATCTGGATACGAATCATGTGATCTCTCCTACCATCATGACATCGTTCACGCATATCATGCTATCACTGTGACCACCTTGTGCCCAGCCCCCACGCAGGCGGCGGTCGCCGCCCGAGTATGGCTGTCCGGCGCCCCGGGGACTGCCGCGGCCAGACTTACAGAATCCTGACCACGATGATGATGATGATCACCACGACGATGATGCCGATGATGCCCACCTTTTCACCTCCCAGGCGAAGTCGCTCGCCGCGCTGATCCGCCTGCCGGGTATCCCCCGGTTCTGGCTACAATTCCAGTTTATGCTATTTCACCGCTCGGCGTACATCTTCCTGTTCCGGGCCCAAGATGTGCGCGCGTCGGCTCGGCCGCCGAACAGGCCCGGCCGGCCCGGGCAACCTCCACTGCGGCTCCGAGCAGGTCCTGCCTACTGATCCGCCAAACGCCGCTGGCCAGAGAAGGCCGACAGGAGCGCCGTCAGCTCCGGCCGCAGGTGGAGGGCGCCGATCTCGGGCTCTGCCCCCTGGCCCTCGCCGGCCACATCGGCCGCCGGCCTGAACACCTCCAGCGCCCCCACGATGTGCCCGTCGGCCCGGCGCACCGGTATCACCAGCGTCACCACCTGCTGGCGGTGCCCGTCCTTGTGTTGCAGGCGCACAACGTCCTGACGCGGCTCCCCGTCTGCCATGGCATGGACCAAGGGACACAGCGCTGAACAGAGCTTGGTGCCCTCAAGGTCCTCGTGATCGAGGATGTGGTCCATGCACCGCCGCCCCACCACCTCAAGGCGGGTAAAGCCAGAGATCTCTTCGGCTGCCCGGTTCCACTGCAGCAGCGTGCGCCGACGGTCCACGTAGTAGATGGCCTCCGTAAAGCTGTCCAGAAGCGTCTGATCGAAGACGGCCCGCTCACCAGCCGCCACCTCCGGTTTACCCGCAACGGCGCGCACCGTCTGGCGGAGGCGCCCTTCCTGGGCGACGACGGCACACAGGCTCCCGGCCGGCTCCGGCGCCGGCCTGCCCAACAGGAACCCCTGGGCATAGTCGATGCCCAGCTTGCGCAGGGCCCGCATCTCGGCGATGGTCTCCACGCCCTCCACCACCACCGTCACGCCCATCTCCCGGGCCAGGTGGGCCACCGCTGCGATCGCCTCCCGGCGCCGGCGGTCGTGGTCCAGACCGGCCATGATGAAGCGGTCGATTTTCACCATGTCCGGCTGGATCGCCAGCATGGTGCCCAGGGAGGCGTGGCCGGTGCCATAGTCGTCCAGCACAATCCGGTGCCCGGCCGCCCGCCAGGTGCGAACCAGCTCCAGGGCGCCCGGGTTGTTCAGGATCTCCTGCTGCTCGGAGATCTCAATCACCACGTTCTCCGGGTGCACACAGCGGCCCCGCGGCCTGAGCGGCAGCCCGGGTTCTTGCATGTCGACATTCATGAACAGGATCTGGTCGGGCGGGAGGCGGCGCCTGGCCGAGAAGGCCAGCCGCCGGCAGGTCTCCTCCACAGCGCGCTGCTGCCCCAAGCGGCTGGCCTCGGAGAAGATCAGGGCCGGCGCCTCCCAGGGGGAGCCCGCCGGCCCCCGCACCAGGACCTCGTGCCCGATCACCTGACCGCTCTCTAGGTTTACGACAGGCTGAAACGCCGGCCAGAGGGCGTCCAGGAGAAGTGACAAGTCAGATGTCCCCCTTGCCGTTGGGGTCGCAACACTGCATAACATGCAGGCTTTGAGGGCCATTCGCCGCCCTCTTTCCGTCACCTGCTCCAGCTGGCCGTCAGTCGGCGGCCAGGAGGTGGCGAAAGGCTGCCCGCACCGCCGGCAAGCTTTTCAGCGGCCGTTCCAGGTGCATCTGCCAGAGCTGGGCCAATGCCTCCAGGCCGACCAGCGACGGTCCAGTCTCCGGCCCGGCCAGGGTGGCGAGGGCGGCAGCATCGAGGGCCATGCCCTGGCGCCGGCAGCGCCCATGGCTGACCGTGCCCTCCTCGAGTTTGAGATAGCAGTCGCCCGTAAGCCTCTCACCGCACACGGCGCAGGTCTCGGCATCGACGCCCCAGCCCAGGAGCTGCAAGAGGTCACGCAATACGGCCAGGAGCGGGAGCAGGGGCTCCGCGTCTCGGGCCATGGCGGAGAGGGCGGCCACGCTCAGGCCGAGCACCTCCTCGGCCGGCTCGTCGGCCGGCACCACCGCCAGGAGCAGCTCGGCCAAGAGTGCGGCCGCCGTCAGGCGCACGTAGTCCTCTTTGAGGGCCCGAAAGCCGTCCAGCGTCTCGGCGCCGATGATGACCCGGCTCTTGCCGTGATGGATGGTGAGGGCCACCAGCGTGAATGGCTGTAGCACGCCACCCAGCTTGGCCCGGGGCCGGCGCAACCCCCTCGCCCAGGCGCTGAGCCGCCCCCTCTCGGCCGAAACTGCCTCCACCCGGCAGTCGGCCTCACCCTGCGGGCGCACGGCCAGGATCAGGGCGCCGAGGGTCTCCTCGCGCTCCGGCCTCACCGCCGCTGTCCGAGCCGGAACAGGGTCGCCCACACCACGACCAGGGTGAGGACGTCCGCCCACCAGTTCGCCACCATCGCCTTGGCCAGGATCTCGGCCACCGAGCTGAGGGTGAAGACGGCGAGCAGGGCGGCCAGGATGGCGGCGATCAAAACGCCGCCGGCGGCCAGATCCTTGGCGGCACCGATCGCCGGACTGCGCTCGCCGAAACGGTCGAGGGTGCGCTCCACGGCGGCGTTGGTGGCCTCCAGGCCCAGCACCGCGGCCGCCATGGCACCGGCCGCCAGGGTCAAGACCAGCGGGAAGCGGAGCAGCGCCAGAGACAGCACCACCACTTCCAGGATGGCCAGCTCCAGCCGGGCGTTCGGCTCCTCCCGAAACAGCCGGCACAGGCCGGACCAGGCCGCCTCAAGCGAACTCAGAAATCTCATCGGCCGATGCCCAGCCCCTGCAGCACGGCCTCGGCCCGCCGGCTCATCTCCCGCTCATCGGCAGCGGTGTGGTGATCGTAGCCGAGCAGATGCAAGGTGCCGTGCACGGCCAAAAACGCCATCTCCCGGACCAGGCTGTGGCCATAGCGGTCGGCCTGGGCCAGGGCCCGGGGCAGGGAGATCACCACCTCGCCCAGGCAGGGGTCATCGTCCGTGTCGGCGAGCGGGAAGGACAGCACGTCAGTGGTGCGGTCGATCTGGCGATAGGCCAGGTTCAGCTCCCGCATGCGCTGATCGTCGACCACCGCCAGGGAGACCTCCCGCCCCCCCTGGCCGGCGGTGGCCAGGGCGGCCTCCACCGCCCGCTCGGTGAGCGCCAGCACGCCGGGCGTCAGGTCAGGGTTCTCGAGCAGGACTGCTGTCGTGACCACGGCCAAGACGCTCCCCTCTGAGTTCGTCCAGGTCCGGGTAGTCGATGCGGCTGTGGTAGACGCCCGACAGCACGCGGGAGAAGGTGCGCCCGATCACGCCGATGTCGCGCAGCGTGATCGGCGACTCGTCGAGCTGCCCGTCCTCAAGCTTGTCGCGCAGGATCTTGTCCACCGTCTGCTCGATCTCCTCCGGCTTATGGCTGGGCATCGCCCGCACCGCCGCCTCGGTGGAGTCGGCCAGCATCAGGATGGCGGTCTCCCTGCTCTGCGGCCGGGGCCCGGGGTAGCGGAACTCAGCCTCGTCCGGACGCTGGCTGGGGTCCGCGACCGTCGCCTTGTGGTAGAAGTAGCTGACCAGGCTGGTGCCATGGTGCTCGCCGATGAAGCAGCTGATCTCCTTCGGCACCCGGGCGTGCTCCGCCAGCTCCAGCCCGTCCTGCACGTGGCGGATGACGATGGCCGCCGAGGCCCGGGGCGAGATCTCATCGTGCGGGTTGCGCTCGCCCATCTGGTTGTCGACGAAGAAGGCCGGACGGCGGACCTTGCCGATGTCGTGGTAGTAGGCGCCGACACGGCAGAGCAGCCCGTCGGCGCCGATCGCCTCGGCGGCGGCCACGGCCAGGTTGGAGACGATCAGGGAGTGGTGGTAGGTGCCGGGCGCCTCCAGCATCAGCCGGCGCAGCAGCGGCTGGTTGGGGTTGGAGAACTCCAGAAGCCGAAACGGCGACAGGATGCCGAAATAGGACTCGAAGAAGGGCAGGAGGCCGAGCGCCAGCACGGTGGAGACGAGGGCGCCGGCCAAGGCCCACAGCACGTCCGCCCAGGCGGCCGCCGGGGCCCCCTGCTGGAGGGCGAACACCTCGGCCGCCAAGACCAGAAAGGCGGCAACCCCGCCCAGCCAGAGCGGCGTGCGGAGCAGGTCGCGCTGATCGCCCAGCCGGCTGGTGACCAGCACGCCGGCCACCGACTCGCCGATCAGGACGGCCAGGGGCGCGGCGCCGACGGCGAAGGCTCCGGCCAGGACGGCGCCCAGGCCGAGCGTGATGAGCAGCGCCGTCCAGGCGTCGACCAGCACGGCCGCCACTACTGCGGCGAAGGGCAAGGGCAGGAGCAGGGGCGACAGCGGCAGGAGCAGCCTGCCCACCACCACCGTGACCAGGCTGATGGCCGCCAGGGCCAGAAGCCGGGGCCGGTCCTGCCACAGGGCCGGCCGGAAGCGGCTGATCGCCACGGCCGCCATCAGCGAGAAGGCGGCGGCGAAGAGCAGGGCGTCCCACAATGCCGACCACAGGGAGCCGCGGTCGACCAGGCCTAGCTGTTGCAGGAGCTGGACGGTCTGGGGGCTCAGCACCTCCCCCTTCGCCACCAGGAGCTGGCCGGGCTGGATCAGGGGCGGGGTCACGCCCAGCTCCGCCCGCAGCACCGCCTTCTGGGTCTCGCTCGGCGAGTAGGTCAGGTTGGCCTGGGCCGAGGCGTTGAGGGCAGCGTCCAGGAACAGGGACTGGGAGCGGGGCAAGGCGTAGGCCGCCACCCGCTGGTCGAGCGCCGCCTGTTCGGCCGGCAGCTGGTTCTGTTTGTAGGAGGCCTGGGCCAGCACCACCTGATAGATGTTGGCCGCCGTTTTGCCGAGATCGGCGATGGTGGCCGCCGGCAGCGACAGCACCTGGCTGATGGCGTAGGCCGGCAGCACCAGGCCGACCTGGCTCTGCCAGGCCGCCAGCTGGGCCGCCGAGCTGGCACCCTTGGGCAGGCTGGCCTGAACCGCCTCGACGGCGGCGACCAGGTGGTCGATGGCCCCCTGGCCTGCCGTGAGCGCCGTGGTGCTGGAGACGTAGACCGGCGCCACGGCGGCGGCGGCCCTGGCCTTCATGGTCTGGTAGAGCGGCCCGTTCACGGCGCGCTGGCTGGCGATGATGTCGACCGGCGCCACCTCGCCAGCTCTCAGCCGGACGATGGAGGTGGCCTGGCAGATGCCCAGGGTGAGGGCGAACAGGAGGGCGAAGGCGATCGCCCACCGGCTCTCGCGCCCCGGCCGCCGGCTCAGCACGAAGCGTTCGAGCCGCTGCCAGGCGGTGGCCGCTTCGCTCACGGCCGGTCCACTTCGGCCTGGTCAGCCAACTCCTGGGCCCGCTCGTAGGCCTTGATCACGGCCTGCACCAGCTGATGGCGCACCACGTCACGCTCGCTCAGGGTGACGAAGGAGATGCCGGGGATGTCGCGCAGCACCTCCCGGGCGTGCATCAGGCCGGAGAGCGAGCCCCGGGGCAGGTCCACCTGGGTGACGTCGCCCGTGATCACGGCCTTGGAATCGAAGCCGAGCCTGGTCAGAAACATCTTCATCTGCTCGGGCGTGGTGTTCTGGGCCTCGTCCAGGATGACAAAGGAGTCGTCCAGGGTGCGGCCGCGCATGTAGGCCAGGGGTGCGATCTCCAGCACGCCGCGCTCGCGGTAGCGGTCGAAGACGTCGATGCCCAGGATGTCGAACAGGGCGTCGTACAGCGGCCTGAGGTAGGGGTCGACCTTCTCCTGCAGGTCCCCCGGCAGAAACCCCAGCTTCTCGCCGGCCTCCACCGCCGGCCGGGTGAGGATGATGCGACTGACCTGCCGCGACTTGAAGGCGGTGATGGCGGTGGCCATGGCCAGATAGGTCTTGCCGGTGCCGGCCGGGCCGATGCCGAAGACGATGTCGTTGGCGCGGATGGCCTCGACATAGGCGCGCTGCCCTTCGCTCTTGGGCCGGATCGGCTTGCCCCTGGAGCTGGAGACGATGGTGTCTGAGGGCACGGGCTCCATGGCGCTGGCGCTGTCCCGGATCGCCTGGCGCACCTCCAGGCGGCCGGGGTTATGGCCCTGGCGCACATCGGCCAAGAGCAGCTCCAGGACCCGCACCACCGTTTCGCGGTGCGAGGGGTCGCCGGTGACGGCCACCTCGTTGCCCCGCGCCACCACGCTGACCGGGATTTCCCCCTCGATCAGTCTCAGGTTCTCGTCAAACGGACCAAACAGGGCGCGGGCCTGGCGGTTGTCCGGCACGACGAACC
>JAJZLH010000060.1 GCA_021803575.1 Bacillota bacterium | reverse complement strand
GATGCCCGGTGCGAGCGTAGCCGTCTGCCATCGCCGCCGCTGCCCGTTCGTCGCGGGCGAGCACGTGCCGGATGCGGTCGGCACGCTGATAGAGAGCTTCGTAGAGGGCAATGCCGGTGTCGCCGGGCACCCCGAACACAACCTCCACGCAGGCAGCGACCAGCCCGTCAGCCAGCACATCGGCGCCGATTCGGTGCTGGGTCATACTCGGCCCCCTAGATCGCAGGTGGGGTGTCTGGCTCGGTGTTTACCCTGGCCGCTCGGCCTGGCCTGTGGCGGCGGGGGAGCCGGGCCAGAGCGGCGGCCGGGAGAAGTGGCAACGACCGGTCAGATCATGAACATAGCACATGGCATGGAGCTGTCGCAGGGAGCGGAACTAGGCGGTCAGGAGGTCGGTGTCCAGCGGCATCTGGCAGGCCGCCTAGCTGGCTGGGGCGAACATCGGATCAGCGCATGCGACTGTGGGCTCCTTGGCCCTGGAAAGCCGGGGGTGAGCGATGAACAAGGCCCAGCGCAGGCTGGCCGAGGCACTGGTGCTGCTGGTCGTGCTGGTCGCAATCAGCAGTGCCTTCTTCGCAGCCCTCTACCGGGTCAGTGCGGTCAAGGCCTTCTACATGGCGATTATGGTCATGACCACGGTGGGGGCCGATGCACCGGCGCCGCACACCGCCGCCCAGTTCCTCCTGGCTGCGTTCGCGGCCCTGGGCGGTGTGTCGGTGGGCCTGTACACCGTCGGCACCCTGACCGGATACCTGGTGGGCGGGGATCTGCAGGCCGCCTGGGGCAGGCGGCGCATGGAGAGGCGGGTGAGGCGGATGCAGGGGCACATCGTGATCGCCGGCGGCGGCCGGGTGGGGCAGCGGGCGGCCGAGGAAGTGACCGGCCTGGGCCGGGTGGGCGCAGTGATCATTGAGTCGGATCCGCAGCGCTGCCTGGAGCTGGTGCAAGGCGGCTTTCAGGTGATCGAGGGCGACGCCGCCGAGCAGGAGACCCTGCAGGCGGCGGCGGTGGCCGAGGCGTATGGCCTGATTGCGGCACTGCCCTCCGATGCGGAGAACCTGTATGTGGTGCTGGCAGCCCGCGAGTTGAACCCTCACCTGGTGATCACAGCCCGGGCCGAGAATGCCGCCTCCGAGCGCCGGCTGCTCCTGGCCGGGGCGAGCCGGGTGGTGGTGCCGACCCGCATCGGTGGCCGCCGCTTGGCCCGCCTCACGCTCCAGCCCAGCTCGGCCGAGTTGATCGACTCGTCCTGGCTGTGGGAGCACGGCTTCGACCTGGTAGACCTGGCGGTGGCGGCTAAGTCGCCGGTGCGGGGGATGTCCCTGCGCGACCTGCGCCGCGACAACGGGCCGTCGATCGTGGTGGTGGCCGTGGAGCACGGCGGGCTGCTCAATGTGCCGCCCGACCCGGACCGGCCCCTGACCGAGGGTGACCACCTGTTCGTGAGCGGCACCAGAGACGAGCTGGAGAGGCTCCGCCGCCTGGTGGACGGCGCGGCGGGGGAGGCCGAGGCCAGCGCCACCTGATTCCTTGGGCGTCCTCAGCGGCGCTTGGGCAGAGCCTCCAACTCGCTGCGGATCTGCTTCGCCCGCTGGCGGTTTTGCTGGCGGAGAGCGGCCCGCAGCTCGGAGTCCTGCTTGGCGTCCTGACGGCGCACCTCCCGTTCCAGTTTGCGCCAGGCGCCGAGCCGCTCGGCGCTGAGGACGCCTGTGGCCAGCGCCGCGCCCACTGCGCAGCCGGGCTCACCTTGATGCTGACAGTCAGAGAAGCGGCAGGCCCGAGCCAGCCGCTCGATCTCACCAAAGGTGTCGGCCAGGTCGGCACGAGCCGCCACTGCCACCGAGCGCAGACCTGGCGTGTCGATCAGGCAGCCACCGCCGGGTCTGGGGTGGAGGTGGCGGCCCACTGTGGTGTGACGGCCGCGGCCGTCCGCGGCGCGGGTCGGGGCCGTGGCGATCCCTTTCTCTCCAGTCAGGGCTTGCACCAGGGTCGACTTACCGGCGCCGGACGAACCGATCAGGACCACGGTGGGCAGCGAGTCGAGGTGGGCGCTGAGTTCTGCCATGCCCTCGCCGCTCAGGGCGGAGACGGCGTGGACGGCACAGCTGCCGCTCGCCTCAGCGGCGGCCAGTGCCAGCGGCCGCCAGTCCTGGACCAGGTCCGCCTTGGTCAGCACCACCACCGGTTCGGCGCCGCTGGTGCGGACCATGGCCAGGTAGCGCTCCAGGCGGCGCAGGTTGTAGTCGAAATCGAGCCCCATCACGATCAAGGCGGCATCGACGTGAGAGACCAGGACCTCCGTCCGGCCAGGCCGTTCCGGGTCGGGTCGGCTGAGGGTATGCCGGCGTTCCACCACCCAGTCGATCACGGCCTGGGTGCCGGTGTGGCGGCGGAGGGCCACCCAGTCACCGACCACCGGCAGGCGGGATGGGTCCTCCGCTGCCAGGTGGCCAAGCTTGCCGGAGATCTGGGCCAATTGCTCACCCCGCTCCGAGCCGACCAGCCAGGCCTGGCCGGTCACCGTCATCACCCGGCCGAGGCGGTGGGTGTCCTGCCCGCTGAGAGCGAACTGGGCCGCTAGCGGCGCTGTAAGTCCAAGATTCCTGAGATCCAAGCGGTGGAGCCTCCTCCTGCGCAGATGCGCAAACAAGAACGGGCGCCGCGCCTTCCAGCGCAGCGCCCGAGCGGAGGACGACTTATCAGTCCCCAGGCCGGATTGCGAGGCCAGAGAGGCGCGCTCCAGACACGGTCAGCACCCGGGCCATAGACGCCACCTCCTCCAGCACTCCGTGCCGGTAGTGTAGACGCCGCTTGCCATCTGCGCAAGCAGAGGATTTGCAACCCAGAAGTGGCTTCGCTATGCTTCAACCTGAAGAGGTGGAGAGGGGACTTCCCATGCGTCTCACTGAGGTGTCGGCGGGCTAAAAGGGGCAAGCGCGCCCTTTTCCTGCTATCACCGAGGTGAGACGGCTTGTCGTCTGGTCGGGACGCCGATCGGCTTCAAGTGATTGCGGCAGCTGCCGCCGGGAGGTACCCATGCCACTGCTCTCTTTTAAAGATCTAGGCCTGATCCGGCACGACCGGTGGCTGTTTCGCCATCTGCATGGAGTCATTGAAGTCGGCCAGCGGACTGCCCTGGTGGCGCCCAACGGCACTGGCAAGACGTCGCTGCTCCGCCTCCTGGCAGGGCAGGAGGCCGCCGACGAGGGGAGGGTGCGGCCGAGCGGCAACCTCCGCCTGGCCGCCATGTGGCAGGAGGACGCCCCACCGCCAGCCATGGCGCTCGCCCCTTACGCCGAGTCACTGCTCGGCGCCTGGACCCTGTCCCGCCGGGAGCTGGAGGAGGCCGAGCGGAGCCTAGGCCCCAATCCCGCCCCATCCCAGCTTCGCGAACTGGGCCGCCTCGACGACCGCTTTCAGGCTCTGGGCGGCTGGCAGGTCCGGGCAGAACTCGACCGCCAGCTCGGCCTCCTCGACCTGGATAAGAGCGACTGGGCGCGGCCGGTGGCCGAGCTGAGCGGCGGCCAGCGCATGCGCATCCGCATCGCCGCCCTCGCCGCTCAAGAGGCCTCCTTGTGGATCCTGGACGAGCCGACCAACCACCTGGACCGAGATGGCCGGGCCTGGCTGCGCCGGCGGCTGGAGCAGGTGCCCACCTTTCTGATCGTGGCGCACGACCCGGACTTCCTGGAGGGACTGACCGATCAGGTCTGGCATCTGGAGCCCACTGGCATCGCCGTCTACAACCTGGGTTTTGGCGCCTACCTGGCGGCGCGCCGGGAGCAGGAGAGCCAGCGGGCGGCTGAGAGCGAACGACTGGGCGAGGAGAGGGCCAAGCTGGAGGCCTTCATCCGGAAGTTCGGCAGCGGCACCCGGGCCAGCCAGGCCAAGGACCGGGAGCGCAAACTCTCCCGCCTCAAGGAGCCGCCTCCCACACTCAGGCCGCCGGTGGCCAGACCGCGCTTTGGCACCGACGGCAGGGCTGGCATCCTGCTATTGGCCGAGGATCTGGCGGTGGGCATCGGTGAGAGGCGTCTGGCCGAGGGTCTCACCATCACGCTGGAGCCGGGCAGCCGGCTGGTGGTCTCGGGCCCCAACGGCGCCGGCAAGACCACGCTCCTGCGCACCCTGGCCGGCGAGCTCAGGCCGCTGGCCGGGCGCATCCGGCTGGGCAACGGTGTCCGCCGGGCCTGGGTGGCGCAGTCGCCCACCTGGCCAGACCCAGCGCTGGACTTGGTCCGCCACCTGATGCGGGTGGTGGGGGTGCCCACCGTCCAAGAGGCGATCGGTCTCCTGGCCCGTTACGGATTGGCGGCCCATCGGGAGACGGCCGTCGGCCAGCTGTCCGGCGGCGAGCGGACGCGCCTCGCCATCGCTGGCCTGGAAGCCAGCGGCGCCTCGGTGCTGCTCCTGGACGAGCCGACCAACAATCTGGACCAGACGGCGCAAGAGGGACTGGCCGCGGCCTTGGTGGAGTACCCGGGGGCGGTGGTGGTGGCCACCCACGACCACCGCTTCGGCCAGCTGCTCAAGGCCGACACCCTGCAGATAGGGCGCTACCAGGGGGAGAAGACAGGAGCGCCAAAACCCTCAGCCAGGGCAGTTCGACGCGCCCCAGCGGCACCGGCGGTAACCGCCCCCGACTGGTCCCAACAGATCGCGGCGCTGGAGAGAAGGGTCGACCAGCTGGCCACCCAGATGGCTGACCCGGGGCTCACCCCGCCAGACCGCCAGCGCCTCGCAGCTGAGGCACAGCGTGTGGGCGATGACCTGGAGCGGGCCTGGACGGCTTTCGCCGCGGCCCAGGGAACAGGGAGCGGCCCGGCTAGGGAGTAGCCGGCTTGTCCCCCTTCAACTCCGGCAGCGCCTCCAGCTTGGCCAGGATGGCGGCAAGCTGGCTCTTCATCTCGGTCACCGTCTCATGGTCGTACTCTGCCCGCAGTTCGCTGTGGGCGCCCTGCAGGTTCTGCCCGACCATCACCAGCGGCATCAGGAAGATCTGAATCATGTTGGAGAGGAACAGCCAGAACACGAAGGCCGGTGCCGGGTCGAAGCGCAGCGAGACGGGGGCCAGGACGTTCCAGAGCAGCCAGACGGCCGTCCAGGTGAAAATGACGAGGAAGAAGGACATGGTGCCAACCCGGGTGGTGATCACCAAGGCGGCACGGTCCAGCGGCCTCAGCCGTTCCTGGTGCTGGATGTTGACGGGGCTCTTCGGTGACTTCAGACGGTGCAACACCTAACCACCTCTTTCCTGGCGCATCCTGCACGGCGTCGATACCAGCCAGCAGTTCGGCGACAGGGGGCGCGGCCCTGCCCGCCCCCGCCGGCCGGCTCGCTTGACGAACAGCCTGCCATCGGCGAGAATACGCCCCAACAGCGATGACGAAGCGAGTAGCCGTCCGGGCGCCGCAGCGAAGGGGGAAGGGTGCGAGCCCCCCGCAGGCCAGACGGTGAAGACCACTTCTGAGTTCCGGCGCCAACGCCGGCGGCCAGCGCCCGATAGCGCGCCGGAGGGAAGGCGACTTCCAAACTAGGGTGGAACCGCGAGCGACACTCGCCCCTGACCGGGGCGGGTGTTTTGCGTCTATCGAGGAGGCTGGGCGATGCGAGTCGATGTGGTGGGAGCCGGTGCGGTGGAACTGCCGGAGGGGGCGGTGTACGCCGATCTGGTGGCCAGGCTGGGGGCCGAGCAGGCCTTGGCCGTGGCGGCGGGCGACCAGGTGCTGGAGCTCTTTAGGCCGGTGACGGCAGCAAGTGTCCGTCTGCTCCGCTTCACCGACGCCAAAGGGCGCCAGGTGTTTCGCCATACCGCCGCCCACGTTCTGGCCCAGGCCGTGAAGCGGCTCTACCCGAAGGCCCAGCTGGCGATCGGGCCGGCCACCGACGAGGGCTTCTTCTATGACATCCTGTTTCCAGAACCGATCAGCAGCGCTGACCTGGCCGCCATCGAGGCCGAGATGGCCCGGGTGGTGGCTGAGGACCATCCGGTCAGCCGCCAGGAGATCTCCCGCCAGGATGCCCTAGCGTGGTTCACCCAGGCCGGTGAGCCGTTCAAGGTGGCCCTGATCGAGGCGCTGCGGGACGATGCCGTGATCACCACCTATCGCCAGGGCGAGTTCACCGATCTGTGCCGGGGGCCGCATCTGGCCAGAACGGGCCTGATCAAGGCCCTGCGGCTCACCAATGTGGCCGGTGCGTATTTCCAGGGCAACGATCAGGGCCCGATGCTGCAGCGGGTGTATGGCACGGCCTTCCCGTCAGATGACGAGCTGGAGCGCCATTTTTTCCTGATCGAGGAGGCGAAGCGGCGCGATCATCGCCGGCTGGGCCCGGAACTCGACCTGTTCAGCTTCCACGACGTCGCCCCTGGCTTTGCCTTCTGGCACCCCAAGGGCCTCGCCCTCTACGAGGCGCTGGTCGGCTTCTCGCGCAGCCTGCAGCAGCCGCTTGGCTACCAGGAGGTGTCCACCCCCTGGATCTACAAGACCGAGCTGTGGCAGACCTCGGGGCACGCCGCCCACTTCAAGGACAACATGTTCCTGATGGAGGCGGAGGGCGAGGCCTTCGGCGTCAAGCCGATGAACTGCCCGGGCCACTGCCTCCTCTTCTCTGAGACCACCCGCTCCTACCGGGAGCTGCCGCTCCGCATCGCCGAGTACGGACCGCTCACCCGCCGCGAGCGATCGGGCACACTGCATGGGCTCCTGCGCGTGCGCGGCATGCACCAGGACGACACCCACACCTTTCTGGCCCCGGAGCAGATTGAGGAGGTCGTGGCCGAGGCGCTGGGCCTGGTCGACGCCATCTACGAGGCCTTCGCCATGCCCATTGAGATCCACTTTTCGACCCGGCCCGCAGACCGCATGGGAGAGGAGGCCCTCTGGGACCGGGCCGAGGCCGCTCTGGAGGGTGTGCTAAAGGAAGCCGGGAGGCCCTATGTGACCGACCCCGGCGAGGGGGCCTTCTACGGTCCCAAGCTGGACTTCGTGGCAACGGACGCCCTGGGCCGGCGCTGGCAGGTGGCCACCGTCCAGCTGGACTTCCAGCTGCCGATCCGCTTCGACCTGCACTACATCGACCGCGATGGCAGGCAGAAGACGCCGGTGATGGTGCACCACGCCATCATGGGATCGCTGGAGCGCTTCATAGGCGTCCTGGTCGAGCACTTCGCCGGGGCCTTTCCGCTGTGGCTGGCCCCGGTCCAGGTCCGCCTCCTACCGATATCGGAGGCCGAACACGAGAGCGCCCAGGGCGTACGAGCAACCCTGCAGGCCGCTGGCTTGAGGGTAGAGCTGGACGGGCGCAACGAGAAGGTGGGCTACCGGATCCGTCATGCCGAGAAGGACAAGGTCCCGTATGTGGCCGTGATCGGCCAGCGGGAGGTCGAGGCAGGCACGCTGGCCGTCCGGGAGCGGGGCGGCAGAGACCTCGGGGCCATGCCGGTCAAGGACTTTGTTTCCGAGCTCCAGCACAAGGTCGCCAGCCGCTGGCTGGGCCCCGGCCACCACGCTGAGGAAAGCCGCTAGCCAGCTGAGGTCGGAACCGACCCCAGCACGTGGAAGCCTTCGTCCACGAACAGGATGGTGCCGGTCACGGCCCGGCTGAGCCGCGACGCCAGGAAGACGGCGGCGTCACCGATCTCCTCAATGGTCACGGCCCGGCGCAGGGGGGCAATCTCCTCGTAGGTCTTGATCGAGTGTGAGATGCCCTTCACGCCGGAGGCGGCCAGTGTCTTCACCGCTCCGGCGGACACCGCGTTGACCCGTACGCCGGCTGGACCCAGTTCGGCGGCCAGGTAGCGGACGATGGTCTCCAGGGCCTGCTTGGCGACGGCCATCACGTTGTAGTTGGGAACCACCCGTTCGCCGGCGTGATAGGTCATCGTGATCACGCTGGCGTCGTCGGACAGATGCGGCCTGAGGGCGCGGGTGAGGGAAACGAGGGAGTAGGCGCTGACATCCAGGGCAAAGCCAAAACCCGGGCGGGACACCTCGAGGAAGCTGCCCTCCAGGTCCTCAGTGCGGGCGTGGGCGATGGAGTGGACGATCACATCGAGCTTGCCGTGGCGGCCAACGGCCCGGCCAAGTTCAGCCAGGGAGTCCTCGTCGGTGACATCCAGGTGGTAGAGGGCCACCGCCTGCCGATAGCCGTTCTCATCGAGCAGCCGCTCGATCGTGTTTTTGAAGTGGTCATTCTGATAGGTGAGAATCACCTCGGCGCCTTCCCTGAGAAAGGCGCTGGTGCAGCCCCAGGCCAGAGATCGCTTGTTGGCCACGCCTGCCACCAGGCAGCGCCGCCCGTCCAACAGACCCATCGGGATCCCCCTTAGGTTGTCCAAACTCTGAGCCTCGGCTGTTTAGACACCACCGATCGGCCCTCCTGCAAGCCTTGACGGAGCCGGCCCAAGCCTGGATACTGAAGAGGCCAAGAAGAAGCCTGACTTCTCACCTGCACGCTCTGGCGTTGCGGGTTCGGTCTCACAACACCGAGCGAGAGGCAGGCGTGGCCTGCCTTTTGTGATCCATGGCCCAACGTCGGAGGGGAGAGCCTGAGCACCAAAGAGTGGCGGATCAACGACGAGATCAGGGCCCGCGAAGTCCGGCTGGTTGGACCGGACGGGGCGCAGATGGGGATCGTGTCCTTGTCCCGGGCCCTGGAGCTGGCCACTGAACGGAACCTCGACCTGGTCGAGGTCGCAGCCGGGGCCAAGCCGCCGGTGTGCAGGATCATGGACTTTGGCCGCTTCCGCTACGAGGAGCAGAAGCGGGAGAAGGAAACCCGCAAGAAGCAGAAGCAGATCAGCGTCAAAGAGGTGAAGCTGCGCCCCCGCATCGAGGCCCACGACTTCGACGTCAAGATGCGAAACGCCATGAAGTTCCTCAAGGAAGGCGACAAAGTCAAGGCCACCATCATGTTTCGGGGCCGGGAGATCGTGCACCAGGAGATCGGTCAGGAGATCCTGCGCCGCTTGGCCGACCAGCTGCAGGAGGTGGCAGTGGTCGAGCGGCCGCCCCGCCTGGAAGGACGCAACATGATCATGTTTTTTGCCCCCAAGAACGCCACCTAGGAGTGGAAGCATGCCGAAAGTCAAGACGCACCGCGGCGCCGCCAAGCGCTTTCGCCTGACCCGCAACGGCAAGGGCATCGGTGCCCATTCCAGCCGCAGCCACAAGCTGACCAGGAAGGGTGCAGCCAGCCGCCAGGATCTGCGCCAGAGCGCCGTGCTCAGCCCGTCTGACACCAAGCGACTGAAGAGACTGCTGCCCGGCGCCTGATCGCCCGGAGGAGGGGACCATATGGCTAGAGTGAAGCGCGGCGTGACCCGGCGCCGCCGCCACAAGAAGATTCTCCGGCTTGCCCGCGGCATGTGGGGGTCACGCTCCAAGCTCTACCGGCCGGCCAACGAGGCTATGCTGCATGCGCTATGGCACAGCTACCGCCACCGCCGCCAGCGCAAGGGTGAGTTCCGCCGGCTGTGGATCGCCCGCATCAACGCCGCCACCCGCCAGGAAGGGCTGACTTACAGCCGCTTCATCTCCGGCCTGAAGCGGTCTGGCGTCGCCGTCAACCGCAAGGTCCTGGCTGAGTTGGCGGTGGTGGACGCCGCCACCTTCTCGCAACTGGTTGCCCAGGCCAAGCAGGGTCTGACCGAGGAGTGAGCCGGCTCGGCCCCCACGGCCAGCGCGCTGCTGAGCTGGCAGCACTGGCGGACGGCCGCGCCGATCTGGTGCTGGTGGAGGGAGAGCGCCGCCTGGCGGATCTGATCGGCCGCGGCTTCACCCCGGAGCAGGTGGTTGTCAGCGAGGGGCGGGTGGGTCTCCTGCCGCCGCTGCTGCGCAGTGGACCATGGCCGCTGTGGGAGGCGCCGGCGGCCCTGTACGCCCGTCTGGTTGGCAGCCGCAGCTTGCCCGGTGCCAGCGGCGTCTTCCGCCGGCCGCGGTCAAGCTGGCAGTCCCTGGCCAAAGACCGACTCCTGCTCGGCATCGACGGTGTGCAGGACCCCGGCAACCTCGGCGCCCTGATCCGGGTGGCCGCTGCCCTGGGTGCGGACGGCGTGGTGGTAGGGCCGGGGTCCGCCCGGCCCTGGTCGGCGAAGTCGCTGCGGGCAGCGGCGGCGACCAGTTTCCTCCTGCCGGTGCTGGAGATCCAGGACTGGCAGGAGGCAAGCGGGCACGGATTCAGTCTGGCCACCGCCAGCGCCCACGGCGGCGAGGTGCCGGAGGCGTGTGAGTGGAGCGGCCGCTGGCTGCTTGTGGTCGGAAACGAAGGGCATGGCGCCCTGGCCCGCGGCCGGCCGGTCACCATCCCGTTGGGCCGGGCTGTCGAGTCGCTGAATGTGGCGGTGGCGGCGGCGCTACTCCTGTCTCGGATCAGCTCGGCCATGGGCCCCAGGCTGCCCGCATGAATCCGGCGCCGGAGCGGGCAACCCCAGCACAGGGCCGCTTGTTCTCCCAGGCTTGGGGTGATAAACTCGGCCAAATCGCATAGGCCAACGCGATGACGGAGATAGGGCGGCACCAGCGACTGTCCAGGGAGTCGGTGCCAGGGACTGCGAGCACCGGTCGGAAGCCGCCGCCATTCACTCCTGAGTCGCCGCCTGAACGGACTCTCCAGTAGGGCGGCGCGCACGTGCGTTAACCGACGAAGTGGCTGCCCACCGGCAGCAACTTGGGTGGCACCGCGGATCCAACCGCCCCAAGAGGGGCGGTTTTTGTTTTTCGGGGAAGAGCCAGACGAGGAGGGTCCAGGCGTGGCGGACCAGGACTGGCAGGCATACCTCGAGGCGATCGACCAGGCTGACCTGACGGAGCTGGAGGCGCTCCGGGTGGAGGTGCTGGGCCGGCGCGGCAAGCTGACCGAGGCCCTGAGGGCCCTTTCCCAGCTGCCACCGGAGGCGCGGCGAGAGAGTGGGCAGATGCTCAACCGGACCAAGGCAGCGATCGAGGAAAGGCTGATGAGCCGCCGCCAGACGCTGGCCGAGAGTGCTCTTGTTCAGCGCCTGGCGGAAGAGCGAGTGGACCTCACCTTGCCCGGCGAGCCGATCGCGCTCGGACACCCCCATCCCTTGGCCATGATTCAGGAGCGGCTGGTCTCGATCTTTGTGGCGATGGGGTTTCAGGTGGCGCTCGGCCCAGAGGTTGAGGACGACTGGCACAACTTCGAAGCCCTGAACTTCCCGAAGGACCACCCGGCGCGTGACATGCAGGACTCCTTCACGCTCGCCTCCGGCGGCTGGCTCTTGCGCACCCACACCTCACCGGTGCAGATTCGGGCCATGCGGGCCAGCGCACCCGGTCCCCTCCGCATCATCGCACCGGGGCGGGTCTACCGCCGCGACGACGACGCCACCCACGCCAGCGCCTTTCACCAGATCGAGGGCCTGGTCGTCGACCACGGCGTGTCGATGGCGCACCTGAAGGCGACCCTGGCCACCTTTGTGAGAGAGCTGTTCGGATCCAAGGTGGCGATTAGATTCCGGCCCAGCTACTTCCCGTTCACGGAGCCATCGGCCGAGCTCGATGTCGGATGCCTGTTCTGTGGCCAGAAGGGTTGCGTCTTGTGCAGCGAGACGGGCTGGCTGGAGGTGCTGGGGGCCGGACTGGTCCACCCCAACGTGCTCTTGGCCGGCGGCTACGACCCCGAGGCGGTGACCGGATTCGCCTTCGGCCTCGGCATCGAGCGGCTGACCATGCTCTACTACCAGATTCCAGACGTCCGCATCCTCTTGCAGGGTGACCTGCAGTTCCTCGAGCAGTTCTAGGGGGCGAAAAGATGCGCGTGCCATACAGCTGGATCGCCTCCTACCTGGCCGAGGCCCCGCCTGCGGTCGAGGCGGCCCAGATCCTGAGCAGGCAGGGCCTCCTGGTCGAGCACCAGGAGCTGATCGGTGCTGGGCTGGAGGCGCTTTTGGCGGTAGAGGTGGTGACCACCCGCCGGCTGAGCGCCCACCTGCAGGCGGCAGTAGTATCCACCGGCAACGAGACGGTGGAGGTGGTGAGCGGGGCGCCAAACATCAGGGCGGGGAGCTGCTACCCGTGGGCACCGCCGGGCAGCGTTCTGCCCGGCGGCCGGCTGATCGAAGAAGCCGTCTTTGCCGGCCAGGTCTCGGCTGGGATGTTGCTCTCCGCCCAGGAGCTGGGGGTGGGCGAGGAGGCGGACCGGCTGCTCGAACTGCCGGACGGTGCTGGCGGCCAGCCGCTGGCGGCGGTGCTGGGACTGCCGGAGACCGTGTTCGACATCGACCTCACACCGAATCTGGCCGTCTTCTGCCAGCATGTGATCGGTCTCGCCGAGGAGCTGGCGGCGGGCCTGGGGCGCCGGGTGCGCCTGCCGCTCAAGGAGCTGCCGGAGGGGCAGCGTGAGTTGCCGGGGCGGGTCGAGCCCGCCCAGATCGCACCGACCTACCTCTTGGCCCAGCTGACCGGTCCGCCCGGACCCGCCTCACCGCTCTGGCTGAAGCGCCGCCTGTGGGACTCCGGGCTGCGCACGCACAATCTCTACGTGGACATCACCAACTACATCGCCCTGGCCTGGGGCCAGCCGCTGCACGCCTTCGACCTCGATCAGATCAAGGGGGAGGTCCGGGTCCGGCTGGCAGCCGCCGGCGAGACGGTGGTCACCCTGGACGGCATCTCCCGCCAGCTCGGACCGGACGACATTGTGATCGCCGATGACCTGGGCGTGCTGAACGTCGCCGGCATCCTGGGCGGACTGCGCGGGGCGATCAGCGAGAGCTCCAGCCATGTGCTGATCGAGGCTGCGGCCTTCGATCCGGCCCGCATCCGGCGAAGTTTCCGGCGCCTTGGTCTGCCCACAGACGCCGCGCTGCGCTTCCAGCGCGGTGTGGACCGCGAGCGCAGCAGTGCCGCCCTGGCCGATGCCCTGGCCATCCTGGCGGCGGCCGGGGCCGGTCCCGCCGAGATGGTGTCGCGACGGGAGGCACCGCCAGCGCCGCCTCGCCGCCTGACGGTGAGGCCGGAGCGGGTCGCCCAGCTTTTGGGATACCCGATCGGCGAGGCCCAGATGGCCCATTGCCTGAGCCGGCTGGGGCTCGCCGCCACCGCCCACAGCGCGGCGCTGGTGGTCGAGGTGCCGGATCGCCGCCGTGACGTGGCCACAGAGGCCGACGTGGCCGAGGAGGTCGGCCGGCTGATCGGCTACGACCAGATTCCGGAGACCCCCTTGCCCAGCGGCCAGGTCGGCGCCGCAGGAGCCGACTGGGAGCTGGTGCGGGAAGTCCGCCACTGGCTATTGGGCATGGGCCTCAGCGAGCACTGGGGCAACTCGCTCCTGGCCGAGAGGGAAGTGACACCCTTCGGCCCGGCGGCGGCGCTGGGCAATCCCTTGTCGGTGGAGGAGGCCTGGCTCCGGCCGGCGCTCTCGGCCAGCCTCCTGAAGGCGCTCACCGTGAACCTCGCCTTCCGCCATGAGGACCTGCGACTGTTCGAAGTGGGCCGCGTCTTCTTCCCCGCCGAAGACGCTGTACGGGAGGAGGATCACCTGGCCGCGTTGCTCACCGGCGGCTGGCCGAGAAGCTGGACCGGCATCCGCCGCCCGATCGACCTGTTCAGCGGCAAGGGCGTGCTCGGCGCCCTGGCCGACCGCCTGCACCTGCCGCTCACGCTCGAACCTGGGAGCTCGCACAGCTTCCTCCACCCCCACCGCCAGTTCACGGTGCGCCTGGGCAGCCAGGAGATCGGCTGGCTGGGGGAGGCCCACCCAGCGCTCTTGCCAGAGCGGCTGAAGCAGGCCGTGGTGCTGTGGGAGCTGGCGCTGGCGCCGCTGATCGGCCAGAGCCAGGTGCCGAAGGTCCGCCTCCCGTCCCGCCAGCCCACGGTACAGCGGGACCTGGCGGTGGTGGTGCCGGAGACGGTGGCCTTCGCCGAGCTGGAGGCGGCGGTCGTAGCCGCCGCCGGCCGGCAACTTGGCGATGTGGCGCTGTTCGACCTGTACCGGGGCCCGCAGGTCGAAGCCGGCCACAAGAGCCTGGCCCTTCGCCTCACCTTCTCGGATCCGGAGCGAACCCTGACCGAAACTGAGGTGGACGAGTGCCTCAGCCGGGTCAGCCAGGCGCTGGCCCGGTTCGGGGGGGATCTGCGCAGAGGGTGAAGAAGTCCAAGGCAGCCGATACGAGCGGGGGGAACCCAGGTGGCGGATGAGACCAATCCCTTTCACATCGTCCAGGGTCAGCTCAGGCGAGCCGTCGACAATCTGCATCTGGGCCAGAGCGTTTACAACCTGCTCAAGGATCCGATGCGGATGATTGAGGTGGCTGTTCCGGTCAGGATGGACGACGGCCGGCTCGAGACCTTCATCGGCTACCGGGCGCAGCACACCGACGCCACCGGCCCGACCAAGGGCGGCATCCGCTTCCACCCCGATGTCACCATCGACGAGGTCAAGGGCCTGTCGATGTGGATGACCTTCAAGACGGCGGTGATGGGATTGCCCTACGGCGGTGCCAAGGGTGGCGTCATCTGCGACCCCGCCCAGATGAGCGAGCGCGAACTGGAGGAGCTGTCCAGAGGCTACATCCGGCGCCTGGCCCCGATGATGGGGCCGGAAGTGGACATCCCGGCACCGGACGTGAACACCTCGGCCCAGATCATGGGCTGGATGCTGGATGAGTTCGACCGGGTGCGGGGCCAGCATCTGCCCGGTTTCATCACCGGCAAGCCCTTGGTGCTGGGCGGCAGCGAAGGGCGAACCGGCGCCACCGGCCGCGGCGTGGTGTTCACGGTGCTGGCCGCCGCCAAGCGCATCGGCCTGGAGGTGAAGGGGGCGACGGCCGCCATTCAGGGCTTCGGCAACGTCGGGTCCTACACCGCCCACTACCTGCACCAGGCCGGCGTGAAGGTGCTGGCAGTGGAGGACGTTAAGGGCGGCGCCTACGACCCGGACGGCCTGGATGTGCCCAGGCTGCTGAAATACGTGGAGAAAATGCACACCGTCCGAGGGTTTCCCGGCAGCCAGGAGATCGACACCAGGCGGCTGTTCGGCCTGGAGGTCGACATTCTGGTGCCGGCCGCGCTGGAGAACCAGATCGATGAGGAGAACGCCCGCCTGGTCAGAGCCAAGATCATCGCCGAGGCGGCCAACGGGCCGACCACGCCGGAGGGCGACCAACTCTTGGCCTCGCGCGGCGTGTTCATCATTCCGGACATCCTGTGCAACGCCGGCGGCGTCACCGTTTCCTACTTCGAGTGGGTGCAGAACACGATGGGCTACTACTGGCCGCCGCAGGAGGTCGACCGCAAGCTCCGCGCCATGATGACCAAGGCCTTCGACACCGTGTACAAGATGAAGCAGGCGCACCACATCTCGATGCGGGAGGCTGCCTACCTGGTGGCCGTGCACCGCGTCGCCGAGGCGGCGGAAGCACGGGGCTGGGTGCGCCGGGAGAACGCGATGGAGATCCCTTCTGACCAGCTGCAGGCGATGGCCACCCCGCTGGTGGACCCCGCCCTCCAGACGGCGCACTCGCAGGCGCCGGGCAATCTTGGCTGAGGAGGGCCAAGAGGTCCCGGCAGGAACTTGGGACGAGCGCTCGCTGGAGCTGCTTGAGTACCCGGCGGCCCTGGAGCTGATCGCCAGCCGCTGCCGCACGCACGCCGCCGCCGACATGGCCCGCCAGCTCCGCCCGTCCAGCCAGGGCGATACAGTGCGCCAGCTGGGCGCCGAGACAGCCGACGGCAGGCGCCTTCTGCACAGCGAGGCCGTGCTGCTGGGCGGTGTTAGCGACTGCCGGCCGTCCGTTGTCCGGGCCCGGCAGGGCGGTGCCATGAGCCCGGCGGAGCTGTTCACCCTGGCCGAAGCGCTGCGCGGCCTGCGGCTGACCAAGCGGGCGATCGAGCAGACCAGGCCGGCGCTCATTGCCCTTTCGGAACTGAGCCGCCGCCTGCCTCTGGCCGGTGAGCTGGAGGCAGCCATCCGGGCTGCCGTGGACGAGGCTGGTGTGCGCGACCAGGCATCGGCCAAGCTGGCTCAGTTGCGCGCCCAGATCCAACGCGGCGAGGCCGAGATCCGCCGCCGTCTGGAGACGCTGATCCATAGCGGCGAGACGGCCAAGATGCTGCAGGAGCCCCTGGTCAGCCAACGCCAGGGCCACTGGGTGATCCCGGTGCGAGCGGAGTTTCGCAGCCAGCTGCCCGGCATCGTCCACGACGTGTCGCAGTCCGGCGCCACGCTGTTCGTAGAGCCGGCGTGGGCGGTGGAGCTGGCCAACCGCCTGGAGGAGGTGCGCCGGCAGGAACAGGACGAGGTGGAGCGGATCTGCCTTGCCCTCAGTGTGCAGGTGGCGGCCCAGCACCTGGTCCTGACCGACGGTTTTGCCGCCGCCCTCCAGCTCGACCTGGCCCTGGCCAGAGCCGAACTGGCCGAGGCCTGGCAGGCCGAGCCGGCGGAGATGGGGGAAGACGGCTGCTTCGTGTTGCGAGACGCCCGTCACCCGCTGCTCAGGGGCCGGGTGGTGCCGATCTCGGTCGAACTCACGCCCGAGGTCCGGATGGTGATGATCACCGGACCGAACACCGGCGGCAAGACGGTCGCCCTCAAGACCTGCGGGCTGTTGGCCCTGCTCCATCAGACAGGCTGCCAGCTGCCGGTGGGACCAGGCTGCCGGCTGCCGGTATTCGCTCGGGTGCTGGCTGACATCGGCGATGATCAGTCGATCGCTCAGAGTCTGTCCACCTTCTCCTCGCACATGCGGCGCATCATCCTGATCCTGAACCAGGTGCGTCCGTGGTCGCTGGTGCTCCTGGACGAACTGGGCGCTGGCACCGACCCTGAGGAGGGAGCGGCCCTGGCCGGCTCCGTCGTCCTGGAGTTGCTGGAGCAACAGGTGCTGGGGCTTGCCACCACCCACTACCCGGAGCTGAAGGCGATGGCGCTGGTCACGCCGGGACTGGTCAACGCCTCGGTGACCTTCGACCTCGCCACCCTGTCGCCGACCTATGAACTCCAGATCGGTGTTCCGGGCCGCTCTCAGGCCTTCGCCATCGCCTCCCGCCTGGGGCTGGCGGAGCGGATTGTGGCGCGGGCCCGCAGCCGGGTGCAGACCGACCGGCTGGCGATGGAGGACGTGATCGCCGAGCTGGAGGCCGAGCGCCGCCGGCAGGCGGAAATGCGCCAGGAGACCGAATCGCGGCTGAACCAGGCCCGGGGCGACGAGCAGCGGGCCCGGGAGTTCAGCGAAGAAGCCAGGCGGCGGGCGGTGGAGAGTCGCGACCAGAGCCGGCGGGAAGCGCAGGCCCTCTTGCTCGAAGCCCGCCGCGAGCTGTCGCAGGCCCTGCGTGAGATCCGGCGAGCGCAGCAGGAAAAGGGTGCGGTGGAGGCGCTGGAAGAGGTGCGGCAGAGGCTTTTGGCCTGGGACGAGCGGCTGGCGGACCCTAGCCGCCCTGAGCCGGCACCCCAGCCGGACCGGCCAGAGCTGGCTGTTGGAGCTGAGGTGGCGCTGGAGCGCCTTGGCCGCAGCGGCCGCCTGGTGGAGGTCGATCGGGAGCGGCAGGAGGCGGTGGTGGAGGTGGGTGCGCTGCGCCTGCGCCTGCCGCTGGCAGATCTCCAGCCGGGAAGCCGGGAGCGGGCCGCCGAGCGGGCGGGCTGGAACCAGATCAGCCTGGCCAAGGCGCAGAACATCTCACCGGAGCTGCACCTGATCGGACTGAGGGTAGATGAGGCGCTGAGCCTGCTCGACAAGTACCTGGACGATGCCCAGCTGGCGGGATTGGAGCGGGTGCGCATCGTCCACGGCAAGGGCAGCGGCAGCCTCAGGCGCGCCATTCACGAAGCCCTGGCCCTCTATCCAGCGGTACGCCACTACGCGACCGCTGAGCCGGCGGCCGGTGGCAGCGGCGTGACGGTGGTTGAGCTCTGAAGGAGGCTCCGAGGGAGGTGGAGAAGGCCCAAGGGAGGGCCGTCTGGCCCCCATCATAAGGAGGATCAGTCGTGGCCACCACCGACCGTGAGATCTCTCGCATGGCGGCGTCTTTGCCCCGGTCCGGGATTCGGGCGGCCGCCTCTCTGGCAGTGGGCCGAGAGGGGCTAGCCCATCTGGAGTTCGGCGAGCCGAGCGTGATGGCGCCCCTGGCGGTGCGCCAGGCAGCGGCCCAGGCCGTGCTCGAGCGGCGGATGGTCTACACGCCGACGGAGGGGCCCAAGGACCTGCGCCAGGCCCTGGCCGAGAAACTCGGGCGGGTCAATCGGGTCAGTGCCAGCGCCGAGCAGGTGTTTGTGACGCACGGCGGCATCGGCGCCCTCTATCTGGCGCTTAGCACCCTGCTCGAGACAGGGGACGAGGTGCTGCTGCCGGACCCAGGGTGGCCAAACGTGGTGAGCCAGGTGCTGTCCCTGGGCGGCGTGCCGCTCTTCTATCCCTTGCCCGCCGCCGACGGCTACCTGCCCGACCCGGACAGCTGGCCGATCACGGACCGGACCAGAGCCGTGGTGGTGAACAGCCCCTCCAACCCCACCGGATCAGTCTTCCCGGGGCCGCTGGCCGAGGGCATCGCCCAGGTGGCGAGGCGGCACGGGCTGTGGGTGATCTCGGACGAGGTCTACGACCAGATCACCTACGGGGAGACCCCGGTGGCGATGCGTGCCCTCTACCCGGAGCGCACACTGGCCGTCTACAGCTTCTCCAAAACATACGCCATGACCGGCTGGCGCCTGGGCTACCTGGTGACGCCGGAGCAGCGGGTGGACGCCACCAAGCGGGTGGCCGAGATGGTGTACAGCTCCACCTCGATGGTCGCCCAGGAGGCGGCCAAGGCGGCGCTCAAGGTTCCCGAGGCCGAGATCCACTCCGTCGTCGCCACCTACCGGCGGCGGCGCGATCTGGCCCTTCACCACCTCAAGGAGTGGGGAGTCTACCGCTACACACCGGGCGGCGCCTTCTACCTGATGGTCGACGTCTCAAAGGCTGGCCCGGCCACAGAGGTGCACCGCCGGCTGATCGAGGAGTTTGGCGTTGTCACCGTGCCGGGCAGCGCCTTCGGCACCTCCGCCCAGGGTGAGCTGCGCCTGTCTTTAGCGGCCAGCGACGAGGAGATCGCCCGCGCCATGGCGGCCCTGGCCGACCTGTTGGCAGTCCGCTAAGAGGCAGGACGCTGGATGGGAGGTTGGCATGGCTAACGCACCGGACGTGAGCCGGCTCCGCGGTTCGATCGTGCCCTTGGTCACGCCCTTCACCGAGGAGGACGAGATCGACCAGGTGGCATTGCGCCGGCTGATCGACTGGCAGCTGGCCTCTGGCAGCCACGGCATCTCTGTCACCGGCACCACTGGCGAGCCGAGCGCCCTGTCGCTGGGCGAGCGGGAGACCATGATCCGGCTGGCGGTGGAAGCCACTGCCGGACGGGCGCCTGTCTTGGCCGGCACCGGCACCAACAACCTGAAGGAGACGCTCCACCTGACCCGGGTCGCCGAGCGGGCCGGTGCCGACGCCGCCCTGGTGATCGTGCCCTACTACAACCGGCCGAGCCAAGAGGGGCTTCTCGCCTACTTCACCGCAGTCGCCGACAGCACCAGCCTGCCGGTGGTGGTCTACAACATTCCGGGCCGCAGTGCGGTCAATCTCCTGCCGGAGACCCTCTCCCGTATCCGTGCGGCCTGCCCCAACGTGGTGGGCGTCAAAGAGGCGTACACCGACCTGCAGCAGGTGAGCGACATCCTGCTCACCCTGGGGCGGGATTTCCTGGTCTTCTCCGGGATTGAGGCGCTGTGCTTCCCGATGCTGGCGCTGGGCGGTGCTGGCCACGTGTCGGCCACAGCCAACGTCTTGCCCCATGAGGTCGCCCAGCTCTACAACCTGACCCAGGCCGGGCGCTGGGAGGAGGCGCGGGACCTGCACTACCGCCTCTTGCCGCTGAACGAGGCCCTGTTCCTGGAGACCAACCCCAGCCCGGTGAAGTGCGTGCTGGGCTGGATGGGCAAGATCCACCCCGCCCTCAGGCTGCCGCTGGTGCCGCCCCAGCCGGCGGTTCAGACCAGACTGGCGGCGGCGCTTCGGGACTGGGCGATTCACGCCCCTGCCCAGGCGGCGGCCCAGGCATGAAGCGGGCCCGCTTCGCGGCTGGTGGCCGACTTTGCCGCGGCCTGCTGGACGAGAAGAGCGGCGAACTGGTGGATGGCGGCGGCGAGCGCTTTGCTCTCGATCAGGTCGTGTTCCTGCCGCCGGTCCGGCCGCGCTCGGTGGTCGGACTGGCTCTCAATTTTGCCGACCACGCCCAGGAGCTGGATCTGGACAAGCCCGAAGAGCCCACCCTCTTCCTGAAGCCGGTGTCGACACTGATCGGCCACCTGGCCCCGATCCACTACCCCGAGCGGGCCCAGTTCGTGCACTACGAGGCGGAGCTGGCGGTGGTGATCGGCCAGACGGCCAGGGCTGTCAGCGCCGAGCGGGCGCTGGACGTGGTGGCCGGCTACACGGTGGCGAATGATGTGACCGTCCGTGACTACATCAAGAACACGTTCCGGCCGCCGGTGAGGGCCAAGGGCTGGGACACCTTCTGCCCGCTGGGGCCATACCTGGTCGACCGCGACGACGTGGCCGATCCCGGCCAGCTGGAGATCACCACCCGGGTCAACGGCGAACTCCGCCAGGAGGGCAACACCCGCCATCTGGTCTACAGCGTGCCGGAGCTGATCGCCTTCATCACCGCCTTCATGACCCTGGAGCGGGGCGACGTGATTCTGACCGGCACCCCGAAGGGGATCTCGCCGGTGGCGGTGGGGGACGTCATCCGCTGCGAGGTGGAGGGAGTCGGTGTCCTGGAGAACCCGGTTCGTCTGGCGCCGGGCGGCGAGCGGCGATGAGGCGCTGGCAGCACCTGATCGGCGGCCGCTGGGTGGACGGGGCAGACGGCCGTACCTTCGAGACCACCAACCCGGCCACCGGCGCCCACCTGGCCGAAGTGGCAGACGGAGGAGCCGAGGACGTGGACCGCGCCGTGAAGGCGGCAGAAAAGGCGTTTCGGGAGTCGAGCTGGGCGACCGACGCCGAAGGACGGGCAGCCGCCCTCGGCCGGGTGGCGGAGGGGCTCATCCGCCGCCAGGGCGACTTCGTGGACGTCGAGGTTTCGGACACCGGCCTGCCGGTGACCCAGGCCAGGGGCCAGGCGGTGCGCGCCGCCAGCAACTTCAGCTTCTTCGCCGAGATGGCGACCCGCCTCAGCGGTGAGACCTACCCCCAGCCCGGCCGCTTCCTGAACTACACCCTGCGCCGCCCGGTCGGCGTGGCTGGGCTGATCACGCCCTGGAACACGCCCTTGATGCTGGAGAGTTGGAAGGTGGCGCCCTGTCTGGCCAGCGGCAACACCTGCGTGCTCAAGCCGGCCGAGTGGTCGCCCCTGTCCGCGGTCCTCTTGGGCGAGGTGATCGCCGAGGCCGGCGTCCCGGACGGGGTGTTCAACATTGTGCACGGCCTGGGAGAGACGGCGGGTGCTCCGCTGGTGGCGCATCCCGACGTGCCGCTCATCTCCTTCACCGGCGAGACCACCACCGGCAAGACGATCATCCGCTCCGGCGCCGAGCACCTGAAGCGGGTGTCGATGGAACTGGGCGGCAAGTCACCGGTGGTGGTCTTTGCCGACGCCGATCTGGAGCGGGCCCTGGATGCCGTGGTGTTTGGCGTCTACTCCCTGAACGGCGAGCGGTGCACCGCCGGCTCCCGGCTCCTGGTGGAGGACAGCATCTACCCCGCCTTCATCGAGCGGCTGGCCCAGCGGGTGGCCGCCATCCGGGTCGGTGATCCGACCGACCCTGCCACTGAGGTGGGGCCACTGATTCACCCGGACCACCTGGAGCGTGTGCTCGGCTACCTGCAAGGCGCCCGGGAGGAGGGGGCCACTGTGCTGGTGGGCGGGGGCCGCCCAGCGGGTGTGGCGGGCGGGAACTACCTTTTGCCGGCGCTGATCACGGACGTCCAGCCCGCCATGCGGGTGGTGCAGGAGGAGGTATTTGGGCCGGTGCTGGTGGCGATGCCGTTCCACGGCGAGGAGGAGGCCCTGGAGCTGGCCAACGGCGTGCGCTACGGCCTGGCCGCCTACCTCTGGACCGAGCAGCTGACCAGAGCCCACCGCCTGGCGGCTGGGCTCCTGGCCGGCATGGTGTGGGTCAACTCGCAAAACGTGCGCGACCTGAGGACGCCGTTCGGCGGCGCCAAGGAAAGCGGCATCGGGCGAGAGGGCGGGGACTACAGCTTCGACTTCTACACCGAGACCACCACCGTTCAGGTGGCGCTGGGACCCCACCCCATTCCCAAGTTTGGCGCGACACCACGCTGAGGAGGTCTGACCACGATGCCAGCCTGTCACGGTGCAGATTTCAGGAGACGGCTTGACGAAACGCCCCGCGACGTATGGATTCAAGGGCAGCACATCCAGACTGGCCTGAGCCACCACCCGGCGTTCGCCAATCTGGTCGACACCCTTGCCCACCTCTACGACATGCAGCACCAGCCGGAGCTGATCGACACCATGACCTACACCTCACCGAAGAGCGGCCAGCCGGTGGGCCTGAGCTTCCTGCAGCCCAGAGCCGAGGAGGACCTGGTCAGGCGGCGTGAGATGATGCTCGCCTGGGCCCGCTACTCGGGGGGCATGCTGGGACGGACCCCCGACTACCTGAACGCCTCCCTGATGGCCTTCGCCGCTGCCCAGGCCTACTTTGAGGACGCCCGTCCCGGTTTCGGCCGGAACATCCAGGCCTACTACGAGGAAGTGCGGGAGAAGGACCTGTGCCTGACCCACACCCTGATCAACCCGCAGGCCAATCGGGCGGTGGGGGCATCCCAGCAGAAGGACCCCTTCCTGGCCGCCCGCATCGTCAAGGAGACCGACCAGGGTGTGGTGATTCGGGGGGCGCGCATGCTCGCCACCTTAGGCCCGGTGTCGGACGAGATCATGGTCTTCCCCTCGACGGTGCTGAAGGGGCAGGAGGAGGACCGCCCCTACGCCTTCGCCTTCGCCATCCCCTCCCACAGTGAGGGCCTCAAGTACATCTGCCGGGAGAGCTTCGATTACGGCCGCACCCACTTCGACCATCCACTCGGCTCCCGGTTCGAGGAGATGGACGCCCTGGTCGTGTTCGACGATGTGCTGGTGCCGTGGCAGCGGGTCTTCCTCCTGGAGGACCTGAAGCGGTGCAACGAGGTGTTCGCCGCCACCGGCGCGGTGGTGCACATGACCCACCAGGTGGTGGTCAAGAACGTGGCCAAGGCAGAGTTCGTGCTGGGCGTGATCCTCTCCGTGATCGACGCCATCGGCATCGAAGTCTTCCAGCACGTCCAGGAGAAGGCGGCCGAGGCGATCGTGGCCCTGGAGACCATGCGTGCCTTTTTGCGCAGCGCCGAGGCCGACGCCGCCCTTGACGAGTTTGGCCTGCTCAGGCCGGCCTGGGCGCCGCTCAACGCCGCCAGAAACGTCTTCCCCAAGGTCTACCCGCGCCTGATCGAGATCATCCAGCAGCTGGGCGCCTCCGGGCTGATGGCACTGCCAGGGTCCGCCGACCTGGCCAGCCCGATCGGCCCCCTGGTGGAGCGCTACCTGGCGGCAGCCCGCGTCGACGCCAGGGAGCGGCTGGGCATCTTCCACCTGGCCTGGGACCTCTCCAGCAGCGCCTTCGGCAGCCGGCAGGTCCTCTACGAGCGCTTCTTCTTCGGCGACCCGGTGCGCATGGCTGGCGCCCTGTTTCAGGGGTATGACCGACAGCGCTACATCGACCTGGCCCGCCGCATGGTGGACAGTGCGGCCATGGAACCGCCCAGCCGTGGCTGAGCTCACGGCCGAGGCCTTTCGGCGTCAGGTCGGCCTGTTCGCCACCGGCGTCTGCGTCATCACCGTTCAGGACAACCGCCAGGTGCTGGGCATGACCGCCAACGCCTTCACCTCGCTGTCGCTGGACCCCCTCTTGGTGCTGGTGGCCTTTGCCAGGGATGCGCACACCCTGGCCGCCGTCGCCAGGTCTGGCGCCTACGCCGTGAACCTCTTGAGCCGGGAGCAGGAGAACCTCTCCCGCCACTTCGCCGGCCGGGCCAAGAGTCCGCCGGAGGTGCACTTCGAGCCATTTGCAGGCGGTCCCAGACTGGTCGGCTCGCTGGCCACCATCGGCTGTGAGGTGGAGACGATGGTGCCGGCCGGCGACCACCAGCTGGTGATCGGCCGGGTCGTCGCCCTCACGCCGCCGCCGCCTCCCGGCGAACGGCCGCTCGTCTTCTGGCGCGGCGCCTACTGGCGGCTGCCCGCTGGCGACGCCGGGCCGGCGCCCGCCCTCGAGGGAGAACAGATCTTCTTTGACTAACGGAGGTGGCACGGTGCCTGAAAGGCGGTTCCCAGCGGATATCGTGCGCTTCGCGCACGCCGAGCTGGTGGTGCGCGACATCGACCGCGCCCTGGCCTTCTACTGCGATGCCCTGGGCTTTCTCCTCACCGAGCGGACGGCGGCTGGCGCCTACCTGCGCGGCCTGGAGGAACGCTTCCACCACTCCCTGGCCCTATGCCAGGGCGATGCGCCGGCTGTCGACCATGTCGCCTTCCGGGTGCGGCAGGCGGAGGATCTGGACCGGGCCCGGGCCTTCTGCCGTGAGCAGGCCTGGCCGCATCGGCTGCTGTCCGCCGGCGAGGAGCCGGGGCAGGGGCCGGCGCTCCGCTTTCGGGATCCCTTCGGCTTCACGGTGGAGCTGTTCTGGGCGATGGAGCCGGCCGAGAGGCAGCTGCAGCGCTTCGACCTCTATCGGGGTGCGGCGCCGATGCGCATCGATCACCTCAACCTGTTCGTGCCCGATGTGGCGGCCGCCCACCACTACTACACGGCGCAGCTGGGCTTCCGTTGCTCGGAGTACACCGAGACGGCGGCCGACCCGCCCCAGGTGTGGGCGTCCTGGCTCTACCGCAAACCCAGCGTCCACGACGTGGCGCTGATGAACGGGGCGGGCCCCCGGGTACACCACCTTGGCTTCTGGGTGCCGGACCAGCAGGCCGTGCTGCGCGCCTGCGACATCCTGGCGGCGAGGGGCGAGGTGGCGGCGTTGGAGCGGGGACCTGGCCGGCACGGCATCTCGAACGCCTTCTTCCTCTACCTGCGCGACCCGGACGGCCACCGCATCGAGCTCTATACCGGCGACTACCTGACAGCCGACCCGGATTTTGAGCCGATCCGCTGGCGGCTCGACGACCCGCGCCGCCAGACCTTCTGGGGGCACGCCGCACCGGCTCGCTGGTTCGAGGAGGCGAGCAGGATTGTGGCTCTGGACGGTGCCACAACGGTCGCTACGGTGGCGCCCCTCCTCAGCGATCAGCCGCATACGGTCACCTGACAGACCCTCGCTCGCTGCGGGTCAAGACCGGGGTGTAGACCATCGCGCTGATCGGCAGGGGCGAGGCGGGGGCGGAGCCCGGACAGAGCAACCGCGAGAGGGGGCGGGGGCATGGTGAGACCTTCAGATCCAACGCACTCCTTCACCGGCAAGGCGCGCGTGCGGATCAGCGGTGAACGATTTGTGCCCGAGAAGTCCCCGCCTGATATGGCACCGACTCATTTCGGGCGGTATGCCTTCGCTGCCCAGTTTGTGAAGAGCAGACGAGTGATCGATGCTGCCTGTGGCGACGGCTACGGCTGCGCAAGACTCGCCCGGGCGGGAGCAGCCCATGTGCTCGGCGTCGACCGAGATGAGGAGACGGTCGCAGCGGCCAGGGTAAAATACCGCGATCCAACCGTTGAGTTTCTCTGTGAGACGTGTCCAGCATCAGAGCCCCGACGGCGAGCGCAGACGTGGTGGTGTCCTTCGAGACCATCGAGCACCTGGCAGATGCCCGTAGTGCGGTGGACGAGGCCGCCCGGCTCCTGGCCCCAGGCGGTCTGTACATCGTGTCCACGCCCAATCGCCTGATCGCAGGGATTGGCGCCCCGGCGGAGATCAATACACATAACCGGTTTCATGTTCGAGAGTACGCACTGAGTGAATTGGTGGATCTGTTGGGCCCCAATTTTCTGATAGCCGAGACATACGTTCAGGTATGGATGACCGGCGGCATGCGCCTGGCTCGTGCCGCGTATCACGGCTTGCAAGGAGTGCATCTAGGCCAGGCGGCTCGATACGCCTGGGGCCTTCTGTGGCGGCTCACCTCGCCACCCCGGGAGGTTCTGCCGACACCTCTGCCACCCTCGTACTCCGAACGGTCAGGTCTGCAACCGATGTACTTCATCATCGTCGCCAAGCGCAGGGAATGGTAAGTTCCGGCACGTTGCCTCCCCAGGAGGCTTACGGCTCATCCGTCCATCGCAGCGCTCCATCGTCGGATGTGGTCGGTGCCTTTCTCCCCCGCCGCACCCTTGTCACGGAGCAGCCGATATGCAGCCACCCCAGTCGATGGCCTGCACCTCGTCGCGCCGCCCGCTCTCCTCCCGGACCCAGCTCCAGGGTGGGTCAATTCCCAAACGGCGCCAGTGAGCCACGTTTGAACCGGTGTTGACATCCGCGGCTCCTGTCCCTTGGTTGCGATGGATGTTCCGGGCAGAAGCGGCCCGGCCTCCTTCCATGGGCACTCTCGCCGGCCGGACTGGCGGCTTCCTATCCTGGAAGCGCCTGGCTGGCACTGGCGGAAGAGTTGAGTGATGAGAACAGAGGTACCCCGCGTTGAGTCGCCAGATGCGCCGTGCTACACTAATCCCGTGTAGCACGGGAGGGTTCGAGATGGCAAACCTGACGATCACCGTGGATGATGAAGTGCTCAAGCTAGCTCGCAGACGGGCCCTGGATCAAAGAACATCGGTCAATGCACTGCTGCGCGAATACCTTGAGTCCTACAGTGGCTGGCGTGAGGACAGGAATCAGGCAGTCCGCCGCTTTCTGAGCCGCGCGCAACAAAGCCGTGCGAGCCGCGGTGACCACCAGTGGAGTCGGGAAGACCTGCACGAGCGTCCTTGATGCGGTCGTTTCTTGATACCAACATCCTCGTCTACGCGGTTGACGCCAAGGATCCGCAGAAGCAGGAGCGGGCCCAGCGTCTTGTGGAGCGCGAGGTGTTGAATGGCAGGGCTGTGGTCAGCACGCAGGTCTTGCAGGAGTATTTCGTGACGGTCACCAGAAAGCTGGCCGTCCCTGTAGACGTCAGGGCAGCGCTCGATGACATCCATGACTTTCTGAGTTGGCCGACCATTCTGGTGGATGGCCCCATGATCCTGGCCGCCATCGCTCGAACGACGCAACAGGACTTTTCATTCTGGGACGCACTGATCGTGGAGGCGGCCCTGGCCGGCGGCTCATCCGTCTTGTATACGGAAGACATGCAGCATGGGCGTGAACTCGGTGCTCTGCGCATCGTCAATCCTTTCGTCGACTTGGGCTAAGAGGCTCCGCAAACCGGTTGCATTCTCGAACGAAACCCGGACACAGCCCAGGCCAGCGTGACGATGACGGCAACCGGACTCTTCCCCCAGCGGGCGGGGAGCCGCCTGAATCGGTTGATCAAGGCCTGAGTCAGGAAACCGCCGTCCATCACAGTGGCAGACACACGGACTTGCGAATCGTTTCCAGGGCGGCCGACATCCCTCTCGACAGGCCCAGATGCCCGACACGAACTCAAGATGGCCATGGATCGTCCAGCCACCCGGAGGGGAGCTGATGGACGAAGCCGCCGCCGGACGGTGCACCAACGGTGCCGCAGGCCGGGATTGCCAGCAGGACGACTGCCATGCCAGCCCGGCGAAGCCAGCGGCAGGCGGCGTGCGGGCGAAGGCTGGAGTCGAAGGGCCGGCCGTGCGGGGGGGACAGCAGTGGGGCCAATGAGGTCCCCCCTCCAGCTGTCAGCGACGAGAGACGAGAATCAACCGTTCAAGGCCGCGGTCCAGCACGGCCCGCCCAGAGCTACGGAGGAGATCCTGACGAGGGGCTGGTGCTCGAACCCCCGGACGAAGGAGATCCTGACGAGGGGCTGCTGCTTGAGCCGCCGGACGGAGGGGTGCTGGACGATGCGGCGGGCTCGACCGTGAGGGTGCCATTGATGGTCGGCGTGGCGCCGTTGGTGGGAGACAGCGTCCAGCCGTACGTGCCGGCCTGGTTGGCGTTCATGGTCATCGTCAACGAGGTGTTGGCACCGACGGTCTGGGTGCCGACACCAAAGGCTGGCAGCGTGAAGGTGTAGGGCACGTTGTCGGCGTTTTGCAAGGTGAGGGAGAAGGTGGTGCCGACTGTCGTGGAGATGGCGGTGGGGGTGGCGGCGCCGTTCTGGATGAAGACGGTGGCGGACGAGGGTGTGCTGGCAGGTGGCGTCGTACCGCTGGTGCAGCTCTGGGTCGGCGGCCAGAGCACCGAGTCGATCGGCAGCTGCATGCCGGGCCCGGTCATGATGTCGGTGGGGCGGGTCAGGAAGACCTTGGTCACCGGGGGCGACGGGCAGCCCGGGGTCCAGAGCAGGCTGGTGTCGGCACTGTCGACCTGGACCTGGATCCAGACGTTGCTCTGCTGGGTGGGCTGTGTGCCGTTGATATAGAAGTAGTGATTGGACACGACGTAGCCCAGCCATACCGGATTGTACTGCCGGGGTGTCAGCGGGCTGGGCAGCATTCCAGACTTGGTGTCGATCGTGACCTGCACGATGCCGGGCGGACGCGGGAAGTGTTCAACCGGCATGTTGGCCACCACCTGCCGCATCAGGTCAGCCCAGATCGGGCCGGCGTGGGTGGCGCCGTACACGCCGGGCTGCGTGGCGTTGTTGTCGGTGCCCTCCCAGACCACTGTCTCCAGCTGGGGCGTGAAGGCGATGAACCAGCCGTCGGTGGCCCGGTTGGTGGTACCGGTCTTGCCGGCGGCCGGCCGGTTGATCTGGAGCAATGGGCTGCGCGCCGTGCCGTAGACAAACATCCGCTCCATCATCTTGATCATGACGTAGGAGACCTGGGCCGAGAGCACGTGAATCAGCTGCGGGGCATCCGTGAACAGCACCTGGCCGGTGGGGCTGACCACCTTGGTGACGACGATCGGGATCGCCCGATAACCCTCGTTGGGGAAGACCGTATAGGCCTCGGCCATCTGCATCGGTGTCACGCCCTTGGTCAGGCCGCCGATGCCCATGGCCAGGGTCTGGTCGTTGCGCACCCCCTGTGCCACCAGGGGCAGGCCGAAGATCTGGGTGGCTGTGACGAAGGCGTTGTGAATGCCGACCATGCTGAGCAGCCGCACCGAGGCGTTGTTGTCGGAGAGCGACAGCGCCCGCTGCATCGTGATGCGGCCCAGGTAGCGCTTGCTGTCGTTCTGCGGCCAGGGCACGCCGTTATGGAACATCCAGATGCCGTCGTCGATGATCGTGCCAGGGGTGTAGCCCTGCAGGATAGCGGTCGTGTATTCGGCCAAGGGCTTGATCGCCGATCCGGTCTGCCGATAGGCCTGGGTGGCGCGGTTGAAGGCCAGAATGGTGTTGTGCACCCGACCGCCCACCACCGCCTCCACGTAGCCGTTGTGCGGGTCGATCACGATCACGGCCGCCTCGTTGTTGGGGACAACGCCGGGCTGGATTGGCCCGAAGGCCTTGTTCATGACGGTGGCGACGGCGTTGGTGGCGTCGTTCTCGATCGACGGCACCAGCGGCGTATAGATCTTGAGGCCGCCGTAGAGCAGCTGATTCATGGAGAAGCCGTGGCTGAGCAGGGTGCTGACCACGGTGTCCACGTACCAGGGATACGGGTAGTTGGTGGTGGAGGCCAGGGTGCCGTGCGACAGGTCCAAGGGGGCGCTGGCAGCGGCCTGGGCCTGGGCCTCGGTGATGTAGCCGTAGTGCACCATGTTCTGCAGCACGACGTGCTGGCGGGCCACGGCCGCCGTGAGGTTGACGAACGGGTCGAGATAGCTGGGCGCCTGGGGCAGCCCGGCAATCAGGGCGGCCTGGCCCAGGGTGAGCTGGCTGACCGGCTTGTTGAAATAGACCTGGCTGGCGTCCGCCACGCCGGTCGCTCCCTCGCCCAGGTAGACCTGGTTCAGGTACATGTCGAGAATCTGCGCCTTGGTGTAGGTGTGGGCGATCTCGAGGCCCAGGATCACCTCGGCGATCTTGCGGGTCAGCGTCTTCTGATTGCTCAGGTAGTGGATCTTGGCCAGCTGCTCGGTGATGGTGGAGGCGCCTTGCACGGCGGCCCGGTGGGTGAGGTCGGCCAGAGCTGCCCGCACGATGCTCTTCAGGTCGATGCCGCTGTTCTGGTAGAAGGCGTGATCCTCAGTGGCGATGATGGCGTCTTGCAGGTCGATCGGGATCTCGGACAGGGGCACGGGCTGGGCGGCCTGCCCCCACAGATAGGACACGGGCTGACCGGCCAGGTCGTAGATGACCGAGCGGGTCGACTCCTGGCCCACCGTGTTGACCGACGGCAGGGTGGTGATGACGCGGATGGTCAGGTAGGCGCCAGCCAGCACCAGAAAGCCCACCACGGTCAGGGCGCCGAGCACGGCCAGCTTCCACGGGTGCTCCAGCGAGAAGCGGCGGAAATGCCGATACGCCTGACCGGTGCGGCGCAGGCCTGAGCCTTTGCCTGAGGGGCGACGGGAGTTGTGCGCGGGTACGGAGAAAACCCCCTCGACGAGGTCAGTCGAACTAGGACAGTATATAACATACGGTTTGGTCGACCGGCTTTGGGCCGGGCCGCCCGCAGGCGGCCCAGGCGGCGGGTCAGGTGCGGGTAGCGGCCAGGCCGGAGGGGAGGAGTCCGGTGCAGCGACCGTCGATCGACGCGCAGCTGGATGCCCTCAGCGCCGGTGCGGTCGAGCTGATCGGCAGGGACGAACTGGCGGCCAAGCTCGAGGAGAGCGCGCGAGCCCAGCGGCCGCTCGTCGTGAAGCTGGGCGCCGATCCCAGCGCGCCGGACCTCCACATCGGCCATGCCGTGGTGCTGCGCAAGCTCCGCCAGTTCCAGGACCTGGGCCACCAGGTCGTCTTTCTGATCGGCGACTTCACAGGCCGCATCGGCGATCCCACTCAGCGCCAGGACGTCCGCCGCCAGCTGACCAGCGCCGAGGTGGCGGCCAACGCCAGGACCTATCGGGACCAGGTGTTCCGCATTCTCGACCCGGCGAAGACGCGCCTTGAGTTCAACTCAACCTGGCTGGCACCGTTGACCTTCGCCGACGTGATCGAACTCGCCGCCCACCAGACGGTGGCCAGGATGCTGGAGAGGGAGGACTTCAAACTCCGATTCAAGGACAACCGGCCGATCTACATCCACGAGTTCTTCTACCCTTTGATGCAAGGCTACGACTCGGTGGCGCTGAAGGCCGATGTCGAGCTGGGAGGTACGGACCAGCGCTTCAATCTCCTGACCGCCCGCGAGCTGATGCGGGATCTGGGGCTGATGCCGGAGGTGGTGCTGCTGATGCCGCTTTTGGTTGGGCTGGACGGCCACCAGAAGATGTCAAAGTCGCTCGGCAACCAGATCGGCCTGCTCGACCCCCCGGCGATGATGTTCGGCAAGGCGATGTCGGTTCCGGATGAGACCGTGCCGGAGTACCTGCGCCTTGCCACCGACCTGGGACCGGACCGGGTTGAGGCGCTGCTGTCCCGCCACGGCCGGGGTGAGCTCGGCGCCCGCGACCTGAAAGAGGAAATGGCGCTGGCCCTGGTTCGGTGCTGTCACGGCGAGGCAGCCGCCACCATGGCCCGGGATGAATTCCGCCGCGTCTTCCGGGACCATGAGGCGCCGAGTGATCTGGCCTCGATCCGGGTGGCGGAACCGACCCGCCTGATCGACCTCTTGGTGTCGCTGAAGGCCGCCTCCAGCCTCACCGAGGCCCGCCGACTGGTCGGGCAAGGTGCCGTGTCTCTGGACGGCGAACGGTTGAGCGGGGCCGAATCGATCGGTCCCGACACGGTTGGCGTTCTGCGGGTGGGCAAGCGCCGATTCTGGAGAATAGGGTGATGGCGACGCGGCCAGAGACAGAGCCAAGGGGATCAGGTCTAGGCATCGAGGGTGAAATCGGCCCGCTGCTGGAGTGGATCCGGCAGCAGGTGACCGCTGCCGGTGCCCAGGGCGGAGTGGTCGCCGCCTCCGGCGGGATCGACTCGGCGGTGGTGGCGCACCTGCTCGGCCGTGCCTTGCCCGAACGGGCGCTGGGAGTTCTGATGCCATGCCACTCCCAGCCGGAGGACCTGGAGGACGGGCTGTTGGCCTGTCGTTCAGCTGGCATCGACACCGTCATCGTGAACCTCGATCAGGCATACGACAGCCTATTGGCCGCCCTCGAGGAGAGCGGTGAGAGCAGTGCCGTGGGCGTGGCCAACCTGAAGCCGAGGTTGCGCATGACCGCCCTCTACTACCAGGCTGCCCGCCGCCACGCCGTGGTGTTCGGCACCGGCAACCGCTCGGAGCTGGAGGTGGGCTACTTCACCAAGTATGGCGACGGCGGTGTCGACTTCCTGCCCCTGGGCGGCTACCTCAAGCACGAGGTGCGCCAGCTGGCCCAGGCGCTGGGCGTACCCCAACGCATCATCGACCGCACGCCCAGTGCCGGCCTGTGGGCCGGCCAGACCGATGAGGGCGAGATGGGTCTCAGCTACGAGCAGCTGGACGGCTTCCTGGCCACGGGCCAGGGCGCTCCGGAGGTGGCTGAGCGCATCGAGTCGATGCAGCGAAAGGCCCGCCACAAGCTGGCGACACCCCCCGTCTTTTCGCGCCCGGACCGAGGGCGGTGAGCCAGCTCGTCATCGTCTCAGCGGAAGACGGCGTGCTCGACTTGTCGAGGGTCTGGCCACAGGCGCTCGGCCGAGCGGTGGGGGAGACCGTCGGCCAGCACCTGGACGACCCCGAGCTGCGGCTATTGCTGCGCAACGGGCCGCGGGCCGGGCTGAAGGCGCTCTTGGGTCCGACGCACGGGAGATTGGCCTACGACATCTTCACCAGCCGCTACTTGGAACTGGTGCTCCGCACCCAGGTGGTGATACCGGGGATGGCGGCCAGACTGGGCCGCCGGCGGGCGGCTGGTGACGCCGTGATCGCGGTCAGCTGCCTCAACCGGCGCCCCTTGGCTCGCTCGCTCCAGATGGCGGGCCTGGGCGACCTGGCCTCCTCCGCCTACTCGGAGGAGGATCTGCCTGACTGGCCACCTGACCCGGCCATGCTGCTCAGGGTGCTGGCCCGTACGGCCACCGATCTGGCGGATGCCACCTTGTTCAGCGACCATGTGCTGTGGCGGGCGGCGGGGCGCCGCATCGGTCTGGCGGTGCGGGCGATGGCCGAGTTGTGAACGGGTGTGAGGAGGAGGAGCAGGCATGTCCGGCCATTCCAAGTGGGCCAACATCAAGCGCAAGAAGGCTGTGGTGGACGCCCAGCGGGGGCAGGCCTTCTCCAAGCTGGCACGTGAGATCACAGTGGCTGCCCGTCAAGGCGGCGGCAATCCGGACGCCAACTACCGGCTGAAGGCCGCCCTGGCCAAGGCCAAGGAGTACAACCTGCCGCAGGACAACATCGAGCGGGCGATCCAGCGCGGCACCGGCATAGGCGGCGAGGGGGCGATCGAGGAGATCGTCTACGAGGGCTATGGACCGGGCGGCGCCGCCATCCTCCTCGATTGCATCAGCGAGAACCGCAACCGCACCGTCGGCGAGGTGCGCCATCTGCTCAGCCGCCACGGTGGCCGCCTGGGCGAAGCCGGCAGCGTGGTCTGGCAGTTCGACACCAAGGCCGTGGTGCGGCTCAGTGCCGACCCCGACCAGGTGATGGACGCCCTCTTGGCGGCGGGGGCCGAGGACCTGGAAGAGGACGGCGACGAGCTGGTGGTGGTGGGTCCGCCGGAGGCGTTGCAGCCACTGAGCGAGACGCTCACCTCCCTCGGTGCCGCCGTGATCTCAGCCGGTCTGGAGCGGGTGCCCCGGGTCGAGGTGGACCTTTCTGCTGACGATCAGGCGTCATTGCTTGTGCTGCTGGAGCGCCTGGAGGAGCTGGACGACGTGCAGGCGGTGTGGACCAATGCCAAACTGGGAGCCGAAACCTGAGTCAGAGAAAGCGGGGCGGTCGGGTGCGGGCGTTGGG
>JAJZLH010000075.1 GCA_021803575.1 Bacillota bacterium | reverse complement strand
CCGTGGCAGTTGACAGCTGCGCCAGGGCCGTCTAAGATGCCCCCATATCGCCCACGCCATGATCGGGACGAGTACCCCTGGAGCCACCCACAGAGAGCCGGCGCTTGCTGAAAAGCCGGTGGGCAGACCAGGGCGAATGGACCCGGGAGCAGCAGCCCGACCGGTGGCCGCCACCGGAAGGCCCTGCCGGCCACCTCCGCCGATATCGGGAGGCGGGCATCGGCCAGACTCATGGCCTGTGCCGCAGAGATGGGTCTTCGGACTCAACAAGGGTGGCACCGCGAAAGCACGCTTTCGCCCCTCGGGGGCGGAGGCGTGTTCTGGTTTGCTGGACGGATGGAGGTCGCCTGGGTGGCTGAACGGTTGGATGCGCAGACGAGGACACTGTTCGATGGCGAACTGATGGCACTGAGCGATGAGCGGCCGGCCGACGAAGAGACGCCGATCGGTCTGTTCCGGGCCCTGGGCAGTGCCACTCCAGCCTTTCTCCTGGAGAGCGTCCCAGGGGGTGAGGGGCTGGGCCGCTACTCCCTGTTCGGGGCAGAGCCGCTCTTGCGGCTGACCTCCCACCATGGTCAGCTCAGCCTCACGGTTGCTGGTCAGGCGCGCCATCTCACCGGCGACCTGACCGGTACCCTGCGCCAGCTGCTCAGGGAAATGGCGCCGCTGGCCGAGGCGGGACCAGGTGGCACCCTATCCGCCGGACTGGTCGGGTATATCGGCTACGAGGCGGTGCAGCGGTTCGAGCAGATCACCCTCAGCGCGCCCGGCGACCTGTTGCCGGAGGCTGACCTGTTCGCCCCTGGTTTGATCTATCGCTACGACCACCGCCACCAGACGCTCAGGGCGACCGTGATCGGCCCAGCCGCTGAGCGAGAGCGGCTGGAGTCCCGCCTGGCGGCGGCACTGGCGGCTGGTTCAGCAACCCCGAGCCGGCCAGAGCGGCCCCCGGCCGCCCGCCTGGTCAGCGTGTCGCCGAGCCGCGAGGTCTACCTGGCAGCCGTTGACAAGGCCAAGGAGGCAATCCGCGAGGGCGAGGTGTTCCAGCTGGTGCTGTCGGTGCGCCGCCACCTGGCCGGGGTGGCGGATCCCTTGCAGGCATACCGGCATCTGCGCCGGATCAATCCGTCGCCGTACATGTTCTACCTGCGCCTGCCGGAGGCCACCCTGCTCGGTTCCTCGCCCGAGATGCTGGTCTCCGTGCACGGCGGCCAGGTGGTGGTGCGCCCGATCGCCGGCACCAGACCGCGGGGTCAGACGCCAGGCCTGGACCGGGCCTTGATCGAGGAACTCAGGCTGGACGAGAAGGAGCGCGCCGAGCACGTGATGCTGGTCGACCTGGGCAGGAACGACGTCGGCCGGGTGAGCCAGCCGGGAACGGTGCGGGTCGACCCCCTGATGACCATCGAGTCCTATTCGCACGTGCACCACATGGTCAGCCAGGTGGTGGGGGAGCTCTTGCCAGGCAAGGATGCGATCGACGCCCTGGCCGCCACGTTTCCGGCAGGCACCCTGACCGGTGCCCCCAAGGTGCGCGCCATGGAGCTGATCGACCAGCTGGAGCCGACGGCCAGGGGGCCGTATGGCGGGGCGGTCGGGTACCTGGCGGCAGACGGGGACATGGATCTTTGCATCGCCATCCGCATGGCCACGGTGCAGGGCGACCAGGCCGTGGTCCAGGCCGGGGCAGGCGTGGTCTGGGACTCTTCGCCGCCCGCCGAGTGGCAGGAGTGCGGAAGGAAGGCGGCGGCCATCCTGGAGGCGCTGGGCGGGGAGGTGGAGGCGTGATCCTGTTGGTCGACAACTACGACTCCTTCACCTTCAACCTGTACCAGATGGTGGCGGCGGAGGGTGTGCCAGTCACGGTGTGGCGCAACGACGCCTTCGATCTGGACGAGTTCGACGCCCTGGCGCCAGGCGGTGTCATCATCTCGCCCGGCCCCGGTCGACCGGAGGCGGCCGGCCGAAGCCTGGAGGTGGTCCGCCACCTGCCGGAGAGCACACCCCTATTGGGGGTGTGCCTGGGCCACCAGGCCATCGCCCTCGCTTACGGCGGCGAGGTCCGTCACGCCCCGGTGCTCCGCCACGGCAAGACCTCCGAGATCCATCACGACGGCCGGGGCATCTACAGCGGTCTGCCCGACCCCTTCACGGCCACCCGATATCACTCGCTGGCAGTGCCGGAGGCCACACTGCCAGCCCCTCTCGTGGCGACGGCCTGGGCCGACGACGGAGTGCTGATGGGCCTCAGGCACCGAGAGCGGCCGGTGGAGGGTGTCCAGTTCCACCCTGAGTCCTGTCTGACCGATGCCGGGCTCGAGCTGATCCGGAACTTTCTGAGGGGGTGTGCATCGTGATCCAGGAACAGCTGGCCAAGCTGGTCAGAGGCGAGTCGCTCTCCGAACAGGAGGCGGAGGCGGCGATGACGGCGATCATGACCGGGGAGACGTCCCAGGCTCAGACCGGAGCCTTTCTGGCGGCCCTGGCCACCAAGGGCGAGACCGCCGATGAGGTGACCGGTTGCGCCCGGGCGATGCGGCGTCAGGCCAGCAGCGCCCGCGTCGAGCGCCGCCCCCTGATCGATACGGCAGGCACTGGCGGCGACGGATCCCAGACCTTCAACATCTCCACCGCCACCGCCTTCGTGCTGGCCGGTGCCGGCCTGGCGGTGGCCAAGCATGGAAACCGCTCCGCCACCAGCCGCTGCGGGTCGGCAGATGTCCTGGAGGCGCTGGGCGTGGACGTGCAGGTCGCACCCCAGGACGCCGCCCGGGCGGTGGACGACGTCGGCATCGGCTTCCTGTTCGCACCAGCCTGGCACGGCGCCATGCGCCATGCCGCCGGCCCCAGGCGCGAGCTGGGTGTGCCCACCGTCTTCAACATGCTGGGGCCGCTGACCAACCCGCTGGGTGCCGAGTTTCAGCTGCTGGGCGTGGCCAGTCGGCGCATCCAGGACCTGATCGCCCCCGCCCTGGCGGCACTGGGATCACGCCGCGCCCTGGTGGTGCACGGCGAGGGGCCGCTGGACGAGGGGTCACCGATTGGCACCACCTGGGTGGTCGAAGTGGCAGGCGGGAAGGCATCTGCCTACACAGTGGAACCGGAGGACGCCGGCATCGAGCGGACGACGCTGCGCGACCTGAAGGGCGGCGACCCTCCCACCAACGCCATCCTGCTCCGGAACGTCTTGGCCGGGGCCGCCGGCCCGCACCGCCAGGCCGTGCTCCTGAACGCCGCCCTGGGGCTACGGGCGGCGGAGGTGGAGCGGGATCTCCGGACCGGTGTGAAACTGGCGGCCGAGGTGATCGACAGCGGCCGGGCGGTGGCGGCGCTGGAGGCACTGGCTGGCTTCTCGCGCCGGCTGGAGGCCAAGGCGTGACGGGGGTGCTGGATGCCATTCTCGCCGCCAAGGCCAGGCGCGCCCCCTACGCCGGGCCCGACCGCTCCGGCCTGCCCAGGCGCTCCCTGACCGCCGCCTTGGCCGGCTCGGCCCAGCTGGCCGTGATCGCCGAGTTCAAGCGGCGCTCGCCGTCAGGCGGGGCGATCGCACCGGACGGCGATCCTGAGCGCACAGCCCGAGCCTATGAGCAAGCCGGTGCCGCCGCCCTCTCGGTACTGACCGAGCCGGAGTTCTTCGCCGGTTCGGCTGGCGATCTGGACGTCGCCCGGACGGTCAGCCGGCTGCCCGTGTTGCGGAAGGACTTCCTGGTCGATGAGAAGGACATCTGGGAAAGCCGAAGGATGGGGGCAGACGCCATCCTCCTGATCGTGCGGGTAGTCGGCGATGCCCTGGCCGACCTGCTTCAGGCAGCCTCGGCCGCTGGCCTGGAGGCGCTGGTCGAGGTGCACGACGAGGCGGAGGCCGAGGCTGCGCTCACGGTCGGTGCCAAGCTGGTGGGCGTCAACAACCGCGATCTGGATACGCTCACGACTGACCTCGCCACCACCAGGCGGCTGTTGCCGCTGCTGCGGGGGCGCGCCCTGATCGTCAGCGAGAGCGGCCTCAGCACAGCTGAACAGTGCCGAGCGCTGGCGGCCGAAGGCGTCGACGCCTTCCTGATCGGTGAGGCCCTGTTGCGGGGGACCGGCGACGCCATCCTCGGGGCCGAGCTGCGGCTGTGACCTGGGTCAAGATCTGCGGCATCGCCGACGACGCCGCCTTGGAGGCCGCCCTGGAGGCCGGGGCCGACGCCGTGGGCTTTGTCTTTCACCCGCCCAGCCGCCGCTACGTCTCACCTGAACGGGCTTGCCAGCTGGCCAGCCGGGCGGGTGGCCACACACTGCGGGTGGGAGTGGTCGTCGACCAGGAGCGGCCTGCCCTCGAGGCCGTCCTGGCCGCCGTTCCGCTCGACGCCGTGCAGTGGGCGGGGGGGCCGATCCCGGACTGGGCCCAGGACCTCGACGCACACCTCAACATCGGCGTGCTTCGCCTGGCGCGGGGAGACCCCTGGCCACACCATCTGCCGCCAGCCTGGGCCTATCTGCTGGAGGCACCGGGACCCCCCGGCACTTACGGCGGAAACGGGCGCCCTGGCCTCTGGCCAGCCGCTGGCGAGATCGGCTCGGTCAGCCGCCTCATCCTGTCCGGAGGCCTCAACGCCGAGAACGTGCCGAAGGCTGTGCGCCGAAGCCGCCCCTTCGGCGTGGACGTCTCGTCCGGTGTGGAGACGGATGGCAAGAAGGACCCCAAGAAGATCAGAGCGTTTGTAGAGGCGGTGAGACGAGATGCCGACGGAACCTGATGCGGGGGGCCACTTCGGAGCCTTTGGCGGCCGCTTCGTCCCAGAGACCCTGGTGCCAGCGCTCGACCAACTGACGGCGGCCTTTCAGGAGGCCATGGCCGACTGGGACTTCCTTGGCGAGCTGGACCGGCTGAATCGGCAGTACACCGGCCGCCCCTCCCTGCTCTACCACGCCCAGGCCCTCAGCCGAAAGCTGGGCGGTGCCGACCTCTACCTGAAGCGGGAGGACCTCAACCACACCGGAGCCCACAAGATCAACAACACGATCGGTCAGGCGCTGCTCACCCGGCGCATGGGCAAACGCAAGCTGATCGCCGAGACCGGGGCCGGCCAGCACGGCGTGGCCACCGCCACCGTGGCAGCCCTGTTCGGCATGGACTGCGAGGTGTTCATGGGCGAAGAGGACGTCCGTCGGCAGGCGCTGAACGTGCGGCGGATGGAACTGCTTGGCGCCAGGGTCCGCCCGGTGACCAGCGGCTCCAGAACCCTCAAGGACGCCATCAACGAGGCGCTGCGGGCCTGGGTCAGTTCGGTTGAGGACACCCACTATGTGATCGGGTCGGTGATGGGACCGCATCCTTTCCCGCAGATGGTGCGCACCTTCCAATCCGTGATCGGCCGCGAGGCCAGGGCGCAGATTCAAGACGAGACCGGCCGGCTGCCAGACCTCCTGGTGGCGGCGGTGGGCGGCGGCTCCAACGCCGCGGGGCTGTTTCACCCCTTCCTGGACGACCCGGTCCAGATGGTGGGGGTGGAGGCGGCGGGCGAGGGCTTGGACCGGCGCCACGCCGCCACGCTCAGCCGCGGTCGGCCTGGTGTCCTGCACGGCGCCAGGAGCTATGTGCTCCAGGATGCCGAGGGCCAGATCATGGAGGCGCACTCCTTGTCCGCTGGGCTGGACTACCCGGGTGTGGGCCCGGAGCACAGCCTGTGGAAGGAGAGCGGCCGAGTCACCTACACCAGCTGTACCGATCAGGAGGCCGTCCAGGCGCTCATGCAGCTGGCCCAGAGCGAGGGCATCCTCTGCGCCCTGGAGAGTGCCCACGCCATGGCCGAGGCCATGGCGCGGGCGGTTGAACTTGGACCTGGCAAGACGATCGTGGTCTGCCTGTCCGGTCGCGGTGACAAGGATGTGGAGGAGATCAGCAGGTTTTTGGAGGCTGGCAGAGATGGCGAAGGCTGAGATCGGCCAGGCCCTGGCCCGGGCCGCCCGGGAGGGGCGGGCGGCCGTGATGCCCTTTCTGGTGGCGGGCGATCCCAGTCCCGACGCCACCGTGGACCTGGCAGAGGCCTGCGCCGAGGGGGGCGCCGATCTCTTGGAAGTCGGCTGGCCCTTCTCTGACCCGATCGCGGACGGCCCCAGCATCCAGGCCGCCGCCCAGCGGGCCCTGGCCTCGGGTGTGAGGCGCCAAGAGGTCCTGGCCACCTGCCGCCGCATCCACGAGCGCACGGCACTGCCGGTGCTCCTGCTGTCCTACCTGAACCCGCTTCTGGCCATGGGCGATCTCGACCCCGTGGCTGAGGCCGGGCTGTGTGCCCTGGTCGTTCCCGACCTGGCGCTGGAAGAGCACCGCCTCCTCCGGCCGGCGGCGGACGCCCTTGGCCTCGCCCTCATTCCCTTCGCGGCGCCGACCACAACTGACCGCCGCCTCGGGGAGATCGGCCGCACGGTCGATGCCGACGCCTTCGTTTACTGCGTCTCGGTAATGGGCGTGACCGGCGCCAGACAGGGGCTGCCAGAGGCCGCCCTGCCTCTCCTCCGCCGTGCCCGGCAGGCCATCCAGGCACCGCTGGTGCTCGGTTTCGGCATCAGCGGTGCACAGGCCGTGTCCGAGGTCCGCCACGCCGCCGACGGGGTGATCGTCGGCTCCGCTCTGGTCGACCTGATCGAGGACCAGGGCCGGGCGGCCCCCCGGGCGGTGGCGGCGTTCGTGAGAGAACTGGTTCAGGCCGCTCACAGATGATGCATGATGGAATCTGCCGATCGTGAATCGCCGTTCAGTCAGGAAGAGGGGGTGACGACATGGCCGGAGAGCTGATCGTGGTGATGCGGCCGGAGGCAGCCGCCGACGAGACGGAGGCCGTTCTGGAGCGGATCCGGATGACCGGGTTCGGCGTGCACACCACGATGGTCGGAGAGCGGCTCCTGATCAGCGTGGAGGCCGGCGGCGACACCGCCGAACTGGAAGAGATGCTGCCACAGATGGACGGCGTGGTGCGCGCCGTGCCGGTGCAGTCGCCCTACAAGCTGGTGGCAAAGGAGGCCTCCGACGGGCCGTCGGCGGTGCCGATCGGGCCGACCGCCCTGATCGGCGGCGGCCACTTCGGTGTGATCGCCGGCCCCTGTGCGGTGGAGGACGCCGATCAGCTGTTTGCCGCCGCCGAGGCGGTGCGCCGGGCCGGGGCCGTGGCGATGCGGGGCGGCGCCTACAAACCGCGCAGCAGCCCCTACAGTTTCCAGGGGCTTGGCACGCAGGGCCTGCGCCTTCTGGCCGAGGCCAAGGCCCGCACTGGGCTGGCCATCGTCACGGAGGTGCTGGACCCGCGCCACGTGGAGGCCGTCGCCGCGGTGGCTGACGTGCTGCAGGTGGGGGCCCGCAACATGCAAAACTTCGCCCTCCTGCGCGAGGTGGGCCAGGGGCAGCGGCCGGTGCTCCTGAAGCGCGGCATGACCGCCACCTACGAGGAGTGGCTGATGGCGGCCGAGTACATCCTGGCCGCCGGCAATCCCAACGTGATCCTGTGCGAACGGGGCGTGCGCAGCTTCGAGACGTACACCCGCAACATGTTCGACGTGGCGGCGATCCCGGTCGTCCACCAGCTGTCGCACCTGCCCGTGATCGCTGACCCCAGCCACGGCGCCGGCCGCTGGCGGATGGTCCACCCCCTGGCTCTGGCGGCGGTGGCGGCAGGGGCGGACGGACTCCTGGTGGAGGTGCATCCCAATCCTGCCCGCGCCCTCTCCGACGGTGCCCAGTCCCTTACGCCGGACAACTTCAGTCGCCTGATGGCCGCCGTGCTGACGCTGAGAGCGACGCTCAGGGGAGAGCAGCCAGCACTCAGACAGCCGTGATCCGGATCGAGCCCAGCCCGCCCATCCAGTTCCGAGGCAGCGTGCCCGGGGACAAGTCGATCTCGCACCGCGCCCTCATCCTCTCTGCTCTGGCCGAGGGTGAGACGGTGATCAGCGGCCTCCTGCGCTCTGCTGACACCGAGGCGACCTGGCGTTGCCTAGCTGCCCTGGGTGGACGGCTCAGCGAGCTTGTGGACGGCACGGTACGGGTCAGCGGCTCGGCAGGGCACCTTTTGGCACCGGCGTCCAGCCTGTACGCCGCCAACTCCGGGACCACCGCCCGGCTTTTGCTCGGCGTCCTGGCTGGCGGCCAGGTGAGCGCCCGCCTGGAAGGGGACCGCTCCCTCTCGGAGCGGCCGATGGACCGGGTGGTCACGCCGCTGAGGGCGGCCGGCGCCAGGATCGAGGAGCTGGGGACGCCGGGCCGGCTGCCGCTGGCCGTTCGCCCCGCCCGCCTGGTCGGAGGGAGGCACACGGTGCCCGTCGCCTCGGCGCAGGTCAAGTCGGCCCTCCTCCTGTCCGGCCTTATGGCCGAGGGTCGCACCGCGGTGGCGCTGCCGGCCGCAACCAGGGACCACACGGAGCGCATGCTGGCTCGCTTTGGCGTAGAGGTGGAGCGTGAGGTCCTTGCTGGCGGGGAGACGGTGGCTCTGGTCGGACCCAGGACGCTGCGTTCGCCAGCGGCCCTGGCCGTGCCAGGGGATCCTTCCACCGCCGCCTTTCTGTGGGCCGCCGCCGCCATCACCGGCGGGCAGGCGACGGTGGAGGGCGTCTGCCTCAACCAGCGGCGGATCGGCTTTCTCGGCCTATTGCGGGAGATGGGCGTGGCGGTCAGCTGGCAGGTGGAGCGGGAGGAGCTGGAACCGGTCGGCTCGGTCACGGTTGCGGGCCGGCCCAGCCGGGCGGTCGACGTGCCGCCGGAAGCGGTTGCAGACATGATCGACGAGCTGCCGCTCCTAGCCTGCGTGATGGCGGTGGCGCCCGGCCAGAGCCGGGTGAGCGGAGCCGGAGAGCTCCGGGTCAAAGAGTCCGATCGCATCGCAGCCATGGCCGAGGGTCTTTGCCAGCTCGGCGTCGCCTGCGAGGCGACCGAAGACGGCTGGCGGATCCAGGGCGGTCCCAGGGTCCATGGCGGCGAGATCGACGCCCACGGCGACCATCGGGTGGGGATGGCGCTGGCCGTGCTGGCCTTGGCCGGAGAAGAGGCGAGCGAGCTGGCTGGCGGGCCGATCTGGCAGGTCTCCTATCCCAGTTTTCTCAGCCAGCTGGTCGCAGCCGGCGGGCGAGCCCAGGAGATCTGAGTCTGGCCGCGGTGCTATGCTCTGACCAGAGGGGGGCAGCCAATGGCGGTAGCGGCCTGGATCCAGAGGCAGCGGCGGCGCTGGAACAAGCCGTGGCGCCAGGCGCACCTCGCCGCCATCCTGCTGACCCTGGCCGCCTTGGCTACAGGCGTGGCGATCACCTGGTCCTTCACTCATGCCCACCTGATCGGACAGCTGATGGCGATTCGGGTCTGGCACAGCGCCCTCGGCCTGATCCTGGCCGGTCTGGTGGCCGGTGCCGCTGCTTCGGCAGCCTTCCCCTACCGCCGCAACCTGCTGGACTGGCTGCCGGTGGCGACCTTGCTCATCGTCCTCGGCCTGTCCGGGGTGGTATTGCTCTACCCTGCAGCGATGCCGGTGTGGCTGGCCGCCCCTGCGCTGCCCGTGCACCTGGTGGCCAGCTGGGTGCTGGTCGGGTGGGTGGTCTTCCACGCCGCCCGCAAGCTGGGCTGGCGGATCCCGTTCGAGGGCGCGGCCAAGGCCGAGCGGCGCGCCTTCCTGGCGGCCGGTGCCAGGACCCTGCTCGGTGCCGCCCTGGCTGCGGCCCTGGGATCATGGCTGTGGCAGTCTCTGGCCGGCTCCAGCCAGGCGGCGGCCGCCGGCAACTGGCAGATCTACTCCATCACCGGCACCTTCCCCAATGTCCCGATTCCAGCCTACCGCCTGGCTGTGGGCGGGCTGGTCGGCGCCCCCCGCACCTACACGTTTCACGAGCTGGTGGCGCTGGCTCCGATTCAGCGCCTCGAGCCCTTCCACTGCGTGACCGGCTGGGTGGTGAGCGGTGTGCGCTGGCAGGGGGTCAGCCTGGAACGGCTGCTCGCCGACCTGAGGCCGCTGCCGGCCGCCCGCTATCTGGTCTTTCTCTCTGCGGACGGCACCTACGTGGACAGCCTGTCCATCAAGGAGCTTCGGGCCTCTCGGGCCTTCCTGGCCACCGCCATGGACGGTGAGTTGCTGCCGGTGGTCCACGGCGGACCGGTGCGGCTGGTGGTGCCCGCCATGTACGGCTACAAGTCGGTGAAGTGGGTGAAGGCCATCCGCCTGGCCGCCACCAGGCCGCTTGGCACCTGGGAGTCCTACGGCTACCCTGAAGAGGCGTGGATTACCTAGAAGGGGCGTGTCGCGGTGGACCCGGAGAGCAGGAAGTACTGGCGGGAACAGGCAAGACAGGCGCGCCGGCAAGCCGGGCGGCCGGTCGGGTCAGGCTTTGGCGGCTATCCGGTGACCATCGGGCTGATCATCGTGACCGCCGTGATGATGGTGCTGGGGACGCCCGTGCTGCAGGCGCTCTACCAACTGCCCGGCATCGGTGTCTACCTGGTCGACCTGGCCACAGCGGTGACGCCAGCCGGTCTGATCGGCCTCATCTTCAGCGGCATCTTCATCTGGCTGATCGGCAGCCAGATCGAGCACCTGGACCAGGCCTGGAAATACCTCGTGATCTTCTTCGTGGCCGGCGGCTTCGGTGCCCTGGTCGCCCAAACCATCGCCGGCGGGGTGATCGGTTCCACCTTCGCCCCCTTTGCCCTGGCCGGCATCTATGCCCACGTCATGAGCGGGCGCACCATGTCCATGTCCTTCAGCCTGTCCAGCCCGCTGGGCTGGATCGCGATGCTCTTGGTCCTGAACATCGTGCTCTCCGGCTTCAACCTGGTCGTGATCGGCGGCATGGTAGGCGCTCTGGCCATGGGCTGGGGCCTCTCCCTGGCCCTTCGCTACGGCGGAGCCTGAGCGTCAGCGACCGCCGCCAGCCTCGACTCCGGGCCCCGGCACCGGCACCCGCTTCAGCCTTGGCGCGTACAGGTACACGTACAAGGTGGCGGCGAGTGCGATCAAGAGCAGGAGGGGCACGGTCCAGGGGAAGTTGCCAGGCAGGCCGGCGGTGGCGGTGAGCGCACCCAGCGCCAGCACTCCGAACACCGGGATGGTGAGGATCGGGATGAGCCGGCCGAACGGCAGGCGGAAGCTGCGCGCCGCATCAGGAAGTCGGCGCATCAGCCCCAGCACGGCCAAGGCAGCCACCACGTACATCAAGGCCTCCAGTGAGGAGCCAGCGTAGATCAGCACCTGATACAGACGGCTCAGGAAGATGAGGGCGGCCAGCACCACGGACACCGAAAACAGGGCGAAGAGGGCGTTTACCGGCACAAAGCGCTGGTTCAGGCGGCCGAACCAGGCGGGCAGCGTGCGCTCACGGGACATGGCGTAGAGCAGGCGGCTGGCCGAGACGAAACTGCCGTTGAAGGTGGTGCCGGCAGTAATCACGGTGACCAGTAGCATCCACCAGAAACCGAAGGCGCCGAAGGCCGCTCGGCCGACCAGGAGCTGAGGCACCAGGCTGGCGCCGAGCCCGCGGTCGCCGAGCAGATGCGTCATGGCCAGCATGAACAATCCGAAGGCGACCGCGATCAGGCCAAGCGCCGTGAACATGCCGCGAGAGATGGCTCGGGTATCGGTCATCTCCTCGGCCAAGGGCGTCACCCATTCGAAGCCGACGAAGATGAACACGCCCACCGCCACCGCCTCGAACAGGTTGCCGCGCGGCGAAAACGGCGTGATGAAGGCATGGTGGACGTGCACCAGGACCATCACCGAGATGGCGGCCAGGGAGAAGAGCAAGAGGTAGGTGGTGAGGTCTTGCACCAGACCGGCGATCTTCACGCCGCGCAGGTTGGCGATCAGGGTCAGGACCAAGAACAGGAAAATCCAGAAGAAGCCGCTGATGCCGGGAATGGCAGCCTGGATGGCGGTGCCCAGCACGAAGCTGTCCGCCGCGATCACCGCCAGGACGGTGGTCAGGTAGGCCAGGGTGAAGATCAGAGAGAAGCGGTCGCCGATGCCCTGGCGGGTCCACACCCGGATGCCGGCCGCTGACGGCAGCACGCCGTTCAGCTCGGAGAAGTTGGCAGCCGACAGCAGGCAGAGGGCACCAGCGATGACCAGGGCGATCCAGGCGCCGTCACCCAGCATGTAGCCGGCCACCTGCACCGCGGCCAGGAAGTTGATGGCGGCGAAGGCGAGGCCGGCGCTGGTCGAGGTGGCCGTACGGTAGCCGAGCACCCGCCTCAGGCTGGACATAACACGCCCCCTCGGCCCTGTCGGTTCCCGCTGGAAGACGGTGATTCCTGCCAGTGCCAGCGGCGCGGCTATAATGCCAGCGAGGAGGTGCAGCATGGGTCTGGTGACCAGGGTGGCGCTGGCGGTGGCGGCCGTATTGCTGGTAGCCCTCGGCCTCGCCCTGACCAGGCCAGCCACTGGCCAGGCAGAGGTGGCCACAGCCAGGGCCCACGCCACGGTCCGGCCAGTGGGCGGAAGCCTGGACGGACTCCTGGCCAGCTTCCCGAAGCCGGGGGCCGCCTCGTCGGCCTCAGCGCGCCGCGCCCTGGTCGTGGTGTTCTATCCCGGCACCGCCATGGCCGCCGGCAAACTGCTTGGAGCCGAAATCCGCCTCGCCGACCGCACCAGCCGCCCGCTGGCCGCCCAGGTGCTGTTCATCGGCATCGATCTCAGCCGCCCATCCGTCTCGGCGGCGGCGGGCCAAAAGCTGGCCCAGGCGCTGGGAGTGGCGGGGCTCGCCAACTGGCAAGCGGGCAGCGTGCGGGCCTCGGTTCTGGCCGGCTGGCTGGCCCAGCTGCACATCGCCTCGGCGGGGGGCAGCCGGGTCTGGCTCCTGGTCTGCCAACCGGACGGCCAGCTGCGCTGGCTGATCGGGGAGCCCGAGACAGCCAGCCTGATCCAGCCCTACGCCCAGCTCGACATCGTCTACGCCCTGGCGGTAGCCCAGGGATGACGGCGGTTGTGGTACGCTTCGCTCTGTCAAAATGTCTGAAGCTGAGGCGAGTCACGTGGACCATCAACTGACTGTGGATACCGGACCAGCGCCGGGAGCCGCTGGCCAGAAGTCAGACCTGGCAGCCCTGGCCGGCGCCTACCTGGAGCTGACCAAGCCCAGGATCGTCCTTCTGATCGTGATCACGGGGCTGTGCGCCATGCTCCTGGCGGCGCACGGCTGGCCGAGCACGTGGCTGGTCATCTGGACCATGCTCGGGCTCTTCCTCTCCGCCGGCGGCGCCAACGCGGTGAACATGTGGTACGACCGGGATATCGATCCCCTGATGGAACGGACCCGGGAGCGCCCGGTGCCGTCCGGCCGGCTCAGCGCCGTCCAGGCCCTGACCTTTGGCATCGGGGCCGGCGTGGCAGCCACCGCCGTATTGTTCCTGGCTGCGGGCTGGGTGGCGGCCGCCTCGGGCCTGGCCGGCTACCTCTACTACGTCTTCATCTACACCATGTGGCTGAAGCGGCGCACGCCGCAGAACATCGTGATCGGCGGCGCGGCCGGGGCGTTTCCGCCGCTGGTCGGCTGGGCGGCCGTGACCGGGCATCTGGCCCTGGCGCCGGTGTTGCTGTTCTTGATCATCTTTCTCTGGACGCCGCCCCACTTCTGGGCGCTTGCCCTCTACCGGCAGGACGACTATCGCCGTGCCGCCATCCCGATGCTGCCAGTGGTGGCAGGCGACCGCGCCACCAAGTGGCAGAGCCTGCTCTACGCGGTGGCCCTGCTCGCATCGTCGCTGCTGCTCTATACCACCGGCACGGTCAGCGCCCTCTACCTGTGGGCGGCGGCGGTGCTGGGTGGCGGCTTCATCGTGGTCTGCAGCCTGCAGCTGTTCGAGCACCCGCCTGACTTCCGCTGGGCGCGCATCACCTTTCGCTATTCGCTCCTCTACCTCGCCCTGCTGTTTGCGGTGATGGTGATGAGTGTCCGAGCCTGAGTGGGACGGGTGCGACCCAGCCGAGCTGGAGCGGCTGACCGTCCAGCTCTGCCGCATCGATTCGGTTAACGGCCAACCCGGCGAAGCGGGCGTGGTGGCGGCCCTCGGCCGCTACCTGGAGGATCGAGACGGCGGCAGCCGGCTCGGCATCCACATCGTTGACTCGGCGGGCGACCGCCTCGGCCGGCCCAACCTGCTCGCCCACCTGCCCGGCACAGGCGGCGATGCAGTGGTGCTGCTCGGGCACGTAGACACGGTCGGCACGGAGGACTACGGGGCCGTGCGCCCCCTTGCCCTCGACCCCGTGGCCCTGACCGAGCGGGTGGCGGCCGGGGCCATGGGCCCGGACCTGGCCAAGCTGGCCGCCAGCGGCAACTGGCTGTTCGGCCGCGGCGTGCTCGACATGAAGAGCGGGCTGGCCGTGGCAGCTGGCGTGCTCCTGGCCCAGGCCAGGAGCCAGGCGCCAGGACCGCACCTGATTTTTCTGGCCTGCGCTGACGAAGAGGCCAGCTCGCTTGGCGCCCGCACGCTCGGCCCATGGCTGGGCCGCTACCTGGCCGAGCGTCACCTTCGTCTGGCCGGCGTGATCAAGACCGACTTCACGGCCAGCATCCGGCCTGGCCAGCATCGGCGCATCTATACAGGCAGCGTTGGCAAGCTTCTGCTCGGCGTGTCGGTGTTCGGGCTGCCATCTCACGCCGGCGAGCCGGAGGCCGGACTGGACCCCAACCGGGTCCTGGCCGAGATCACCGGCCGGCTCACCTACCGGATTGCCCTGGCCGACGAGGCGCCAGATGGCGAGCGGGCGCCCGTCGTGGTTACGCTCGCCCAGTCCGACCACAAGCGCCGATACGATGTACAGACGGCGCTCTCGGCCCACGCCCTCTACAATCTGCTTCAGGTCCACACCGCTCCGGTGGAGCGCCTGGAGAGGATGGTTCGAGAGATCCGGGAGCTGGTCGGCAGTCTAGCCGAGCCGCTGGCGGGCTTGAGCCAGGGCTGGCCACTGCCGGTCTTCAGCTGGCCAGAGCTGTGGGCGGTTGCCGACCCAGCTGCCCAGGCGTCGGTTCGCCGCCTGGCCGCCCGCCTGGCCGGCGGCCCGCCGCATACGGTGGCCCGCCGGTTGGTGGAGCACCTGGTCGGCCGCCTCGTCCGCACCCCGACTGTGGTGGTGTACCTGGCGGCGCCGCCGATTCCCAGGGTCAGAAGCAGCGCTGGCCTAAGGGCGCGGCTTAGGGGAATTGAGGCTGAGGGCCGTCCCATCGAGGCTCTGGGCCACTTCCCCTTCATCTCGGATCTCAGCTTCATGGTCGCCTCGGCAGACGGGGCGGCGGCCGGAGCGGACGCCTATTTGCCGCAGCTCGCCGGGCGCCATCTGCCCGAGCCGGATCTGCCAGCGGGAGACGTGCTCCTGGCCGGCCCCTGCGGCGACGGCGCCCATCGCCGGGACGAGCGGGTGGAGAGGGGTTACACCTTCTCGGTGCTGCCCGGGCTGATCCAGTCGTTGATCGAGAGGCTGAGCGGAGACCCTAGCTGACCGGGGCCGGCCGTCGGGAGCCCGCCGCTTCAGACCGGGTCTGGCAGCTGGCCGTCCTCGTGCCAGACGGCACCGTCGGCCCGCAGTTCCTGCTTCCACACTGGCAGGCGTACCTTGATCTCCTCCACCACCTCACGGCAGGCGGCGAAGGCCGCCTGCCGATGCGGCGAGGAGACCGCCACCACCAGCGAGGCCTCGCCGACCGCCAGCTGGCCGGTGCGGTGGCGGGCAGCCAGGCGCAGTTCCGGCGCGGCTGCCGCTTTGGCCCGGAGGATTTCTGTCAGGACCTTCTCGGCCATAGGCCCGTACGCGTGGTAGCGCACTGCAGCCGATGGCGTGCCCTGGAACTGATCGCGCACCACGCCGATGAACACGGCCACGGCACCGGCACCGGGGCGGGATACCTCCCGGATCAGGGCGCCGACGTCCAGCGGCTCTTCGGTGAGGAGCGGGGCACCTCCTGAGACCGGTGGCAACACCGCCACCTCGTCGCCGTCCATGAGCGGGGTCTGATCGGAGGCCCAGGTCTGATTCACAGCCAGGCCGAAGCGGGAGAAGACGGCGCCGTAGCGCTCGCACAGCAGATCGCGAATCTGGGCCAGTGTGGTGCCCTCCACCAGGTCCACAGCCAGCTCGGCCTGACCGGCCAGCTCAGCGGCCTGGGCGAAGAGGAGAACTCGACAGCGCATGGTGCACCCCCCAGCGTGGGTTTATTGTAGCGTCTAACAGGGAAGGGGGGCGGCAGGGTGAGCCACCGATTTTCGCCAAGGCCGAACCGGGCCGACCAGATCGCCTGGCGAGAGTGGGGAGCGGAGGCGTTCGCCGAGGCCGGCGCCGATGGCCGCCCTGTGCTGCTGTCGGTGTCGGCGGTGTGGTGCCACTGGTGCCACGTGATGGATGAGACGACCTATTCGGACCCCACCGTGATGGAGCTGATCCGTGAGCACTTGGTGCCGATCCGGGTCGATGCGGATCAGAGGCCGGATGTCGACCATCGCTACAACATGGGCGGCTGGCCGACCACGGCCTTCCTCGACGCCGACGGCGAGCTCTTGACCGGTGCCACCTATCTGCCGCCCGCGGAGATGGCAGCGACGATCCGCCAGGTGGTCTCCTACCTGCAGCGGGCAAGGCCCGCCCAGCCCGCACCGCCCGCTGTGCCCAGACCCAAGAGGAGTCCGGACCGCCGCCACATTGATCAGCTCTACGAGGAGATTGCCGGGGCCTATGACCGGCGCCACGGCGGATTTGGCCATGCGCCGAAGTTTCCCCTCACCGATGTCCTGGCCTTCCTCCTGGACCTGGCAGGGCTCGGAGGCCACGTGGAGGCCAGGCCGATGGTGCTGGAGAGCGTGACCAGGATGGTGGAGGATGGGCTCTACGACCCGGTGGAGGGTGGCTTCTTCCGCTACAGCACCACCCAGGACTGGTCCCAGCCACACTATGAGAAGATGCTGGACGATCAGGCGGCCATGTTGGAGGTGCTGCTTGGCCTCGGTGACGACGTGCCAAAGACGGTACGGGAGGCCACCGCCGGCACCGCCGACTACATGGTCCGGGTCCTCTACGACGGCAGCTGCCTCGGCGGCAGCCAGGACGCCGACCAGGCCTACTACGCAGGGGACCTCACAGCAAGGCGCCAAGGGACCCCGCCCCTGGTGGACCGCACCGTCTATGCCGGCTGGGTCGCCAGGGCCACCAGGGCGCTGGTGGCGGCCGGAGTGATCCTGGACCGCCCCCAGTGGGCCGAAGCCGGAGAGACGGCCTTCCGCACCATGCTCGCCCGCTGCCTCGGCGCTGGCATACTGCGGCACACCGATCAACCGGGAGCGCTTTCCAATCTCAGCGCGGATGTGGCACAGGTCGGTCTCACCGCCCTCTTCCTCGGTGCCGTGACACCCGGCTCCGATCTGGGCACTGTCGGGGACGAGTGTGCAGACCTGCTGCTCCGCTCGCTCAGTGCCGATGGTTTTCCCGAACTACCGGAGTTTGGCCTGGGACGGCTGCGTCACCTTGAGTACCCGCTCGCCGTCAACGCCTGGGCCGGCCAGCTGATGGCCTGGCTGGATGACATCCGCCCAGACCCCACCCTGGCTGGCGCCTGGCAGGCGGCGCTCAAGGCGGCCGCCTCGGCGGCCGCCGGCCAGAGTCTGCTGGCGGCGGCGTACGGCCGCATGCTGGTGATCGACCAGGTGCGGCCCTGCGTCGTCAGCCTGCCCAAGGATCTGCCCCGGGATGGACTGGCGGCTGTGCTCAGCGCACTGCCGCCCGGTGCGGTGCTCCGTGCCGACGCCATGGCTCCCGGTGTGGTGGTCTGCCGCGGCCAGCAGTGCAGCCGCCCGCTCCAGGACGCCGCGCACATTCAGCGCCAGCTTCGCGCCGAGGTCCCCACGGCCCAGGCAGCCCGGGCCGAGGATGCCCAAGCGCTGGCGGTCGACATGGGGCGGATACCGACCGGCGCCGACCTGCTCGCCTTCTTTCAGGAGTGGGCGAGCCGGCATCAGGTCGAGACGGCCTGGGTGAGTGCGATCGGTGCCCTGACCAAATGCCAGATCGCCTTCTTTGACCAGAGGCAGCGGCGCTACCAGCCGCTGAGCTTCGATGAGCCTCTCGAGATCCTGAGCCTGACTGGGAACCTCTCCCTGGCTGACGGCCAGCCCTTCGCCCACCTGCACCTGGTGGCCGGGCGCGCCGATGGCACGACCATCGGTGGCCACGTGCTGACCGGTTGCGAGGTGTACACCGGCGAGTACCGGATCAGTGTCCAGCACGGCCCGCCCCTGACCAGAAGCTGGGACGAGAAATTGGGTCTACGCCTCTGGCCGCCTCAAGCCGGCACCGACCGCTAGGCCTCCTCAGTCCGTTCGGGGCTCACCTCGGCGCTGGGCGTCAGCCGGAGCGTCAGCGGCGGTTGCATCAGGTCCAGCATCAGCACGGTGGCGATCGGGTAGATGATGCAGGTGGTGGCGGCGATGACACCGGTGTCGTTGAAGACGAGCCCCACGCCTGAGCCGACGATCGCACCCACAAAGCCGTAGCCCAGATACTTGTACCGGGCCTGGAACTGGCGCGAGGTGCCGACCAGGACGGTCAGCACGGTGACCAGGATGGCGAGGGCGACAAGGAAGAGGAGCGTCCAGTAGCTGCCCTGGATCAGCGACATATCGGTGGCCAGCTTGCGGACGATGATGAAGAAGGCCTGCTGCGGGCCGCCCGAGGCAATGAGCAGCCCGGCCCGCCCGATGTCGGTGCGGCTGGCCGCGCTGTGCAGGGTGATGTCGCCAATGACCAGTGCCAATAGGAGCACGATGATGGCGCCGCCGATCACGGCCACTTCCTTGAGACCGACCCGGCGGCCGGTGAGGAGCAGGACCAGGATGCCGAAGGCGGCTGTGGCGGTGATGGCGCCGCCAGCCTTGGTGCCGAGGTCAGGTGTGACCATCACGGCGATGATGGCCAGGAAGAAGACGATGGCGACCGGAATCAGCCAGCGGCGCCGGCCGCGGTCCAAGAGGGCGGTGAGGCCCATCGAGGCGGCGCCGATCCAGGCTCCCATGTACTCGTTGCCGATGCCGTAGTAGCGGGCGCCGATCTGCGGATCGTAGCCGAGCGCCGAGTTCTTGATCAGGTGGGCGCCGGTCAAAAGGTCGATCAGGAGCACGATGGAGGTCAGGATGCATGGCACCAGGATGCGGTCGAGGACGTTTCGGGACAGGTAGACCGTGGCCAGGGTGGCCACTAAAGTGAAGCCGATGATGGCGGCGAAGCTGGCGTCAACCGACATCGGGCTGGCCAGGGGCGCCAAGAGAATGGCCAGCGGCAGGTAGAGCACGGAGACCATGGTGGCGCTGAGCAAGGCCTTCAGGCGGGGCCGGGTGCGGCGGCTGAATAGGACGTAGAGGATGGCCGCCAGAAAGACGATCACGATGTAGTAGACCAGGGTCTTCAGCACCGGCAGCCGCTGGAAGGACTGAAAGGCCAGGCGGCTGCCCAGCTGGGAGAGGAAGCTGAGCGTGTGGGTGGCGGGCAGAGAGAAGGTGGGGCGGCCGAAGAAGTCGGTGGGAACCGGCACGTGCAAGAACGCCAGGATGGTCGGTGCCACGTCGATGTTGCTGACGATGCCGTAGCGGTGCGTGGTGCCGGAGGAGAGGACGCCGGGCTGATAGCCGGGCGCCACCACCAAGAGGGGCGTCAGCGACTCGTGCTCCGTGACGGCCAGGTCGGAGGGTGCCGCCGAGACCACGATGATCATCGTGTTCTGGCGGTTCACGTGGGGCAAGAGCTGGCCGAGGAAGCTATCGAAGTGGTGGAGGGAGAAGGCGGTGGCGGCATTGGCGACGGCCGAGGACACGGCGAAGTGGCGCCACAGGTTGGCCCTCACCGTGTCGCCGTAGTCCACCACGGTCATCGTGGTATGGGGATAGGCCGCCAGCACGTCTTGCAACAGGAGCTGATTGTTGAGGGCCACGCCGAAGGGGGCGCCGGTGTACGGCATGAGCAGGTTGTCGCCGACATTGCCCCGGGTGGCGATGCCCTGGGCGTTCTCGGCGACGAGGGCGCCGGAGCGATCGAACACCCAGTGGTCGGAGTTGAGGGAAAACGGCTGGTCCTCGTTCCCGAACACGGCGGTGGTACCGCCGGCCGCCATGATCTCCTGGGCCAGCGCCCCCATGGTGAAGCTGTATGGGTTGGCGGCGTTCAGCGCCAGATTCTGACCGGCGTCCAGGGAGACGACGGCGCCCGGGGGCGGCAGCCGGCCGAACTCGGCCAGATAGAGGCTGGACACGGGCAATCCGTGATAGGTGCCGCTGGCGTCCAGGCTGAGTTCGGGCCCGGCGGTCTTCATGTGGGCGCTGGTGGCCATGGTGAGCAGACCATTGGGAGGGACGCTCGGGCCGGAGGTGTTGGAGTTCATCAGTCCGACACCGCCCTGATCTGCCAGCTGATGCAGCACGGGCAGGTTGGTGAAGGCCCAGTTCTGGATGGACGTGTCGTTGACCAGGAGCACGATCACATGGCGGCTGGGCGGGGCGGCGGCCTGAGCCTGGCGAGGAAGAAACGACCCCAGGGCCACGGTCAGTAGGGCCACCATGCCCAGGCGCCAGACCAGCTTCTGCAGCTCGAACCCTCCCCATCGATTGCGCGACAGGCCCATTATAGGCAAAGTGCACACAGCTCGTCGCCGGAGGGGAGGGGCGAAGTGGCAGGACCGGTGTGGACGCCTGGGGAAGCTCGCAGCATGCAAGCAGCGGGGAAGGCCGGCCGGGTGCTGTTCCTGTCCGCCACCATGGGCGCAGGCCACCAGCGGGCGGCCCAGGCGCTGGCAGAGGCCTTCGTGCGCCTGGCGCCGGCTGTCGCCACCAGCGAGATCGATTTCTTCGAGCACCTCAGCCCGACCATGAACAACCTGATCCGCAGCATCTACGTGCTGAGCGTCCGCCACCTGCCAGCGGTCTGGAACACCTTCTACCAGGGCACCAGTCAGGTCAGGCCGGATTCGCCGGCCCAGCGCTTTTTGAACAGCCTGGGGCGGGAGAGCCTATTGCGGCGCATCCTGACAGACCACCCGCAGGTGCTGGTCAACACCTTCCCGACCCCGGCCGGCGTCATCTCCAGCCTGCGCCTCAGCGGCCGTCTAAACACCCCGAACGTGGCCGTGGTGACGGACCACACGGTGCACAGCCAGTGGATGCACCCGGCCGTCGACCGCTACTATGTGGGCTCGGAGGCGGTGCGCCAGGGCATGGTGGCGCGGGGCGTCAGCCCAGACAAGATTGTGGCCAGCGGCATCCCTGTTCACCCCGCCTTCGCCGATCCGGTCGATGTGCCGGCGGTGCGCCAGCGGCTGGGTGTCGGCGACGGGCCAGTCGTCGTCCTGATGGCCGGGGCGTACGGCATGATCGGCGGCTTCGCCGAGGTGATCGCCCAGGTGGTGGAGCGGGGCCCGGCCGTCACCTACCTGGCCCTGACCGGCCACGACCAGGCTCTGGGCCAGGCCCTCAAGGAGGTGGCGGGCCGCGCACCGAATCGACTGCTAGTCCAGGCCTATCTCCAGGAAACCTGGGACGTGATGCGGATCGCCGACATCCTGGTCAGCAAGGCGGGGGGACTCACCACCTCCGAGGCGATGGCCTCCGGTTTGCCGATGGCCATCTTCCGACCGATTCCCGGCCAGGAGATGGCGAACGTGCGTCTGGTTGTAGACGAGGGGGCCGGTTTTTGGGCGACAACGGTAGACGAACTGGTAGCGGGCCTCCACCGCTTCTTCTCCGAACCGGACCGGCAGCAGGGCATGCGCCAGGCAGCCCTGCGGGCGGGTCGGCCGAGGGCAGCCCAGATGATCGTTCAGGACCTGCTGGCAAGATACTTCTAGCCCTTCCCGTCCTGCTCTTGTTCCTCTCCGAGTTCGTGCGCGCCACCGTTCTGGTCAGCCTGCTGCCCGACCTGGTGACCGTCGAGTTCGGGCTGCCGCTCTCCATCGCCGCCTTTGCCATCTCGGCCCACTACCTGATGGACACCCTCGGCCGCTCCCCGTCCGGCTGGCTGGTCGATCGCTTCGGAGCCCGCGCCGTCACCGGCATGGGCGCGGCGCTGTCCCTGCTCGCCCTGTTCATGGTCAGCCGGGCTGGGCCCACCGCACCGCTCTGGCTGTTTCTCGCCGTCTATGGAGTTGGCACCTCGCCGCTTTGGCCGTCGGTGATCACGACCGCCACCCGGGGCCGCGAGGAGCGGCGCGGCTCGGTGATCGGGGGTGTCTTTGCCATCTGGATCATCGCCATCGGCGTTGGTCCAGTGTTGATGAACTTCCTCTTGCCGGCCCACCTCAAGACCGGCTTGATGATCGTGCTGGCCGTCCAGGCGCTGGCCTTCCTGATGGCCCTGCTGCTGCCGGCTCGGGCCGCCCATGCCGGCGTGCCGCTTCCCAGCTGGAAGCTGTGGCGGCGGGTCGGCAAGGTGTCGGTGCTCTTCCCAGGCATGTTCGCCCAGAGCATGACGGTCGGCGTGCTCTTACCGGTGATCAATCTCTTCTTGCACAATGTGCTCGGCCTGATCGGCTTCCGCTACGGCGAGCTGCTGGCGGTGGGCGGCGGTCTGGCGGTGGTGCTGATGGTGCCATTGGGGCGGATCGCTGATAAGTCGGGTGTGCGCCGTCCGCTGGTGGCCGGCTTCGCCATGGCGGCGATCGGTCTGGTCCTGCTGGGCGAGACCCGTCAGTTCTGGCCGGCGGCCCTCCTGGCAGCCCTGATGGGCATCGGCTTCGCCCTCATCCTGCCAGCCTGGAATACCCTGTTGGCCAGCACCGTGCACCCCAGTGCCGAGGCCGCGCTGTGGGGCGTGTTCATGACCGTGGAGGGGCTCGGACTGACCGTGGGTCCGGTGCTGGGGGCGGCCGCCTGGGGCATTCTGAAACCGGAGGGGCCGTTCTTGCTGGCAGCAGTGATTCTGGCCGCCATGGCCGTCTTTTACGCCCTCTACCCCCTGGAGCGGCTGCGCATGGTGGAGGACCTATGAGCGTTTTTGGCTGGCTGGAGTGGCTGGTGGCCATCGCCCTCGCCTATGCCGCTGTCCCAGAGCTGCTCGGCCACTACCTGGGCGTCGGTGCCATCCGCCAGGTGAAGACGGAGCGCCAGGAGGTCGCGCTCACCTTCGACGACGGCCCGGGTCCGCTCACGCCCGAGCTGCTGGACCTGCTCGCCAAGGCGGATGCCAGGGCCACCTTCTTCATGGTCGGGCGCAGCGCCGAGCGCTACCCGGACCTGGTGCGGCAGGTGCAAGCCGGCGGCCACCAGGTGGCCAGCCATTCGGAGACGCACCCCGTCCTCTGGTGGACGGGTCCGGTGGCTACCTTGCGCCAGTTTGAGCAGGCATCCGCCGTGCTGGCCAGCCACACCCTGGAGCGGCCGTACCTGCTCCGCCCGCCGTGGGGCCAGTTCAACCTGGCCCTGTGGCCGGCGGCCGCCCGGCTCGACCATCGGATCGTGCTGTGGTCGGTCAACGCCTTCGACTGGCGGCAGAAGGACACGCCTGCCGACATTTCGGCGCGCATCGCGGCAGCCAGGCCCGGAGACATCGTGCTCTTGCACGATGCGGGCGGCGACGGCCGACACCGCACCCTGGAGGCGCTCCAGACGGCACTTCCGGCGCTGCGGGCCAGAGGTATGGCGCTGGTCACGGTCGACGAGCTGGTCAAGGGCGGGCGCGCCACCGTGCCCCTGCGGATGCGGATCTGGGATCTCTGGGAGGCGCTCTATGACCGCATCTATCATGTGGACGACCTGGGTGCCGAGTCCATCTTCCGCCTGCAGCGCGGGGTGCTCAAAGCGCCCATCGTCTTGTCCGACGGCACCACCCTCGCCCCCGGTACGGTCTACGGGGAGATCCACCTCAAGAACACCATGCTCAGCCAGACCGGTGCGATCCGGGGTCTTAGGGCGCTCCGTCACTCGCTGGCGCTATTGGCGGGTCGGTTGGAGACAGAGCCCGCCTGGCGAGACATCGAGGTCTTCATCGGCACCACCATTCTGGGCCGGCCCGCCTCCAGCCTCGGCTTTACGGTCAGTCCGGTGGCCCAGGACCTGGGTGGCTGGTGGGCCAAGACCTACCGCAACTGGCTGATGCTGATCTATCACCCCCAGGGCGCCAGGCGAGAGGGGAGTCCCGACAAGATGCAACTGGTCTTCATCTCCATGTCCCGCCGGGTGCTCGAGGAGCGCTACGGCCCTCACGGGCCGAGCGGAGGCGATGACGGTGCCTGAGGATCCGAGGCGGCGGCTGCCGTCCGTGAGCCGGCTGTTGACTCTGACCGGTCTGCCGGCCAACCGGCTGTGGGTCGACCTGATCGAACGGGTGCTGGCCAAGGAGAGGCAGAGGCTCACTCTGGGCGGACGGCCGGAGGGAGAAGCGCAGCTGGCGGTAGAGGTCCGGGCCCTCGCCGATGCCACCGGGCCCGGCCTCCGCGAGGTGTTGAACGGCACCGGCGTCATCATCCACACCAATCTCGGCCGGGCGCCGCTTTCGGAACTGGCCACCCGGATGGCCGCCCAGGCCGCCCAGGGCTACAGCGACCTGGAGTTCGACCTGGCCAGCGGAGAGCGGGCCAGCCGTCAGGACCACCTGGGGCACCTCATCACGCTGGTGACCGGCGCTGAGGCGGCAGTCGTGGTCAACAACAACGCCGGCGCCGTTTTTCTGGCCCTCACCGCCCTGGCCCAGGGGCGAGAGGTGGTGATCTCCCGAGGCGAACTGGTGGAGATCGGCGGCTCCTTCCGGGTGCCGGACATCATGGCTGCCTCGGGGGCGCGCCTGGTCGAAGTCGGCACCACCAACCGCACCCGCCTTGCCGACTACGAACGGGCGATCGGCCCCGAGACGGCGGCGTTGATGCGGGTGCATCCATCCAACTTCGAGATGCGCGGCTTCACCGAGCAGGCCGATCCCGTAGCCCTGGCTGAGCTAGCCCACTCCCACCGGCTCCTGATGATCGACGATCTGGGCTCCGGCAGCCTCTTGCCGGTGCCGGGAGAGCCCGAGGTGGCATCGCGCCTTCGCCAGGGTGCGGACGTCGTCACCTTCTCCGGAGACAAGCTGTTGGGCGGCCCCCAGGCTGGCGTGGCGATCGGGCGCCGCGACGTCATCGAGCGCCTGAAGCGCCATGCCCTCTACCGGGCCCTGAGGCCGGACAAGATGGCGGTGGCTGCCCTGAGGGCCACGCTGTGGCAGTCTCTGGTCGAGCCGGACGCCCTGCCGGTGCGGCGGATGCTGGAGGCCGACCCTGCCCGGCTGAGGGCGCTCGCCCAGCGGCTGGGTCGCCTGCTCAAGGTGCGCGGTGTGACGGCCTCCCTGGTGCCCAAGGGCGGCGTGGCCGGCGGCGGCAGCCTGCCCGGTGTCGAACTGACCGGGTGGGCGGTGGCGATCGACCCCTCGCCCCAGTCAGCGTCGCGGGTCCAGGCCCGCCTGCGCCAGGGCCGGGTCGCGTTGCTGGTGCAGGTCGAAGATGGCATGATCGTCGTGGATGTCAGAACCCTGCCCGAGACCCGCTTGGCCGAGGTGGCCGATATTCTGGCGAGGAGTCTTCTCAGCAAGGAGGCCTGAGGGATGCGCGAGGCCGTGCGCCTGACCACGCTCTCCAACAAGAGCGGCTGAGGCTGCAAGGTGGGTCCGGAGGACCTGCAAGGCATCCTGTCTGGGCTTGACCTGGCCTTTGACGACCCGCGTCTGATCGTCGGTGCCACGGACGACGCCGGCGTCTACGCCGTCAGTGACGACACCTGGCTGGTGCAGACGGTGGACTTCTTCACGCCGATCGTGGACGACGCCTACGCCTATGGCCAGGTGGCGGCCGCCAACAGCCTGTCCGACATCTTCGCCATGGGTGGCACCCCGATCACCGCCATGGCTCTGGCGGCCTTCCCGATTGAGGACCTGCCCGTGGCCATTTTGCACGACATCATGCGCGGCGGCCTGGATAAGGTGCGGGAGGCCGGTGCCGTGCTGGTCGGAGGGCACACCATCGACGACCCGATACCCAAGTACGGCCTGGCCGTGACCGGCGTGGTGCCGGCCGGACAGATCTGGACCAAGGAGGGCGCCCGGCCCGGAGACCTGCTCTACCTGACCAAGCCGATCGGCACCGGCATCCTGGCCAAGGCGACCAAGGACGGCGTGATCGACCACCAGGTGGAGGCAAGCATGGTGGCCTGGATGGCCCAGCTCAACCGCGCCGCCGCTCAGGCGGTGCGGTCGGTGGGGACTATCCGCTCGGTCACGGACGTCACCGGCTTCGGGCTCCTGGGCCACGCCCTGGAGATGGCGCGGGCGTCTGGAGTCACGCTCGAGATCGATGCCAGCCGGGTGCCGGTCCACCCGACCGCCTTCCGCCAGGCCAAGGCCGGGGAGGTGCCCAGCGGCACCTGGGACAACGTGCGCTACGTCGAGAAGGACCTGGACGTGGTGGAAGCCCTGAGTGAGTCGGAACTGGCCGTGTACGCCGACGGCGTCACCTCCGGCGGTCTCTTGATCAGTTGCCGGCCGGAGCTGTCAGCCGAGCTGGAGTCCCACTTCGCAGCAGAGGATGTGCAGTTCTGGCCGATTGGACGGGTGGTGGCTGAATCCGGGCACCATCTGGTGCTGGGCGGCCGACCCGTCACCGAGTGACCGGCGGCTCAGCCTGAGAGGGGCATGGATATGGCGGACTCAGAGAAGTTTGATGCCATCGTGGTGGGGGCGGGTCCGGCCGGTTCGGCCGCTGCCCTGACCATGGCCCGGGCCGGACTCAGCGTGGTGCTGCTCGAGCGTGGCGACTACCCGGGTGCCAAGAATGTGATGGGCGGCGTCCTCTACCGCAAGATGCTGGAGGACCTCGTGCCCAACTTCTGGCTGGAGGCGCCGCTGGAGCGAGTGGTGGTGGAGTCGCGGATCAGCCTGATGACAGGGTCCACGGCGGTGACGGTCGGCTACCGCGACCCGGCCTTTGGCGAAGAGCCCTACAACGCCTTCACGGTGCTGCGCGGCAAGTTCGATCAGTGGTTCGCCAAGAAGGCCGAGGAGGCCGGTGCCTTCCTGATCAACCAGATGCCGGTGACCAATGTGCTGAAGGACAAGGCCGGCCGGGTGATCGGCGTCACCACCGGTACGCCGGACGGCGAACTCCTGGCCGACGTGGTGGTGATCGCAGACGGCGTCAACTCGCTGCTGGCCAAGGAGATGGGCCTGCGCGGCGAGCTCTTGCCGAACCAGGTGGCGCTCGCTGTCAAGGAAGTGATCCGGCTGCCGGCCGAGACCATCCAGGAGCGTTTTGGCGTGTCGGGCAACCAGGGTGTGGTGATGGAGCTGATGGGCGACGCCACCCACGGCATGGTCGGACAGGGCTGGCTCTACACCAATCTGGACAGCATCTCGCTCGGTGTGGGCTGCCTCCTGTCGGAGTTCCAGCAGCGCCGGGTCCGGCCCTACGACGTCCTGGAGGATCTGAAGCAGCACCCCACCATCGCCCCCCTGATCGCCGGTGGCGAGGTGGACGAGTACACGGCCCACCTCATCCCGGAAGGCGGGTTCAACGCCATGCCCGAGGTTTACGGCGACGGCTTTCTCCTGGCCGGCGACGCCGCCATGCTGATCAACGTGCTGCACCGGGAAGGCTCCAACCTGGCCATGACCTCGGGGCAGCTGGCGGGGGAGACCGTGATCGCCGCCAAGGCCAAAGGCGACTTCTCTGCCCAGACCCTGCGCGGCTACCGCAGCCGGCTGGAGGCGAGCTTCGTCCTGAAGGACCTGAAGCAGTACCGCAACATGCCGACCTTCATGGAGCACAGTCGGCAGGCCTTCTTTGAGATCTATCCCGAACTGGTGAATCGCGCCGCCAAGACGCTGATGACGGTGGACGGCGTGCCCAAGCACGAGAAGGAGCGCGGCCTGATCAAGGCGGTGCTGGCTAGGCGGCGGCCGCTGACCATGGCCCGGGACATGTGGGGCATGTGGAAGGCGGCGATGCGGGGATGACCAGGGAAACCATCGAGCAAAAGCTCTACACCTTGAAGTTCAAGGCCGATCAGGAGTCGCACCTGGTGGTCAAGGACATGCAAAAGTGCCTGGAGTGCGGCGACAAGTGGGGAAGGCCCTGTGAGGCCTTCTGTCCAGCCAACGTCTACGAGTGGCAGGTGGACAGCCAGGAGCTGGCCGTCCGCTTCGAGGGCTGTGTCGAGTGCGGATCGTGCCGGATCGCCTGCCCTGAGTACAACATCGCCTGGCGCTATCCGAAGGGCGGTTTCGGCGTCACCCACCGCCTGGGTTAGCTGGGCCGAAGGCGGAGACGGGCGGCAGGGGCTCAAACCAGAAGCCGTCCCGATGGGTCAGGCGGTGCCTGGCCCTGGCCGTGAGATAGGGCAGCACCAGGCGGAGCGTGGCCTGGCGGCGGGCGCCAGGCGCCACCTCGGCCAGCATCTCGGTGCAGGCGGCCACACCTGCCTCGTCGCCGTCCTGGTGGAAATAGCTGCGGTAGCGCAGTGCCACCGCGGCCAGCACCGTCTGCCAGGTGCGGTCGCCAAAACGCTCCCGCACGTAGGGCCGCATCTCAGCCATCAGGCGGCGGCCTGCCTCAAAGCCCCGCCGGCGGACGCGGGAGAAACTCGCCGGCGTGCGCCGATAGAGCCAGAGCGCCTGGGGGTAGAACAGCACCTGGCCGCGCTGGGCGAGGCGGCACCACAGGTCGCGGTCCTCCACGCCCTCGCGGTCCGGGCGAAAGCCGCCGGCGGCAACCAGCGCCCGCCGCTCGGCAATGACGCCGGACGGTCCCAGAAAGTAGCCGAGCAGGATCTGCCGGAAGTCGAGCAACAGGGCCGCCCGGCCAGCCGGCTGGGCCGGCTGGGAGCCAGGAGCAGCCCAGCCGGAGCCAACCATCACGGCCTCCGCCGCTGCTGCCGCAGCAGCCAGTTGCAGCTCCAGCTTGGGGGCAAGCCAGACGTCGTCGGCGTCCAGGAAGGCGATCCAGTCGCCGGTGGCGGCCTCGATGCCGGTGTTGCGCGCGGATGCCGGCCCGCTCTGCGGCTGCTCAATCAGGCGGACGGTGGGGAAACGGGAGCGCACCAGCTGGGCGGTGCCGTCGGTCGAGCCGTCGTTCACCACCAGCACCTCGTCGGGCTGGCGGGTCTGGCCATAGACGGACTCGATGGCCTCGGCAATGGTGTGCTGGCCGTTGTAGACCGGAATCACGACGCTGACGCGGGTGGCCATGGCATCCTCCCAGATCGGCCGATCGGTCGTCCCAAGCATTCGGTAAAGCCTGGCCGCGCCCTCCGTGGGCAGGGGGAAACGACGGCCAGGGCGAAACGAGTTGCCTCGCCGCTGTGACATAGCCTGGGGAGGATGGTATAATCGGCGGCGTGTCGGGCGAATAGCTCAGCGGTAGAGCACCTCCCTTACAAGGAGGGGGTCACAGGTTCGAGCCCTGTTTCGCCCACCATGGCGGAGTCGGAGGCGTGGTGTAGTTGGTTAACATAACGCCCTGTCACGGCGTAGATCACGGGTTCGAGTCCCGTCGCCTCCGCCAGAATTCAGTGCCGCGGTAGCTCAGTCGGTAGAGCAGAGGACTGAAAATCCTCGTGTCGGCGGTTCGATTCCGCCCTGCGGCACCACCAAAATTTGAAACCCTGCACGGTGTGTGGGGTTTTTCATCGTCGTGGAGGTTCGACGACGGGTGGAGCTGGCGTCACCAGAAGGGAGAAGCCAGCACGGAGGTACGGGGGTGCGAAACCCTGATAGCATGGCGGGAACTGACTCTGGAGACCCTTGGCAGACGAAGTTCGTGTCACCAGGACGTCATCAGCAGAAGGAACCGAGGATCGTGGGTGCGGTGTCGTCAGGAAGGTGTACGCGGACGGATAGCGGGGCAGCCAGTAGAAGTCGGTGATGCCAGAACCCCAGTCGCAGGCCGATTCCGACATCGTCACATCGCAGTATCGTACCAACAAGCACGCCGCGTCCCTCGCAAAGTGGTTAGCGGGTCATTTCGCTAGCAACAGTTGCACTCTCTCGTGGCTGTCATATCATTGCTTAGTAATATGATGATATGAAGAGGTGGGGGCATGAGCGTTACCACGGGTCCCGGATTAGCCGTTCGCGCGAAGTTCTTTCGTGGATTGGCCGACCCCTCACGTTTGGCCTTGCTGTATGCACTGCGCACAGGCGAAAAGACGGTCAGCATGTTAAGTGACGAAATCGGGCGTTCCCACAGTAACGTGTCCAATCACTTGGCATGCTTGAAGGATTGCGGATTGGTTTCGAACCGGCAGGAGTGGCGACATGTTCATTATCGGATCGTCGACGAGAGAGTCCTGGCATTGTTGACGCTGGCCGACGAGGTGGTGGCCGACAATGCGCAACGCATTGCCGATTGCGTGAACTATCGTCAAGGAGGTGCCTAGCCCGTGTCTACTCCGGCTCGCGCTGTGTCCGTTCGCCAGGGAGTCAATATTGAAGTGATCTCGATCACTTGGATGGTCATTGAAGCGGTGGTGGCCATCGGTGCAGGGGTCATGGCCCATTCCTTAGCCTTGACCGCTTTCGGGGCGGACAGCGTGATTGAACTCGTCGCGGGCGGGGTTCTTCTGTGGCGGTTGACCCTGGAGGCGCGAGGGGCCCGGCTTGCCGACGTGCGACGGGCCGAGCAGCTGTCCTCGTGGGTGGTGGGGATCGCGCTCCTGTCGCTTGCGGCCTACATCGTGGTCGCATCCCTGATGAAACTGGTCACGCACCAGGGGGCAGAGGCGAGCTACCTCGGTGTGGGATTAGCCATGGCATCTGGTCTTATCATGCCGTACTTGTCGCGGGTGAAGAAGCACATCGGCGCTGAAATCGGTAGTCAGGCACTCCGGTCGGACGGCTCTTGCAGCATCGTTTGTGCCTACATGGCATGGATTCTGTTAGTCGGGGTGGCATTGACGGCGCTACTCGGCTGGTGGTGGATTGACTCCGTTGCCGCGTTAGCCCTCGTCTATTACGTGGTGAAAGAAGGTTGGGAAGCGGTTGGAGAAGCCCGACGTCAAGAAGACTCTTGCGACTGTGGTTAGGATGAACTGATAGTACCAGCAGAGGATGCCTTGCGACCGCCCCCTGGGCGCACAGGCCTCATTATGTAGTCGAGAGTCTGCTGGGTGCCGGAGTATCTTGCCTTGGAATCGACGCCCAGTTCCAACCTCGGGAAAGGGGCGAATGTTCCGGGACCGAGCATGGCCATATAAGTGGTGAGGATGGCGCAAGAGAAACCCCATTAGGATGCGTCTGGCGTCACCCCTGGGCGTCGCCAGGCGCGTCCGGTAGCCTTGTGCGATCGTGGAAACTGGTGTGGTGAACGGATGCCAGCCCCGAGTTTGAACGAGATATCCAGTCTCTGCCAGGACAACTCGCTGGATCTCGCTCTACCTCGCGCGATCTGGCGCGGACTCGAATCACAGGCCTGAAATGGCGAAAAGTGTAGTGACAATGTTACAGAAAGTCTTCTGGGAGAACATGCAGGAATAGTGGAACAGTGTGGAGAAGTCCCGAGGTGCAATGTACATTCGCACGAAGCGCGTCTACCAGAACGGACGCTGGTACGAGTACCTCCTGATCGTGGAGGCCACCCGCACCAGTAAGGGCCCTCGCCAGAAGACCGTGGCCAACCTCGGCCGCAAGGACCTCCTCGACCCGGCCGACATCGACAAGCTGGTCCGGAGCATGGCGCCCCTGGCCCAGCGTACCCTGATCCTGGACCCCAGCCGTGAGGACGAGGGATACCAGGGATCCCGGCTGCTGGGAGCCTTGCCGGTGTTCCGCCGCCTGTTCGAAGAGCTGGGCGTCGGCCCCTTCCTGCGCGGGGCGAACCGCACCGACATGCTGCTGGACCGGGCGGTGTTCGCCATGGTGGCTGCGCGGCTGATGGACCCCCTCTCCAAGCTCCGGACCTTCGAGGAGTGGCTGCCGTCCGTGTACGCCCCGGACCTGGAGGACCTTCGCCTGCACCACCTGTACCGGGCGCTGGACCTCCTGGCCGAGACCAAGGACGCACTTGAGCAGACCTTATGGCAGAAGACGCGCGGGCTGTTCAACCCGGCGCTGGACCTGGTGCTGGTGGACACCACCAACACCTACGTGGAGGGCGAGACCAGAGGCGATCTCGCCCAGTATGGCAAGAGCAAAGAGCGCCGCTACGACCGCCGGCTCTTATTGATCGGCGTCCTGGTCACCGGGGCCGGGATCCCGATCGGCCATGAGGTGTTCCCCGGCAACCTGCACGATGCCAGGGCCTTCACCCGATTGGTGAAGTCGCTCGAGGAGCGCTTCTCGATCAGTCGGGTGATCCTGTGCGCCGACCGCGGCATGGTGTCGGAGGAGATTCTGAAGGGCCTTAGGGAGGCCGGTCTGCCCTACGTGGTGGGCTGCCGCATGACCCGGGCCGCCGAGCGGGCGATCTCGGACCGGGCCGGGGTCTGGCGGGAGCTCGAGGGGCTGCCGATCCGGATCAAGCCGCTGCGGGTGGAGGGCGAGTGGTACGTGGTCTGCCACAACCGGGAAGAGGCAGAGAGGGAGAAGCAGCGGCGCCAGGAGGTCATCACCCGGCTAAGGGCGGTGCTGAAGCAGAACCCGTCTGGATCGGCGCTGCTCCGGAACACCTCCTTCCGGCCCTACGTCCGGGTGCAAGGCAAACTGGTGGCCCTGGACGCCGAGGCGCTGAAAAAGAAGGCCCGCTACGACGGCAAGTACGTGCTCCGCTCCAGCGCCGAGCTCAGCCCCGAGCAGATCTTTCGGGCCTATCGCCAGCTCTATCAGGTGGAGCGGGTGTTCCGGGAGGTGAAGGGGCCGCTCGAGCTGCGTCCCATCCGCCACTTCACAGACCGCAGGATCCGGGGCCACGTGATGGTCTGCTTCCTGGCCTACGCCCTGGAGATGGCGCTCCGCCAGGCGATGGGGCAGCAGCACGGCGGGCTTCTTGCCGAGCACGACTACCACGCTGTGATGCGTGACCTGGGAGGCCTTTCGGTGGCAACGCTGATCCAAGGCGACAGGCGCTACGAGGTCCGGTCCCAGCTTGGGGGCAGAGCCTTCGAGGCCTTCCAGGCCGTGGGTCTCAGGCCGCCGCCGCGGGTGCTGAAGGGGCCAGCCGACAGCGGGCAGGAAGCAGGTTTGTAGTGCCAACGAATTTTCTCGCGCCCGCTAACCCTTATCCCGTGCGGATCTCGCGAAAACTCCGTTCAAACTCGGGCCAGCGACGCCAGGGTTGTCCAGACGCCTTACTCTAGAACTGAACCCCTCGCTATGGATTCGATTCCGTCTTTCGGTACTAAGACGCAATCAACTGGCGGCAAGGGGCAGCGGGCTTGCGTCTGTCCGCCGAGCGAGGCGTCTGGGGAGGTCCGGTTGTGAGGCGGCGGGAACCGTCGAGAGAACGGCGCACAGGTTTGGTGTGACCGGCGAACCGGGTCAGGAAGACTTGTCTTACTGATGGACCAGGGAGAGGTGCGGCAGCATGGGGGCAGGCGCGCAGATTGAGCGGGCCAAGATGTGGTAAAGAAACTGCTGGAAACTGCGAGTCAGTGCGACAGACAAGATGTCTATTGACAGAGATGGTAAAACTAGGTATTCTTCAGGGCGAGTAGGGTGTTCAGGCACACTGGGGACTATTTCCACAACGTGCATCCGACGGCGGCACCCTCGATGTCTGAGGGGGGCTCGCCCGTAATGAAGAAGGACTTGAGAGCAAAGACCCGTTTCCGCCACCCGAGCCGGGTGCAGCGCTGGCTGGCGCAGAGTATTGCGGCAGGCACCGTCGTAGCCATGGTCGTCTTGGGCGGGTTCGCTGGATCGCCGGCGGCCGCGGCCAGTCCGGCAGCGGTCAGCCTTGGGACGGCCGGATCCTTCGCCATTCTGGCCCAGGCCACCATCACCAACACAGGGGCCTCTGTGATCACCGGGAATATAGGACTCTACCCTGGAACCTCAGTAACTGGGTTCTCGTCGGCCGTAGTGAATGGCACGACTTACGTCAACGACGCCACGGCTCAGCAGGCGATGGCAGATCTGACCACCGCCTACAATAGCGTGACCCCAGCCGGTACAGCCAGTGCCGGGGACACCAGCACCACTGTGGCTGGCGGCCTGCTCAACGGTCAAACGTTTGGCCCCGGCGTCTACAACTACACCTCGGGCCTGGATCTGACCACGACCGTCACGCTGGACGCGTACGGTAACTCCAATGCTGTGTTCATCTTTCAGGCGGGCTCCACCTTGACCACAGCGTCGGCCAGCTCGGTCGTCCTGACCGGCGGCGCCCAGGCCTGCAACGTATTCTGGCAGGTGGGAAGCTCCGCGACTCTTGGTCCCACCACCGCCTTCGTGGGAACGATCCTGGCGGCGACTTCGGCGAGCCTGGATCAGGGCGCAAGCGTCGACGGTCGAGTGTTGGCCGGAGCGACAGACCCCACCGGAGCTGTGACCTTGATCGACAATGCGATCACTGTGCCGACCTGTGCCAGCACGACCACTGCCGTCCACCCGGCCAGCACCACCCTGACCACGGCGGC
>JAJZLH010000018.1 GCA_021803575.1 Bacillota bacterium | reverse complement strand
CGCCAGCTCCGGCGGCTGACCACCGCCTGCCAGGCCCACTTCGGCCAGCGCCTGCTCGGCCTCTACCTGCATGGATCAGCGGCCACGGGCGGCTGGCAGGCCGCGGCCAGCGATCTCGACCTGGTGGCGGTGCTGTCTGCCTGGCAGGCGCCCGACCGCCCGGTGCTCTCCGAACTCTGCCTCCAGCTCTCCGGCCGTCCGACCGACCTGGAGCTGCATGTCCTGACCCAGCGGGATCTGGTGCCATGGCAGCATCCGGCGCCATACCGCTTCCACTACAGCGAGGCCTGGCGCCTCCGCATCGAAGGCGGCACTCCGGCTCCCGGTGCGGACAGGGACGGTGGCGCCCGCGACCGCGACCTGGCCGCGCACCTCACCATGCTGCGCCAGGGGGGCGTGACGCTGTCCGGCCGGCCGGCGGCCGCCACCGTGCCCATGGTGCCGCGGCTCCACTTCTTGGACGCGGTGATGGCCGATCTGGCCTGGGCCGCAGACGAGCCGCCGCACGAGGGATACGAGGTCCTGAACCTCTGCCGCGCCTGGTCGTTTCTCACCGACGGGAATCTTCTAGCCAAGGAGGATGGCGGGCGCTGGGCCGTATCCCGCCTGCCGGCCTCAGAGGCGGCCACCGTCTACCAGGCTCTGCTCGCCCACCGCGGCCTCGGCTCCGAGGACCCGGCCCGGGTGGCGGCCTGCCGGCAGTGCATCTGGCCGATGCTCTGGCAGCTGGGCCGGCCGGCGGAGCGGGCCGTCATCCGCCGCTGGTGGCCCAAGGCGGTGGCGGTGGCGCCGTTCCGCTAGAATGAGGAGAGTGCTTGCCGTGGACCATGCTGGTGGTCCGTAGGCCCGGGGAGGTGGCAGTCTGGTGCCGGAGCAGAAATCTCGGTTTCCCGGCGGCTGCCTGATCGCGGTCGAGGGCTGCGACGGCTCCGGCAAGAGCACGCAGCTCCGGTTGCTCTACCGCCACCTCGGCCGGCTCGGTCTGCCCGTCCACCTCAGCTCCTGGAACTCCAGTCCGGCCGTCCATCCGATCAGCCAGAGCGGCAAGCGCACCAAGCGCCTGTTCGGTCTTTCCTATGCCCTATTCAACGCCGCTGACTTCGCCGACCGCTACGAGCGGGAGATCCTGCCCCGGCTCCAGCTCGGCCAGATCGTGCTCTGTGACCGCTACGTCGGTACCGCCCTCGCCCGAGACGGCGCCCGCGGCCTGAACCCGGCCTGGACCGAGACGCTCTACGCCTACGCCCGGCCGGCCGATCTCACCTTCCTCTTCCACCTGCCGCCGGCGGTGGCTGCGGCGCGGGCCCTGGCGGGGCGCAACCACTTCGGCTACTACGAGGCCGGCATGGACCTGGCGATCAGCGCCGACCCCCTGACCAGCTTCCTCGCCTTCCAGGGGGCGGTCCTGGAGCACTACCTGGGCTTCGCTGACCGCCTGGGCTACCAGCTGGTAGACGGCACCGCCAGCTTGAGGAGCCAGCAGCTCCAGATCCGCAAACAGACCCTGCACCTGCTCCAGGCCGCCCAGAGCGCGGCGGCCGGAGGCCGGTCGTGAAGGGCACGCTGGTGGCACTGGAAGGGGCGGACGGCGCCGGCTGCACCGAGCTCGCCGGCCGGGTGCAGACCTGGCTCAGTGCCCAGGGCCTGGTGGTGGTGCCCTGCCGGATCAAGGGGTCAGACCTGATGCGGCGGCCGCTGCAGGTGCTGCAGGGCCGGGCCGACCTCTCGGACCGGACCCTGTTCCTGCTCTATGCCGCCGACCTGGCTGACCTCTTCCGCCACCAGATCGCGCCCGCCCTGGAGCTCGGCCAGGTCGTGCTCTGTGACCGCTACCTCCTGACGCCGCTGGTGCGGGCCATGGTGCGCGGCATCGACCGCGACTGGGCGCTGGGCGTCCTCTCCTTCCTGCCGCCGCCCGACCTCACGCTGTTGCTGCACGCCCCGGCCCGCCGCCGTCTGGAGCGGCTCTTCGGCCACCGCCGCTTCCTGCAGCCCCGGGAGACCGGCTGGCCGGCGGCCCCCGCAGATCAGCTCCTGGCGCAGGCCCTGCGCTACCAGCGCCGCCTGGCTCGATGCTATGAGCAGGAGGTGGCCGCCTGGCCGCACCACCGGATCGGCACGGCCGGTCGGGCCGAGGCCGCCGAGCGGGAGATCCACCGCGCCCTCGCCGGCCTCCTGCCCGGCCAGCCGGCCCCGCTGGCACCGGTGGCCGGATGACGGGGCGCCAGGAGCTATTGGCCGCCCAGTCGGAGCAGGTGGCCCACCTCGCCGCCAAAACCGGTAGCGACCTCGCCCACGTCCGTCATGTGGCCGTTCTGGCCGGAGCCCTATTCGACGCCCTCACCCCCCTGCACGGCCTGGCTGAGCCAGAGCGCACACTGCTCGTCCATGCCAGCCTGCTCCACGACACCGGGCTCTGGCTGAACCCGGCCGGCCACCACCGCCACAGCGCATACATCGTCCGCCACGACATCCTGCTCGCCGACTACCCCCCAGCCGACCGCCAGCTTCTGGCCCGCCTGGTCCGAAATCACCGCCGCCGACCCAGGCCGGCACCGAAGAGCTGGCCCCTGGACCGGCGCCTGACCTTGCTCTGGCTGAGTGCGCTGCTCCGCACCGCCGATGGGCTGGACATGAGGCACGATCAGGCGGCCAGCCTGGTGGCGGTGCGGCGGAAGCTCCATGGCCTGGAGCTCGTGATCGGCGGCGTCGATGCCAGCCGCTTTGATCGGGCGCTGGCCAAGAAGGCGGCCCTCTTGGGCCAGCTCGCCGGCGGCCCCGTGCGTTGGCGGGTGGCCTCGCCGTGAGCCAGCTCCGCCGCCAGGCCGTGATCGACCTCGGCTCAAACTCGGTGCGGATGCTGATCGTCGAGGCCGACCAGGAGGGCCGCTGGCGGGTGATCGACGAGGCGCGGGCGCTGCTCCGCCTCGGCGAGTGCCTCTCCCGGCACGGCTCCCTGGCGCCGCTCCTTGGCGCCGCCTCCTGGCTGCTCGGCTCCTGGGCGGCCAGGGCCCGCCAGCTGGGCGTGGACGGCGTGGCGGCGGTGGGCACCGCTGCGCTCCGCACGGCGCCAGACGGCGCCGACTTCGCCAGGGCGCTGGAGCGATCGTCCGGCATTCCACTTCGCATCATCGGCGGCGAGGAAGAGGCCCGCCTCGGCTTCCTGGGCGCCCTGGGCAGCCTGGAGCTGGGCGAGGGCCACCTCATCGACCTGGGCGGTGCCAGCACTGAGATCAGCACCTTCAGGGACCGCAGCCTCGAGCGCGCCATCAGCTTGCCGCTCGGCTCCGTGACCCTGGGCCGCCGCTTCTTCAAGGCCGACCCGCCCACGCCCGCCCAGCTCGAGGCGGCGGAGAGGGCGGCCCGCAAGGCCGTGCAGAAGCTGGTGCCCGACCCCCGCCCCGGCCTCCCCCTGGTGGCGATCGGCGGCAGCTTCCGCTCCCTGGCCAAGATCCAGCAGAGGGCCAGCGCCTACCCCTTTCCCTCGCTGCACAACTACCAGATGGCGCCGGCCGCCCTCGACGCCCTCTACCAGCGCCTGGCCAGGCTGCCCTTCCGCCAGCGCCGCCGCCTCCCCGGTCTGGCCGCCCACCGCGCCGAGACGGTGCTCAGCGCACTGACCCTGGCCCGGGCCGTCTCGGCCTGGCTCGAGCCCTCGCTGATCGTGATCAGCGGCGCCGGGCTGCGCGAGGGCCTTTTGCTCGAGCAGCTGCCGGCCGCCGCCCGGCCGGGGCCGGGCCAGCTCCTGCCGGACAGCGTCCGGAATCTGCTGTTTCAGCTCGGAGAGAGGCCGAATCCGTCCCTGGCCGCCCTGACCGGCGCCCTGGCCAGGGCGCTGGCGCCGCTCCTGCCCGAATCCGCCTGGCCCCTCCTCCTCGCCGCCGCGGACCTCCGCGGGGTGGGCCGGCGGGTCAACTTCTACGACCGCCACCCCGAGACGTTCTACCTGATCACGCACGCCCGCCTGTTCGGTCTCAGCCACCCCGAACAGGTGGTGCTGGCAGCTGCCGCCGGCTACGAGGGCCCCCACCGTCTGGCCCAGTCGCTCCGCCCTTACGCCCGCCTGCTCGGCCCTGCCGACGGGGCCCTGGCGGCGCGGCTCGGCCTCCTGGTGGCCTACGCCGAGGCCCTGCTCCAACGGGCGCTGCCCGCCCAGGTGGAGCTCACCGCCCTCGTGTCGGCCAAGGAGATCGCCCTCACCGTCCGGGGCATGCCGGAGCCGCCGGCCATCCCCTACGACGACCTGGACCGCCTCAGCGCCCACTTCGCCAAGGTATTCGGCCGCCGGCTCCACCGCCGCTACCTGCCGGCCTGAGCGCCGGGAGTCCCTGGGCGCCCCGGAGCGGGTCCCAGCCCTCAGTCGGCGGCCAGAGCGTCCTTTGGCGGCTTCGGCCAGTCCATCTCCAGCTCCTGGAGGGTGTGCACCAGTACCTTGGCCACGGCCAGATTGCGGTACCAGCGGTGGTCCGAGGGCACCACGTACCAGGGGCACTCGGCCGTGCTGGTGGCCTCGATCGCCTGTTCATAGGCCTGCTGGTACTGGTCCCACAGTTCGGCCTCCTTGAAATCGGCGGCCGACATCTTCCAGTTCTTCCGCCGGTCCTGGCGCCGCTCCTCGAACCGCCTGGCCTGCTCCTGCCTGGACAGGTGCAGGAAGAACTTGCGCACGATCACGCCCGACTCGTCCAGCTCCCGCTCGAAGTGGCGGATGGCCCGAAGCCGCTCCTTGGCCACCTTGTCCGAGATCAGGTGGTGCACCCGCACCACCAGCACGTCCTCGTAGTGCGAACGGTTGAAGATGCCGATGCCGCCCTTGGCTGGCACCCGCTGGTGCACCCGCCACAGGAAGTCGTGCGAGAGCTCCTCGGCGGTCGGCTGCTTGAAGGGGCTGACCACCGTGCCCTGGGGAGAGAGCCCCTGCATGACGTGGCGGATGGTGCCATCCTTGCCGGCCGAGTCCATGCCCTGCAGCACGATGAGGAGGGCCCGCTGGCGGTTGGCGTAGAGGAGGTCGTGCAGCTCGGACAGGCGCTCGACGTCCTTGGCCAGGGTCGCCTTGGCGCCTGCCTCGCTGAGGCCGTGGGTCTCGGCGGGGTCGATCTTGTCCAGTTTCAGCTTGCCGTCGACCGGGGAGAGGAGGTGGCTGTCCTTGGCCATCTGGACCATCCTTTCCGGCGAGGGGACCGCCAGGCCTCGATCTACCCGGCCTCACACCCCAGGCGCCGCTGCCCTTAGGAGGAGCTTCCCCGCCGGTTCGGCCAATCCTCTCCCCAGTTACTTGCCCGGGCCCGGGCGGCCCCAGGCCACACGGCCAAGTTCTCCCTCTCTGTGACGATCTGGTTGCAGGAATTGGCGAGCCGAGAACGCATTCTCTTAGAACTCTCTCGCACATAGGGCGAGCAGCGGCCCTAGTCGGACGATCCACCTCGGCCCGCCTGCGGGCAGAGGGTGTGTCGGATCCGGAAAGGAGGAGTCGGACACCGTCCCCGGGCTCGCGTGACCCGGGTCTCCAGGTCTTTTGGGAGGTGGCTTTCCGGATGCGCATGCGACGATGGTTCCTGGGCGCCATGCTGGCGTCGTCTCTGGCCTTCGTGGTGGCGGGCTGCGGCTCCACCACCGCCCAGGCCCCCACCAATCCCTTGGCTGCGTCCAGCACCGCCGTGGTGGCCGAGCCGCCGGGCCTGGTGCTGAACGGCTTCTCCCCCGTCCTGTCCACCAGCGTGTACAGCACCAACAACAGCCAGAACAACTTCCTGATGTACAAGCCGCTGGTGTTCATCAACCAGCAGAACGTGATCGACTTCGCCCGCTCCCTGGCGTCTTCGATCACGGTCTCCAACAACGACACCACCTACACCATCCAGCTCAACCCGAAGTGGAAGTGGTCGAACGGCCAGCCGGTGACCTCGGCTGACGTCGTCTTCGACGCTGAGACCGAGGCGGCGTCCTGCGCCACCACCACGCCGCCGCCGGCCATGACCTACGGCGGCTGCGGCATCGGCGGCCTGGGCCCGATCGGCCAGCCCGGTGACAGCGCCGGCATCGGCTGGCAGTCGGTCACCGCCAGCGGTCCCGACACCGTGGTCATCACCACCACCAAGCCGGTCAACCCGGTCTGGTTCGAGCACAACGGGCTGGGCCAGCTCGCCCCGTTCCCGGCCACGGTCTGGGAGCAGGCGGCCGGCGTGCCGGCCGGCGCCTCCGTCTCAACCGCCACCGCTGACGTCCTGAAGCTGATGAGCACGGTGATGAACCAGCCCACCAACCCCGTCTACAACGTGGTGGACGGCCCCTACAAGTTCTACAAGATGGTGCCCCAGGACTACTGGGAGTTCGTGCCCAACACGGCCTACGACGGCCACATGGCCACGATCAAGCACCTCACCTACCAATACTTCGCCACCGCCGCCGCCGAGTTCGCCGCCCTCAAGAAGGGCACGGTCAGCGCCGGCCTGATCAGCAGCTACAACCTGCCGGAGAAGAACATCCCCGGCTTCAAGTTCGAGGTGCCGCCGCCGCCCTTCGCCATCAACTACATCGCCATCAACCTCTCACCGGCCGCCCCTGGCGGCGTGGGCCTCGCCCTCCAGGACCTGAAGGTGCGCCAGGCGCTGCAGCTGGGCATCAACGAGAAGGCCTTCATCCAGATCATGGGCGGCGGCTACGGTTCGCCGCAGTACAGCCCGATGCCGGTGGTCGGCACCAGCTCGGTGTTCAACGCCAAGGCCGTGCCCACCCTCTACAGCTTCGACCCGGCCAAGGGCAAGGCGCTGCTCCTCTCTGACGGCTGGAGCCTGCAGAACGGCGTCATGACCAAGACCATCAACGGCACGCCCGTTCAGCTGAAGTTCAAGTTCTTCTACTCCACCGGCAGCCCGGAGGCCCAGAACTTCGCCACCTACCTGCAGCAGCAGTGGGCTACCGAGGGCATCCAGATGACCCCGGTGCCGATGCCCTTCGACACCCAACTCACGCTCAACGACGCCTCCGGCAACACCGTGGCGGCCAGCTGGGTGATGAACTGGTGGAGCGGCTGGTACTACGAGCCGGACTACTACCCGACCGGCGGCGCCCTGTTCGCCCCCGGCGCCTACTTCAACCTGGGCAACTTCTCTGACCCCCAGCTCACCGCCGACATCAACGCCACCTACGCCCCGGGCTCCCCAGCCCAGGAGTACGCCCGCATGACCACCTACGCCGCCCGGGCCGCCTACATCCTGCCCGACCTCTACACCGGCAGCTTCGACCAGCTGCCGAACCTGGGCGGCTTCTTCGAGAACGCCACCTACCTGCACGGCGCCTACTCCAACTACAACACCATCCAGGCCCTCAACTTCCCCAACTACTGGACGATCACGCCCTAGCGCGGAGATCCGACCAGCAATCCGTCAGGGCCGGGGTTCTCCCGGCCCTGACCGCGTCCTGGCTACCTCCTCACCCACTCCCCACGGCCCTCGCCCGGGCAGACGGGGCAGGAGCGCCCCGCTTTGCCGGCCTCACCACTCGTCACCGCGGGCTCTGGATCCGGGACACCGGCGCTCCCGACACAATCCTCAGCGGCAGGATCGGGCCCAGCGTGCAGCCGGGCCGCGCCCCTCACCGCTCCGCCGCCGGCAGCAGTGTGAGGCGGGAGGCTACGGCCATGCCCGGACCCAGCGGGAAGCGGATGCCCTCCCGCCAGGGAGCAAACAGGTCGTCGTAGTGGGCGGAGCGGCAGTGGCCGGACTGGCCGGTCAGGTGCACGGCCGTGGAACGGGAGCGCTCGGCCAGGTCCAGCACCTGCCGGTAGCTGGGCATGACCAGCACCCGCCTCGGCCAGGGCAGGGATGCGTCCAGGGAGAAGGCGGCCTGCAGCACGGTGGCTTCGTCGCCTGGCATGGCCAACGCCCTCCGTCCGAAGAGGGGCCGGGTCAGCGCCACCTCTCCCAGAGGGTGAAACGCCACCGCCTGGTGGGCCTCGCCCCACCGCCAGCTCGAATGGTCGGCACCGAACCAGCGGCGGCCGTCCTGGTCGGCCGCCTGGAGCACCCGGCCCGGGTCGGCCGGCCAGTGGGCGAGTAGCCAGGGCAGCATCTCCTCGCCAGCCAAAGACCACCAGCGCTCCGGGAAGGGGTGGGTATCGGGCGGGCCGGGCTCCACCGCCGGGAAGAAGGGCCGGGACAAGAGCTGACCGAGGGGTTCAGGCACAGCGTGCTGGGCGAACAGATGGCAGAGGGTGGGTGCCACCGCCTCCGCCCGCACCATTCCATCAAAGTTGATCAGGGCATCGTGCCAACCCGCGGGCAGCGCCTCCTCTTCGGCCAGCCGCCTCGATACGGCCAGCATCGGCTCGGAGAGGACGTCCATCTGGATGCGGCCGAAGCTCTCCGCATCGTGCCGGTCGCTGGCCTCCAGCAGCTGGCGGATGCGCCGGGCGCGGCCTCCGGCTGAGAAGCTGCCTGGCACCGGGACCGGGTGGTCCGCTCCCACCACCGGGTTATTGGCGGTGACGATCAGCCCGGAGGGCGGGTCGAAGAGGCGCGGCGTCTCGGCCATCGGTACCCGGCCCGGCCAGGCGTGGCGCCGGCTGTTGCCGTCCAGGACCCCCACCGGCCAGTCGGCGGGCTTGGCCAGGAGCTGGCCGGCCAGCACATAGCCGATGTGGCCCCAGCGGTCGGCGTAGACCAGGTTCTGGGCCGGCACCCACCAGTCCTCAAGGGCGGTCTGGCACGCTGTCCAGTCCTGGGCCAGATTCAGCTTCAGCACCGCCGAGAGCACCGGCAGCGGCTGGAGGGCGGTCCAGGCCAAGGCCACCTTGGCCGCCGGCTCCTCGTAGATGACCGGACCCCAGATGGAGTCCCAGCAGGTGAGCGTCTCGTCTGGGCGGCCGCGCACGGCCAGATGCTCCTGCCGCCGGCCGAGGCGGTGGACGGCGCCGTCCACCAGGTAACTCTCCCCATCCGCCTCGGTCTGGATGCGGTAGAGGTCCTGGACGTCCGGGTTGACGTTTGTCAGCCCCCAGCCGATCGACTGGTTCTGGCCGATGATGACGCCGGGCGCTCCGGCCAGGGTGGCTCCCGCCACCGAAAAGCCGCCGCCCTCCAGCCACATCTGGTACCAGATGGAGGGCAGCTGGGGGGCGAGGTGCGGGTCGTTGGCCAATAGCGGCCCGCCGGTCTTGGTGCGCTGGGCGGACACCACCCAGTTGTTGGAGCCGACACCGGCTGAGCCCAGGCTCCGGGCCGGGCCGGTGCCGGGCAGAATGGTCTCGCGGAGGGGGCCCTGGCCGAACAGGAGCGCCAGGGCCTCCGGCTGGCCGGTCAGCTGGTCGACGGCCCACTTGGTCTGCCAGACCGTGTTCAGGGTCCAGGCCAGCTGGTAGCTGACAAGGAGGGTGTCGACCTCCCGCCACGGCTTCGGCCGCTGCCGGAGCAGCCGGTACTCCGGGGCAGGAGGGGCCGTCTGCCACGCTTGGTTGACGCCCTCCACGTACGCTGCGAGCCAGCTCCGGTGCTGCTCGGGCAAGATGGCGAGGGCAGCCGTGGCGTGGCGGCGAAAGTCCATCTGGCGCAGGAAGCGGTCATAGGGAAGCGCCGCCTCGCCCACGAGCTCGGCCAGGCTGCCGGCGGCGAAGCGGCGGGCCAGGTCCATCTGGAAGCCGCGATCCTGGCCGTGCATGAAGCCCTGGGCGCGAAAGAGGTCTCTTGCCGAGCCGGCCACCAGGTGGGGCATGGCCCGGGCGTCCAGCTCGACCGTGACGGCCGCCTCCAGCCCCTCCAGCCTGGATGCCCCCGGCCTGGGCGGCCGGCCGATGCCGATGGCGCTGGCCAGGAGCGATGCCAGCCGGTAGCCGCCGAGGCGTGCGGAGCCCGTTGGATCCATCTCGTCACTCCTTCTCGTGAGCCAGGCCCAGCCGCGCTGGGTCCTGGGTCTAGCCCTCCTCTTCCCCGGAGCGGGCCAGGAGGCCTCCCTCCCAGGCGGGGCCGCGCCGGCCTGCCATCCAGCGCCAGCCCAGGACGGCCACCAAGACGATGGCGGCGCCGGTGAGAGCCAACAGGCGGCCGGGGTTGAGCAGGTCGGCCACCGGCACAAGGGCCAATAGGCCGATGGTCTGCACCCCGTTCACCACCAGCCGCTGCAGGGCATACAGGTCGCCTCGCCAGTGGCGCGGCACGCGCTCGGCGATGTGGCTGTCGACCGCGATGTGCATGAGCGGGCTGCCCAAGGCGGTGAGGCCGACCGCCAGAAGCCCCAGCAGGAGGCTTGGCGCGGCGCCGATCAGCATGAAGCCGACCCCGGTCCCCACCCAGCACAGGAAGAAGGCCCACTGCCGCCTTTCCCGGGAGACGGGCAGCCAGACCAGGAGTGAGGTGGCGAGCACGGTGCCGCCGCCCCACACCGAACGGGCGAGTCCGTAGCCGACAGCGCCGCCGTGCCAGTTCAGGGCCACCAACAGGGGCAGGGCGATGGTGAAGGCTGGCCACAGGAGATTGCCGGCCGCCCGCACGCTAAGGGCGGGCAGGAGCCAGGCGTCAGCCTTCACCAGCCGGATGCCGTGGGCGAGGGCGTAGGGCTCGGCCTGGTCCGGTACAGCCAGCCGGTCCGTGGCGAGCAGCGACCAGAGGGCGCCGCCGGCCAGGTAGGCCAGGGCCACCGCCGAGAAGGCCGCCACCGGCCCGCCCAGGGCCAACAGAACACCGGCCACGATCGGCCCCGCCACCACCCCGCCCCGGGACGCCGCCTCATAGAAGGTGGCCCGGCGGGCGATCTCCTCGCCGGTCGCCGACTCCATCATCTGGGCCTGGCCGAGCGGCAGGCGGAGGGCCTGGGCCGCTCCGGCGGCCAGCGCCATGGCCAGGAGCCACCAGATCGAGCCGCCCAGGGCGCCCACCACCACGGCGATGGCCAGGGCGGCCAGGCCGCCGGCCCAGGCGAACGCCGACAGCCGCCTGACATGACGGGCAGCCAGGCCCGCCCCGCCCACGCCTGCCACGATCACGGGCCCGGTCAGGGCCACGGCGCCCAGGGAGATCCAGACCGCCGATCCGCCCAGCCGATAGGCGGTCCAGATCACGGCCGCCAGGAGCATGGCGTCCGCCGCGAATAGCACGCCGAGGCCAAGGTAGTAGGCCAGCCACGCCCGACCGGCCACTGGGCGCCACCTCCCGGCCGAGATTGTAGCACCTGGCTTGCCGACTGCCGCTGGCGCGTCCCCACCTGTGCGGCGGAAGGGCTCTTCCGAACAGTCTATAATCAGTAGGGAGTCCGCATCCAAGGGAGGCTCGAGCGTGGTGACGGAGCCGGCCGGCGTGAGCCGTCTCGATCAGCTTGGCCGCGCCCTCAGGGACCTGCGCATCTCGGTCACCGACCGCTGCAACTTCCGCTGCCGCTACTGCATGCCGAAGGAGGTCTTCGGCCAGGCCTACCACTTCCTGCCCAGGGAGCAGATCCTCTCCTTCGAGGAGATCACCCGCCTGGCCCGGGTCTTCGCCACGCTGGGCACCCGCAAGCTCCGCCTCACCGGCGGCGAGCCCTTGATCCGGCGGGACCTGGAGCAGCTGGTGGCCTCTCTGGCCGAGATCCCGGGCATCGAGGACATGGCGCTCACCACCAACGGCTCGCTCCTGACGCCCGCCAAGGCAGCGGCGCTCAAGGCGGCTGGCCTCGGCCGGGTGACGGTCAGCCTGGACTCCTTGGACGACCACACCTTCCAGGCCATGAACGACGTCGGCTTCCCGGTGGCGAAGGTGCTGTCCGCCATCTCGGCCGCCCAGCTGGCCGGCCTCACGCCGGTCAAGGTGAACATGGTGGTGAAACGGGGCGTCAACCAGGACTCCATCCTGCCGATGGCGGCCCACTTCCGCGGAACGGGCGTCACGCTCCGCTTCATCGAGTACATGGATGTCGGCAACTCCAACGGCTGGCAGCTGGTCGACGTGGTGAGTGCGCGCGAGATCCTCGATGCGGTCGGCGCCAACTGGCCGCTGGAGCCGGTGGCACCCACCCGGCCGGGCGAGGTGGCGCGCCGCTACCGCTACCTGGACGGCAAGGGCGAGATCGGCCTGATCGCCTCGGTCACGCAGCCCTTCTGCGGTGGCTGCACCCGGGCCCGTCTGTCGGCGGAGGGGCAGCTCTACACCTGCCTGTTCGCAAGCCAGGGCCACGACCTGCGCCGCCTGCTCCGGGACGGCAGCACCGATCAGGAGCTGTCCGCCTTCATCGAGGGCGTGTGGGGCCGGCGCACCGACCGCTACTCCGAGCTGCGCACGGCCGACACCACGGCCCTGGCCAAGATTGAGATGTCGCACATCGGCGGCTAGCCTAGGCGAATAGTCCCAGGAACCGGCCCAGGGCGGTTTATGCCGCTTCGGTCCGGCCGGACTCAGCCGCCCGGTTCAGTGCGGGGAGTCGGGCTCGCCTAGAGATAGTCCTGGCGGTCTGCCACCCCGCTGAGCTCCTCGCCGCGCAGGAAACGGCGGATGTTCTCAGCCGCCCGCTCCGTGGCCTGGGGCATGATACCTGGCACCATCGGCGCGTTGTGCGGCGAGCCGAGCAGGTTGGGGAGGTCGCCGTAGGGATGGGACAGCTTGAACTCGCCGCTGGAGAAGGGCTCCACCCACCAGGCGTCGATGCCGGCCTGAAAGCTGGGGTGCGCCCTGAGGTGCTGGTAGAGGGCGGCCTCGTCGATCAGGCCCGCCCTGGCCACGTTGATCAGGATGGCGTCGTCCTTCATCCAGCCGAGCTCCCTGGCGCCGATCAGTTGTCGCGTCCTGTTGGTCAGGGCCAGGGCCAGCACCACCACGTCGGATCCCTTGAGCACGCGCTCCAGGTCAGCCAGGGTGCCGATGAAGTCCACCTCGGCATCGGTGTGGCCGCTTTGGTTGATGGCCCAGATCACGGCACCCAGCCCTCGCATCAGGTCGGCCGTGGCCCGGCCGATGCCGCCCAGTCCGATGATACCGACGGTGGCCTGGCGGAGGGAGCGGTTCATGGCGGCCTGGTTGAAGTGGCCCTCCATCAGGCGGCGGTGGTTGGGCAATAGGTGCTTGGCCAGCGCCAAGGTCATGGCCACGGCATGCTCGGCGATCGGCTCCGAGTAGGCGCCCACATTGCTGGCCACCGTCACGGTCGGTGCCAGCTTGGCGAAGGGCACGTGGTCTGCCCCGGCCGAGATGAGCTGGAGGAGGCGCAGCCGGCTGAGCCCTAAGAACTCGGCGTCTTTGAGTTCGCGCCCGGGGTTCCAGCTCCACAGCACGTCGCTGTCGGCCAGGGTCTGGAGTCTCTCCTCCGCTGTGAGCGGGCCGAGGTCGCTGACCAGGGCCTCGCCGTCAAAATAGCGGGTCCAGCGCTCGATCTGTTCTCGTCCGGCCTGCCAGCTGATGGCGATGCGGGCCACAAGAGGTCCCTCCCCCGCATGGCGAGACTGCCGCCTCGCCTTTTCAGGAGATCGTACCGTATCCACGGTCAGAACTTCTCACCGCGCCATCGGCTCATACCGCTACCCGCCAGACACCGCCCGGATCACCCAGATGTCGGCGCCATCCGGCAGAGGGGTTGCAGCCGCTGCGCGCTCCAGCCGCTCGCCAGCCACGAACAGGGCCAGATGCGGCTGGACGCCGCTGTCGGCACCAGCCAGCCGCATCGTCCCACTAGGGCAGACGATGAAACCTGTCCGAACTGATCGCTCGATGCCTATCTAGCCCACGGGCAGGCCCGGTCTCTCGGCTGGCCCCGCCCAGTGCATGGCACCGCTGTTCACGGGCAAGCCGCCAGCCTCCTCCATTTGTTGACAGCCGAGCGTGCGTTGCCGCAACACTGGCCAGGCGTCGCTGGAGAGCCCCGGACACCACGGTGGCGCCTCCGGTCCTACGTCCTGACGCAAGGAGCCATGGATCATGCCCGCAAAGACGACTGCCGTGCTTTACGTGCTGGCGGGGATCGCTGTCATCGTCGGCGTGGACGTGCTGTTCTTCCGGCATCAGTTCTGGGCGCGGCTGATGGCGAACGTCGGCATCGTCCTGGTGTGGGGGGCCTTCTATCTGAGGTTCCTGAAGCGGCCATGAGCGCCACCGCCAGCACTGCGCACTGCTAGCCGCTCCGCAGGCGACGTGCTGGCGGCTGTCACCTGCCTGCGATGACCGTGCCCCCTACCGGTCCCTCAGGTTGTGGCAGGACCTGGCACTGAGCCTGTTCCCTGGCCCTTTACGGTGCCCTACCTGCGACACAGTTCTCCCCTTCAGCGCTGTCGCATCGGTCGCCGCGCCGGCCCTCTTGCCTGCCGCTCCTACTGGCACATCTGGCGAGGCCCCAGCATAGGACTTGCCGGTTTCCTATCGTATTCAGTGCATGACATGGGCCAGGTGCGCCGGCGGTCACCAGCGACGCACAGTTGCCCGGTGGCATCACCGATGGGAGGGTGGGGGCAGTGACACCGGGATATCAGCCCCTCAGCGCTCGCCAGACCTTCGACCGCATGCTCAAGGGCGAGGAGCCCTACGTGGCGCGGGGAGACTTTCTCGATGACTGGCGACGGCGCGCGACACCAGAGCAGCGCCTCTTGATGGCGCGCGAACCAGTGGCCGCCACCGACAGCCCGGAGCTGGTGCGCTGGGCCAGCTACCTGGCAGCCGCCGTAGAGGCACTTTGCCTGGAGACAGCGACCCCGGTCCCGCCCTGGGTCGGCGAGGACCGCTTCTTCTTGACCGAACCCTGGTTCTTGCATCCCTACTGGAAGCTGCGGCCCTGGGTACTGGCCACCACGCCCGGCCCCTTCCGCCGGCGCAACATCTTTGGCGGCGAGAACATGCTGGATCGGATCTGATCCAGCATGACCAAGGAGGAGATCCGCCGCTATCTGAGCGCTCTGGGCGAGGTACTCTCCGCCCAGGGTCTCTCCGCTGAGATTTGCCTGGCTGGCGGCGCCAGCATGATCTTCCTGATTGGCAACCGCCCCGTCACCAAGGACATCGACGCCTATTTCGCGCCGCAGGCAGCGGTTCGTTCCGCCGCCGAACAGGTGGCTCGGCGGTTCGACCTGCCAGCGGACTGGCTGAACGACGGAGTGAAGGGGTTTTTCTACACGCAGCCTCCCCAGCGGCTGCTCTGGCACGCTGCCGGGATCTCTGTCTACAGCGTCGAGCCGGACTACCTCTTGGCGATGAAGGCCCTGTCCGGTCGCGACGAGGACAGGCGCGACCTAGAGGCGCTGATTGCGCACCTGGGGCTCACGTCGGTGGAGTCGGCCCTCGAGATCGTCACCCGCTACATTCCGCCTCGTGTCCTAACTCCCAAGGTGAACCTCATCCTGGAGGAGATCTTCAGCGAGTTGCCGCCGTGACCACCCACCACGAGAGGGCGCCAGGCCTGCCGTCACCGAAACTCCGGTTCGTGCCCAGAATGGATGGATTTCGCGCCTCGCCTGAAGGCGCCTCCATCTTCGGCCTGAGGGCCACTTCAGGCCAGGGTCAGTCGGCGCCCCCGCACGGCGCCGTCACCACCATGACGGCGGCCTAGGGCCTCTCAGCTCACTCGCCCGAGCAGCACCCGCAGTCCGCTGGGGCCAGGGTGGCCGAGAGATCAGGGCAGGAACTGGCTCCGCAGTACGTGCTTCAGCACTTTGCCCGTCGGGTTCCTGGGCAGGGTCGAGACGGTCTCCAGCCGCCTCGGCTGCTTCTGGCTGGCGATGCGCCCGCCCAGAAATGCCCGCAGCTCGGCCAGGGTGAGCGTGGCGCCTGGCGCCAGCACCACCACTGCCGTCACCGTCTCGCCCCACTCCGGGTGCGGCGTGCCCACCACGGCCACCTCGGCCACGGCGGGATGGGCCAGGATGGCGTCTTCCACCTCGCCTGGGAACACGTTGTAGCCGCCGGACAGGATGAGATCCTTCTTGCGGTCGAGCATCCAGTAATAGCCCTCGCCGTCCCGCACCGCCATGTCACCAGTGTGGATCCAGCCGTCGATCAGCGTCTCTGCGGTAGCTCGGTCGTTCTTCAGATAGCCTGACATGGCGCTCGGCGTGCGCATGATGATCTCCCCCGGCTCTCCGGGAGCCACGTCCTGGCCGTCCGCACCGACGAGGCGGATCGCCGCATTCACCGTCGGGTGCCAGCCCAGGGAGCCCTCGTGGCCGTCATGCTCGCTGGGAGCCAGCGCCATCCCGTTGGGCCCGCTCTCGGTCAGCCCGTACACGCTCATCCATTCGCCGCCGTAGGCCCGGCGCACGGCCTGTACCTGGTCTTTGGTCATCGGGGCGCCACCGTAGATCCAGCGCTTCATGCTGCCGAGGTCGTACCGGCCGGGATCCGCCTTCAGTCCCAGCAGGTAGGCGACCGGCGCACAGAACAGGTACTGGGCCCTCTCCGCCTGCACGACCTCCAGGAGCGCCTCCGGCTGGCGCGGGTTGAAGCTGGCCAGCACCGCCTCGGCACCGGTGTAGGCTGCTCCCACCAGGAACAGGTTGAGCGGCGCGGAGTGGGTGAGCGGCATCATGATCAGCACCCGCTCCGCAGCCTGGAAGCCGAACTGATAGGCGGCCATGGCGGCGGTCTCCTGGCAGGCGCCGTGGGTCATCACCACAGCCTTGGGGTCGCCGGTGGTGCCCGAGGTGTACAAGATCTCGGCGAACTGAGTGGCCGTCACCCGGGGCAGCTTCCGGCGCCTGGCCGCTGACTTGGGCCGGGACAGCTCCGCCGCCGCCAGGACTGTCACGGTGAGGCCCGCCGCCGCCTGGGCGGCCGCCGCTCTGGTCCCGTCTGAGGCCACCAGCGCCCTGGCCTCGCTGTGTGCAAGGATGAACCGCAGTTCGGCTTGGCCAAGCCGCGGGCTGATGGGAACGGCCACCGCACCGGCTGTCAGCACCGACCAGAAGGCCAGCGCAAAGGCGGTCTCGTTGCCGAGCAGCAGCGCCACCCGCTCCCCGGGCCGCACACCCGCCGCCGCCAGCTGCCGTGCGCCAGCCTGGCTTCCCTGCCACAGCTGGCCATAGGTGAGGGATGGGCCGCCGCCGGCCTGGCGGACCGCCGCACGGTCCCGGTAGTTGAGCGCGCTGCGCTCCAGCATGTCGGCCATCGCCGCCATCAGACCTGCACCTCCTCGGGGAGCTCCGGCAGCATAACGGCCGGCACTGGTTCGCCATCGACCAGGGGCTGGTAGGCGGATTGAAGCCAGGAGAGGTCAGCGCCCAGGCCCCGCCCCGGCAGGCCGGAGGCGCCCCTCGCCAAGAGCCACCAGGCCAGGATCAGGCTGCGGTGATCGCCCCGCCCGAGCTCTGCCTCGGCCCGCTCCAGAAGGAGCGCGGTCTCGATGAGGTCAGCCATCCAGTCCATCAGTCGCCGGCCGTGGCGATAGCCCTGGTCCGGATTGGCGCTTAGCCAGGCCAGCGCCCGCTCCAGCGCCCCAACCTCAGCGCTGAGCCGGCGGCCCAGCTCTCGGCTGGAAGCCGTCTCTGCCGCCGCCTGAGCGGCACCCCTGAGGCGGGAGAGCAGCACCTGGTCCGCCCGGTAGCGGGGTCCGATCAGGCGCAACACCTCCAGGGCCTGGATATTGGCCGGGCCCTCCCACACCGGCAGCACCTGCGCCTCCCGGTACAGCCGGGCGCTCACGTAGTCCTCGACGTAGCCGTTTCCGCCCAATACCTCGATCGCTCGGCTGGTGTTGCGGACGGCGTCCTCACCGGTCCGGTACTTGGCGAGGGCGGTGAGGAGGCGCTGCCAGCCAGCCTCTTCCCCGTGCCCGTAGAAGGCGACCTGGTCGAGGGCTGCGGCCGCCTCGAAGGCGAGCAGCAAGGATGCCTCCTGTTCGGCCAGCATGGTCAGCACCGTCTCCTGAATCATCGGGTATCGCGCCAGGGGGCCGCCGAAGGCCGTGCGCTGGCCGGCATAGATCGATGCCTCCAGGAACGCCCGGCGGTGGATGCCAGCCGAGGCCGCCGCATTGGCCACCCGTGAGTACTCAAGCGCCTCCAGCATGTGCGGGAAGCCGTCCGGCGGCGCGCTCACCTCTTCCGCCAGGGCGCCGTCCAGTTCGATCTCGCCGGTGGCGAGGCCGGTGGTGCCGAGCTTGTCCTTGAGCCGCCGGATGCGGTAGCGGTTGATCTGGCCGCCGTCCAGCTGACGCCTGAGCAGGTAGAGGCCCAGGCCGCCGGTCCCGCCCGGGGCGCCCGGGGGCCGGGCCGTGACCAGGGCCAGGTCAGCGTCGGCGTTACTGGCGAACCACTTCTCGCCGCTGAGGCGGAACAGGCCGGGGCCCTCCTCCGGCACGGGCGCGGCCACCGTCTCGGCCGCCCCGGCGTCGGAGCCGCCGGCCCGCTCCGTGACCCAGGTCGCACCGTCCAGGAACGGCCCGGGCTGGCACACGGTGAGGCCGGGCAGGTACTTTGCCTTCTGGCTGGCGGAGCCGTGGCGATCCAGGACGAAGGCGGTGGCGGCGGTCAGGGTGACCGGGCAGGCCAGTCCGGGGTCGGCCTGGCTCAGCAGGTAGAGCAGGGCGAAGTGCACGCTGTGCGGCAGCCGTTCCGGCCCATAGGTGCAGCCGACGATGCCCAGCCCGTAGACCTCTCGCACCGACTGCTCGTAGAGCGGGTTGTAGATGACGGTGTTCACGACCGCGCCCTGGCGGTCGTAGGTGGCCAGGATCGGCCGGCCGTGGCGGTCGGTGTACTCGGCTTGGCGGTCGATCTGGCCGCCGGCCAGCTCCCCCATCCGCTGCAGGAGCGGCAGCGCCCGCTGCCAGTGCGTCTGCTCCAGCCGCGCCGCGAGCAGCCTCTTCAGGCTGCTGTCCAACTCGAAGAAGTTCTGACCGCGGCCCTCCACCCCAGGATCGTGGACGCTCATCGGGACCTCACCTCCGGCTGCGGCTCTGGGGCTGCTCGGAGCAGGCTCTCCAAGAGATCGGACAGGCGCCGTTCGTATGCCCTCAGCTCTTGCAGCGTGTCCTCGATCTCTTGCCGCTGGCGCTCCAGCTGGGCGATCCGCTGCCGGCCGTACTGCAAGGTGCGCACCAGCTGCTCTTGCTGGCTGTGGTCCACCTCGTACAGATCGAGCATCTCCTTGATCGCCGCCAGGCCGAAGCCCAGGCGCCGGCCGCGCATGACCAGGGCCAGCCGGACCCGCTCGCGCTCCGAGTAGAGGCGGCTTCGGCCCTGGCGCTGGGGTGCCAGTAGCCCGCACTGCTCGTAGTAGCGGATGGTGCGGGTGGTGGTGCGGAACTCCCGGCTGAGCTCCCCGATGGTGTAGGTGCGCTGGGTTGGCATGGGCTCCTCCACCTCCTGACCAAACAGGCCCGCTGCCGCCGGGGTGGTTTGGCTTTACGTTGACGCAAACGTCAATCTGTTCCCTGGTTCCGTTTCGCCCTCCACCGCCGCCCTCCTCCCCGCCAGGTCGCCATCCGGCAGATTCCCTGGCCCTTGGTGGCAGGCTGTCGGCGTCCGGACTGGAAATTGGGCGAGAGGGCCGATCACTGATGCAAAGGAGAATGCCCGTGCAGTGGGTGACCCGCAAGAACGCCAATGTCGACCGCATCGCCTGCCCCTGGCTGATCAAGCGCTTCGTGGACCAGGACGCCACCTTCCTGTTCGTGGCACGGGATGAGGTGGCAACCGTCGCCGCCCAGACCGGAGCCATTCCGTTCGACGTGGAGGGAGTGGAACTGGGACATGTGAGCGGCCGCTGCAGCTTCGAGTCGATCATCCTGAAGTACCAGCTGAGCGACCCGGCGTTGGCCAAACTGGCCAAGATCGTGCACGGTGCGGACGTGGCAGCTGACCTTCAGATCGTCCCGGAGGCGGCCGGGCTGAGAGCGGTGGCGCACGGCTTCGCCCTCATCCACGGCGAGGACGACCAGGCCAAGATCCACCTCGAGACGCCCGTCTACGATGCCCTCTACGCCTGGTGCCAGTCCCAGCACTAATCATGCATCGCTCTTTCGCCGGCCGGCGGCACTCAGTTGGGCGCCCAGTCCCTTCACTCGCCCGACCTGCCGCCATGCCGGTGCCTGCCCCGGTGACGGGCGGCCGGCCGTCGTGAGCGAGCGGTGAAGGGTCTGCCGCCTGACGTCTGGGCGATCATCACCGCCACCTTCCTCCGCAACCTGGGATTCGGTCTCATCTCGGTGAGCCTGGGCCTGACGCTGGCCGCCCGCGGCCTCTCTGCCGCTGCCATCGGCGGCCTGTTCGCCCTCGCCCTCCTCTCCGGCGGCGCCCAGAGCGCCCTGTTCGGCCTCGGTGCCAACCGCTTCGGGCGCAGGCGGCTGCTCACGGTCCAGGCCGGGGCGATAATGGCCGGCGGCGGCCTGCTGGCATGGTCGCTCTCGCCCTGGGTGATCGGCCTGGCCGCTCTCCTGGCCAGTTTCAGCCCCACCGGCAAGGACATCGGCGGCATGCTGCCGCTGGAGCAGGCCGGGCTGGCCCGGGTGGTGGCCGCCGACCGGCGCACTGCGGTGTACGCCATCTACAACCTGATCGCCGCCGTCGGCACAGCGCTGGGCGCCCTGGCCGCTGGTCTCTTCGCCGGCCACGGTACAGGCGGTATCCTCTCGCCACCGGCCTGGCGGTTGGCGCTGATCCTCTATGGCCTGCTCGGGCTGGCTCTTGCCATCTTGTACACCCGGCTCACACCGGCGGTGGAAGGAGGCGGTTCAGCCGTCCGATCGGCGCCGCTTGGCCCCAGCCGCAAGATCGTCACCCGGCTGACCGCCCTGTTTGGCGTCGACGCCCTGGCTGGCGGGCTGGTGGTGCAGGGCATCGTGGTGGTGCTCTTGCACAACCGTTTCGGCGTCGGCCTCGGCGTGCTGGGTCCGCTCTTCTTCCTGTCCAACCTGGCGGCGGCCGGCTCCTATCTGGCGGCGGCTCCTCTGGCCAGGCGCTTCGGTCTCCTCAACACCATGGTCTTTACCCACCTGCCGTCCAATCTGCTGCTCTTACTGGTCGCCTTCGCCCCTACCTTCCCGCTGGCGGCCGGATTGTGGGTCGCCCGCAGCCTGCTCTCCCAGCTCGACGTGCCAACCCGCCAGGCCTACACCATGGCCATGGTTCAGCCCGAGGAGCAGGCGGCTGCCGCCGGGCTCACCGCCTCGGTGCGCGGTGTGTCCTCCGCAGTGTCGCCGTCTCTCAGCGGCCTGGCCATGGCGCACGGCCTGTTCGGTCTGCCCTTCATCGCCGCCGGCACACTGAAGGCGCTCTACGACCTCACCCTGTACGCCATCTTCCGCCGGGTGCCCATGCCGAGTGCAGGCCGTGAAGCGCCCAGGCGGGCCACCTGACACCACCCGCTTGCCCTGTCCATCCACGCCGGGACGGCATGGTAAGTGATCGCTGTGTGTGCCGTGACCTCATGCCCTGGGACGTCACCTGGCTGACGACGCGATGGGCGCATGGCTGCATCGCCGCCGGTCCCTGGTGGCGACGGCGCCCAGCGAAAACGAGCGCCGCTTCCCCGCCGCCCGTCTGCCCCGCCTATCCTGCCGGGCCGGGTTACCCAGCCTCAACCTCAGCTGGCGGCATGATCACCACCGGACAAGAAGCCCGCTGCATCAGCTCGCCGAACCGGCGCCGCTGCAGCAGGGTATCAGTGAGATTGGGGTGCAGTGGCCCAATCACCAGCATCTGGGCTCGGCCTGACGCCTGCAGCAACACCTCAGCGATGCCACCCCGGACGGCGATGCAGGTCACGGCGCTTATGGTCCCCAGCGCCTGCTCTACCGCCTGGGCCAAGGCCGCCTCGGTGCGGACCTGAATTTCGGCCGGCAGCAGTGGCGGGAACACCGATGGCCGTGGGACCGGTCCGGGTGGTGAGATCGGCGGCTGCCAGGCCGTCACCGCCTGGAGCGGGGCATGGCGCGCGCTGGCCTCTCTGAAGGCCCAGCGCAGCGCCGTGGGCGAGCCGCTGGTCAAGCTCACACCGACCACGATCACCCGGCCATCGCTCCGGGCAGGCGAGCCGGCGGTGCTCACAGTCGGCTCCGATCGGCGGTCAGTGCCATCTGCCTGGTCAGCGGTCTCGTCATGGCTCGCTCACTCCTCTGGTCGGGATGGGGGTCCCATCTAGAACATGCTCGCCGGCTCATGCCGGCGCCTCTTCCTGGCTCGGTCCGGCCGGCTTCTTCCCCTCCACTACCGACAGCGGCTTGGCGATGTCCTCCAGCGATGTGCGCTCCGCGTTCACTGCGAAGAACCAGGCGACCACGCCGCCCGCCACCATGACTGCGGCACCGACGTAGTAGCCGAGCGTGAGGGGGCCGGGGTTCGCGCCCTTGCCCACCAGCGAGGCAAACAGCAGCGGGGCGCCCACCCCGCCCACCAGTTGGGCGATGGCGAAGAAGAAGGAGATGGCCTGCCCTCTTAGCTCCAGCGGGAAGATCTCGCTGACTGTGAGATAGGCCGAGGACGCCCCGGCCGAGGCGAAGAAGAAGATGACGCACCAGAAGACGGTCTGGGTCAGCGCGCTCAACGCCCCGGCGTCGAAGAGTGCACCCGAGATGGCCAGCAACAGCCCGGAGAGACAGTAGGTGAACGTGATCATCTTGCGCCGGCCCACCGTGTCGAACAGCCCGCCCAGCAAAAGCGGTCCCAGCAGGTTGCCGATGGCGAAGGGAATAAAGAAGTAGCCGATACGGTCAGACGCAATGTGATAGAAATTGGCGAGCACGAGAGCATACGAGAAAAAGATGGCGTTGTACAAAAACGACTGCGTCACCATCATGGAAAATCCCAAGAACGAGCGTCTGGGGTAGGTCTTAAGCATGGTCATCGTGATCTGGTAATAGGAGACTGCCGGCCGGCCGGTCACCTCGATGGCACTGCTGTCGGCGACGGGTGTGAGCTTTCCGCCGCCGCGCACCACCTCTTTCTCGATCCGGTCGACGATCTGCTCCGCCTCGGCGTTTTTGCCGTGGACCATCAGCCAGCGCGGACTTTCCGGGATGTAGCGGCGGATGTAGATGATGATCAGGCCGATCACCGGTCCCAGGAAGAAGCCGATCCGCCAGCCCAGGTCGACCGGCAATAGGTGCGGATTGAGCAAGAACAGGCTGCCGACCGATCCGATCAGGGCACCTGCCCAGTAGGTGCCGTTGACCGCGATGTCGACCCGACCTCGGTAGTAGGAGGGAATCAGTTCGTCAATGGCAGAGTTGATGGCGGTGTATTCGCCGCCGATGCCCGCCCCTGCGATGAACCGGAAGAGGAGCAAGAACCACAGCGTGGGCGAGAGTCCCGAGATGCCGCTGGCCACCAGGTAGATGGCGAGCGTCCACACGAACAGCTTCTTTCGGCCCAGATAGTCCGTGAGCCGCCCGAAGCCGAGGGCACCGACCACCTCGCCGCCTAGATAGGCGGTTCCGAGCAGTCCGACCTGGGCAGCGCTCAGACCGAGTGTTGCATGCAACTGCAGTACTGGGCTGACGCTGGAGGCGATCTGGATCTCCAGCCCGTCCAGAATCCACGACACGCCCAACCCGATCACAACCAGCCAGTGGAACCGGCTCCATGGCAGCCGGTCCATGCGGGCCGGGACCAGGCTGCGCACGGTCCCTGACAACTGCTTCTCCGCTGGCACGGCAGAAACCGCCTCCGTGGCAGCAACGGTTAAACTTCCTAAATTTTACCTGATTACCACCGCCCGGGGAAGAGGGCGCTCAGTCGATGCTTTGGGGCGTGTTCTTGGCCGCCCCCTGCTCGCGTCCAGCCTTCCCCACCAGCTGTAGCAGCGCCACCTCGAGCCTCACCACGAGCAGGTCGAAGTCGCCAAGCGGGCAGGGCCGATCCTGGGCGATGTCGGCCGGGCGGCGGAGGTGACCTGTCTGTAGGCCGGTGCACCTCCTGCTGCGGTTAGGCAACCGCGCTGACAGAGTTTGGAGAACCTCTACCCGCTTGTCCGCCTTCTTCGCCCCGGGGCCCCGACGCCGTCTCTCCCGGCATGGAGAATGGGCAGAGGGACATGGTAATCTGCCAGCATCGGAGGCGGAGCGTGTGGCAGGCGAGCTGAGGGCGAGACTTGAGGCACTGGTAGCCGAGGCCGCCGCGCTGCCCTCTCAGAGGTGGGACCAGACCTCGTGGCCGTCATCCTCTTCGGCTCAGTGGCGCGGCGTTCACCAAACGAGGAATTTGACATCGATCTGCTTTGCATTGCCTCGCGCCTTCCGCCCGGGCGGGCGGCAAGACAAAGCCGCGCAGACGCCATCGAGAGGCGGTGGCAGGCAGGCCGCACCGAACTGCCGAGGCTCTCCCTCGTCCTGCGCACCGCTGCGGAGGTGGGAGAGGGATTCCCTCTCCTCCTTGACATCGCCCGGGAGGGCCGCCCGCTGTGGGGTGCGTCGCAGGCGACGGAGATCCTTGAAGGGTGGCGCCAGCGTCTTGCCAGGCAGGGTGCGCGCTACATCCGCACCGGCGAGACGTGGCACTGGGATCGCGCCGGAGACAGCGCCACGCCGGGAAGGTGGAGCCTGTGACTGGCAGATCGCTCGCCGAGAGCTACCTGCGCAAGGCAGAGGCGCGCCTTCTGGCGCTGGACACGCTGATGGGCGCCCAGGCCTTCTCCGACGTGGTTCAGGAGGCGCAGGAGATCGTCGAGCTGACTCTCAAGGCCGCCCTGCGCCTGGTTGGTGTGGAACCGCCCAAGGTGCACGATGTCAGTGCCCTCCTTCGCGAGTACGAAGACCGACTGACGGGCTTTCCGGTGGAGATGGTGGCAGCCGTGTCGACCAGCCTTCGCAAGGAGCGCGAACTTGCGTTTTACGGAGACGTCGATTTCATTCCTGACGAACACTACGCACTTACCGATGCCGAAAAGGCCAGAGATGGGGCGCGTCTGGTCGTCGCCGCAGTCCGTCAGCTCGTGCAGCGTCTCGACAGGTAGCTCCGGCCAGCACGAGGCGGGACTCTCGCTCTTGCCAACCCTTGCCCGGCTCGCCCACACATCCGCGGGCCCCCGATCCGCGGCATGCACTTGTGACCCGCTGACTGCTTGAGACCAAGAGTCCGTGCCGGCGAGCTCGGCAGATCGGCTCAGTCTGGAAGTGTCCGCGCCATGGCCGGAGACGCGCTAGCCGGCCCGCCGGAACTGCTCATAGCGCTCCTCCAGGCGGCTGGGATCTGGTCGAGCGGCTGGCGAGAGCGGCACCCACAAGTCGACTTGATTCATCTCCTGCAGCCCGTGCAGGAGCATGGGGCCGTCGTGCTCCACCTGCACGTCGCGCCGCACCTCCACCTTGAGGTCCGGCCGGATGCCGAGCAGGTTCTGATCATAGGCGGCGTGGTGGATCTTGCACAGCGACAGACCGTTCACCACCTCTGGGGTGCCTCGGGGGTGCCCATCGGGCAAGATGTGGGCGGCGTCGAGCAAGGAGTCGTAGCGCAGCCGGCAGATGGCGCACTGGTGCTGGTAGGCGGCCAGCACCTGGACCCGGAACACCGGCTGGTGGATGCGCTGCTTGGTCAGCCGCTCAAAGTAGGCGCGCTGGTCGTCGTCCGTACCGGCCCCCGGCTGAACGAGCTTTTCAACCGCATCGGCCGCCACGACGAACTGAAGCTGACCCGGCTCCTCGCCGACGATCCAGACTGGCCGAATCGCCACGTAGACGCCCGGCAAGGCGCCGTAGAACCAGATGAGGGGAAGGCCGTACCTGAGTGCGACCCGCAGCGCCACGTTGTCCGGGTGCTGAGGGTCTGTGCCTCGATACTTGTAGCGATGGAGTCCTTCTGATCCAATCTGGTCGTCGTACGGCCGCATCTCGCCCGGCGGCGTGTAGCGGGTGCGGATCGAGAGCGCGGCAGCCATGTGCCTTGGCTTACGGATGCCCTTTTGCAGGTCCATCAGGGGGATGCTCCGCCCCAGGAAGGTGAATGCCGCCAGGTCCTCATGACGAAACGGCCGAGACCAGCCTGGGTCCTGGACATTTAGCCAATCGAGGGCCGCTGTTCGGACCATCCGCTCGTATGGCAGATCGATCACCCGAGGACCCCGCCTCTCGACTCTCGTTTCGGGATGTCTTCTCGGCGCTCCGGCGCAGGCCTGCCCAAACACGCTCTCTGTCCACGTTAAGGAGCGCGCCGCCGATCTCGTTCGCCCAGTCCTCGCTCCCTAGATCGGGTAGGACAGTCCCCGTGGCCGCACCCGGTGACCCAAGTGTGAGCAGCCAAGGGCGGCGCGGCCACCGGCGATCTACAGGTGCTGCCCGCGGTCACGGGGCCCGGCTGGGTTCGCGCGCGGCCTTCGGCCCGTGACATCCGAGCAATTTAGAACTACACTGACTACATTTGGGGGGGTCGCAGTTGTGGATAGAGTCATAGGCATCCGTGACGCCAAAGCCCGTCTCAGCGAAATTCTCAGAGACGTCCAGCGCGGCGGGCAGTGGACCATCACCCACCACGGTCGCCCGGTCGCATCCCTGGCACCGCCAGAGATGGCTCGCCTTCCTCTCGTCCAGCGGCTGAAGGAGCTGGAGGATCGCGGTTGGCTCGAACCGCCCAACCACTCGCCTCGACCACTGCCGCCGACCGTGCCTCTAGCGCCAGGTCTGGCATCGCGGTGGTTGCGGGAGGATCGGGATAGTGGACTCTAGAGTCGTCTACTGGGACTCTTCGGCCCTGGTGGCGGCACTTTTCAACGAAACGAACACAGACCGGGCACGCGCCCTGGCTCGCAGTGCTGCCACGCACCTCATATCCAGCCTGGCCTGGACTGAGGTGCATGCCGTGTTTGCCCGCGCCCGGAGGGAAACGGTGGTGACCAGCGCTATCCTCGACGACGCCGAGTCTGCGCTTCAGTTCGGGCCGTGGACATATCTCGGTGCAGCACCCTCACGGGCGGTGGTGCGATCCGTCTCACTGCGGTGGCCGCTCCGCGGTGCTGACCTCTGGCATCTGGCACTGGCCATCACACTACATGAGGATCTTCCCGAACTGTGCTTCGCCACCTTCGACCAGGCACTGGCCCAGGCCGCCGCCGGCGAAGGGCTGACGGTTCCTTGAGTTCGGCGGCACCCCATTGGGTGCCGTTACAGACGGGCGAGCCTGTCCCGCCAGGCGTCCGGCACGGTGCTGCAATACTCGATGCCCGTGGCGCCAACGAGACTGGCCAGGTCGCTCACCTCATCCGTCACCGCCTGGCAGAGCTCGGCGGTGGGACGGACCGCTCCTTCCAGATAGAGGCCCTCCACGCAGAGCACCCGGCGTCGTCGATCGAGCCTCGGCGCGATGCGGCCGATCAGGGCGTCCCCGTGGAGGATGGGCATCACGTAGTAGCCGTACTGGCGCTTGGCCTGGGGCACGTACATCTCGTTCTTGAATGAGAAGTCCCACAGGCGCAGCAGGCGGTCGCGGTCGATGACCAGGTTGTCGAAGGGCGAGAGGAGCGCCGTCCGGCCCTGCCAGTCGCCGGCCTGGATCGCCTCTAGCCTGGGCAGGCTGTCGACGTGGACATACGAGACGTCCCCGTCCTGCTCGCCCTCGATGGCCACCTCGAGGAGCCGCTTCTCACGGCGCAGTCGAACAAGGGCCGGACCGAGCGGCGGCGCCGAACTGGGGTAGAGGCCGAAGAAGTAGCGGCTGATCTCCCGCTCCCGGGCAACGCCGAGCGCCCTCAGCGCATGCTCAACTGCCCTCACGATGGCCTCGTCCATGGGAAGAGCCGTCCGCACGGCTCCCTCCGGCAGGTAGCGGGCCGTCAGGGACCACAGCCGCTCCCGACCGGAGCGTCCTGAGACCATTAGGTGGCCGCCCGTCCAGAGGTACCGCAGCATGCGCTCCACATTCCGGCCGCGGGTCCACCCGCTGGACTGCCAGGCCACTGCCGCCATATCCTCGAAGGCGCTGGTCGGCAGTGCGGCGCCGTCGGCGAGGCGGTCCAGGATGTGCTGGCGGAGGGCGTGGTTGGCTTCCATCCAGGCCGTGATCTGCGGGTAGGAGGGGAAGGCGTCCATGAAGGCGCGGTAGAGCGGATAGTCCTCCATCAGGACGATCGCCGCCGCAGCCAAGGAGTACTCGAAGAGCCGCCTTTGCCGAAAGAGGAGGTCGTCGAGCAGCGGCAGGGCGCCAGGTCTCAGCCGGCTCCACAGCACCAGTTCATGGCTGGGGGCGACGGCGCTGATCGGATCCAGCTGCACGAAGCGGAGCGCACGCAGCACCGCCAAAAGCTGCGCCTGGTCGGCCTTTGGCCGGGGCGTGTCCAGGTGCTGGCACGCCACAACCAGGCGCCTGGCGTCTCGCTGGCTGACCGGTAGTGGTGCATCTGGGGGTGGCATCCGGGATTAACCCTCCTCACCGGCGCCTGCCTCCGTGTGCTTCATGGGGCGCCGCTCATTCCCTCCCCCGAGCAGCCTTGTTACGACCTGGGCAACGGAAGGGTGGTGGTGCGGACATGGACGGACAGGCAGCTTGGAGAAGGATCACCCGGACAGACGGATGCGGCTTCCCCACGGCTGAAGAGACGACCCTCTCTCCCCAAGAGGGTGAGTGGATGCAGACGTCCGACAGCGAGATTCAGCTGATCAGGGACGACTGGCTGGCGGCCGTCACGCGCAAAGACGACCACTGGGAGTGGCAGGTCGTCGGCTTCCGGGCCGGCCATCCGGTGCACCCGGGGATGGGCGAGGACACCACCGTTGACGCCTGCATCACCGCCGCCGAAGTGCGGCTCGTGACACTCGCCCCGAATCCCAGACCGATGGTCTGGGAGCGGTCGAACGGCATGATGATCGGCCATCCGTACAAGTCCGCCCGGCCATCGGAGACGCGACCAGACAGTGAGTGACGCTCGCCTCTGGGCCATGGGTGGTGCGGGCTGCACGGGTGGTCTGCCGCTTCCCGGCTCCTCCTCCCACTAGACGCGGAGTGCCCGCAGGCAGTCCCGGATCTGGTCCGCGCGCAGGGTGACCACCTCTCCTGCCGAGCGCTCCGACTCCACCCTGGCAAAGGTGGGCCCATGCAGCTTCTCCAGCTCGCCCGAGCCGAAGACGGGCTGGCCGGACAGGCAGACCAGAACCAGTGCCGACTTCGGCTCGGCGAAGAGCTCCGAGACCCTGGCCAGCATGCGGAGCGTCCTCTTGATGCCGCCGGTCAGACCCGGGTAGGCGATGATCAGCTGGCACGTGAACTGCGGGCAGCGCCAGTCGCCCAGCACCCGGCCGTCACCGGTCCAGAAGGTGCCATCCTGAACGAGCCAGTCGGCCGTGGCCACCATAGTGGGATCCGGATCGACGCCCAGAAGATTAACCCATTCGCCCGAGATCCAGTCCAGATTCTCGGGCGTCTCGGGATGGATGCCGGCCATGGGCATACCGCCCAGCCACGGGCGCCAGAGTTTCACTCGGATCCAGTCCAACAGTGTCCCAGTGCCGCAGTGCGAATCGAGGACGTCGTACACCTGGTCGAACCGGAAGTCAGCCTTCTCCAGACTCATGGCGATGGCGCCGATGCCTGGCGGCTCACCCTCATCGCTTCTGAAGTGGCCGGGTGACACGACCCAGCCATCCATCGCCGCGCTCAGAATCTGCTCATGGCTCCAGAACTCGAAGACGCCCTCCGTCGCCTCCTGGCCCAGGTGAGATCCGGCAGTCCAGTCGAGGCTCAGCGTGCCTGGAGCACACCAAGCGCAGGGCTCGGCTGTCCGGTCCGGTCCTCCGCAGCGCTAGGGACTGCCTCGACCCCGGCAGGGGTGGGTGACGGACAAGAGCACCGTGGGATTCCCCTCTGGTTGCTCGGGCGGATGGTCGATCACGATGGCGGCGTCGCAGCCCGGCCGCACGCAGCGGGCATGGGCTGACCTGGCAGCGGCATGGCCCATCATCTGATGTCCCCGGGCATTGGCCGCCTCGATCGCCTGGTGCAGCAGCTCTTGAATCCGCTTTGACTCTGCCTGCTCGTCCCGCATCTCGCACCTCCGCACCCCTGTCAGCCCGCTGCCGGTCAGCGGCGCCTCTTCAGGCACCGTCAGGTCCTCGGTTGAGGGTGGCCCTCGCCCTGGGCGGCTCCGGCCAGGAACTGCGTGAGGCTTCCACGAACGCTTGGCCCATCCTGCCATAAGGAGCGGCGTGGGCGTCTGGCGATGCAAGAGCAAAGACGCGATGAGACACTAGGTTCGGAGCAGTTGCCCGTGCCAGGGTGCTACGGTTCAAGACTGGAGAGGGTCGTAATGGCGGTTGAGGTGCATGTCAGCGGCCGGGTCGAGCCGGGGCGGCTCGCCGACTTCAATGAGGCCGTGAAGCGATACCAGGACTATGCGCGGTCTCACGGCTACGCGGTGGCTAAGGTCCTGTTTGGGCTGGCGGGTGCCATGAACACGGTCCGGCTCGTGTACAGTTACGACGACTTGAACGGCTATGAGGCGCACGAGGTGCGCACCCTCACCGACCGGGCCTATGCGGAGATCGCTCAGCAGATGGCCCTGGTCGCCGGATCGGTCCACTATGAGGTCTATCGCCTACTCTGACCGGCGCGTCGATCCCTTGCCAGGTGCGACAAGCAGGGCGTTAAGTCGGTCTGCCTGCACGAACTCGGCACAGGGGCATCAGCGAGCTGGACAGGAGCCCTGGAACAGCGCCGGCCGAGTGCAACATGCGGAAGATGAGGGCGGGGTGCGCCCTCCAGACCCCTCCGCTGCCTAGGAATCGGTGTGCTGAGCTCCGCCCACCGTCTCGGTCGAGGTGACCGGCACCCAGCCCATCTCTCCCGCCGCGCTCTGGCACCGCAGCCACCCGCTCTCCCGGTCCTCCTCCAGCACATCGAGGATCTCTCCCGCCGTAGCGGCCAGCTCTCGCGTGTTGTACGAGCTCCGCACGCGGGCTCGGCCCTCGGAGATCCTCTCGAGAAGACGATCGGGCACCCAGCCACCAGTCCCACTGGCGGTAATGCACCAGCGGAAGGCGGGCCAGGTCGCATCGAGGGCGCCCACCGCGACGACCTGGCCTCGCTGGACAGCAATCGCCGGCCGCTCTGGCGGCTCATGAGGACTGGTCATCCGGACCCGCACCGGGTGTCCCCCTCGATCGTTACGCTGAGCGCCCAAGTTCGCCACCCACTCGGGACAGGCCCTACTCACAAGGCGTACAGGCGGGGCCGCCATGGTGTGCCGCGGAGCTGGGGCCCTGGCCGTACCTCGTAGGCCGTTAGAGAGTCGGCCGATGTGGCGTCGCCCTGAGGGCGTGCTCATGGATGGGATCATTGTGTCCTCTCCGTCCCTCCCCTCGCGGGCAGGGGTGGCCCGATGATCCGCCCAGGTTGCCGCAGGCTACGAGCTCATCTCGGGAATGCGACTGGGCGTGGCGGCGTCGGTGGATGCACGCACAGCGGCGGCCACGAAGAAGACGACTGTCGCCACACCCAGCGCCTCGTGCGCCACCAGTGCCAGCCCATCCAGTTCGGTCGCCAGGAGGACAAGCCCCAGGCCCGCCTGGAGACCCAGCGCCAGCCAGGCCAGAGAGACCCAGCGCCGGGCCGACGCCGGCATGGTGCGATAGCTCCTCATGCTGAAGGCGGCCAGCACTAGGACCAGGCCAGCCGCCATCCAGTGCCACCATCCCGGTCCCACTGCCAGCCGTCCCTGGTCGGTGCCCAGAACCCGAATGCCATTCAGAAAACCCGATGCGGAGAGGTTCAAATGGGCGAGGTAGCTGCCAAGAAACACCGCCACGAGTGCAGCGGCTGCGGCGGTCCAGAGGAGTTGCGAGGCGCCCCCCCGTCCCAGGGGGCGGCCAAGTCGCGTGGCCACCAGCGCCTGGGTCATCAACACCGCCAGGAGCAGTGTCGCCGTCGCGTCGTGGAAGGCGACCACCAAGGCCGGCAGCCTGGTCAGTACGATCACGGCGCCTAGGGCCACCTGCACCAGGAGTAAGGCCACCGCCGCCACCGCGAGATAGCGCAGCCGTGAGTCCCGGGTGCGATAAAAAGTCCACACGGCCATCACCGCCACCACTAGGCCGACGATGGCGGCCAGGGCACGGTGGCTCCACTCGATCACAGAGTGGATGTTGGCCGCCGGCAGCAGCTGGCCATGGCAGACCGGCCAGTGCGCGCCGCAGCCGAGACCGGATTGAGACCCGGTGACGGTGCCTCCCAAGATGATGAGACCATAGGTCAGGCAGGCGGCGAACCAGAACGGCCATGCCGAGGTACGGGTAGGCACGCAATCCCCTCCGGTCCGTGAATGTCCCGGTATAGCGCCCAATTTCTTGGACAGTCAAGGGTCTTAAGCAACTGGTGACCTGCCGTGAGGCCGCGGCAGCCGAGGTGAGTCGAGTCCAGAAGCTACTGTCAACTGGACGGGCTGCTCTGCACGTCCATCGCTCAGGGCAACCGGTTCCCTGCTCACGCTGCGTCGACATCCTGGGTGCGCTGGGGGTCGGCGGTGAACCCAGCCACCTGATCCGTGGCTCCTGGGCAACAGCCCGGCATCCGATGCCCGAGCTGGGTTCCGGGTTGAGCGTCCGCATCCTGCTCGAACGCGATCTCGCTCTCCATAGGACGCGCCACTTGCACCCGGGTCTGGGTTGGGTCAGTCTCCAGACGGCGCCAGTGAGTCACTCTTAACTGGTGCTGACACGTCGAGATGGGTACTGGCCGCCACCCCATGCCACCAGGGTGCGGCAGCCGAGATCTCGCACCGCTCTCCGGACTCCATGGCGCGCAGACACGACGCTACGTCCCGCTTGACGCTATATCGTTACAACGTTATGTTTCTGGTCAGGGGTGATGACTGTGCCGAGAACTACCGAACGCGTCACCGTCTACCTGGATGCAGAGCTGCACAAGGCGCTCCGCCTGAAGGCCGCTTACACGCACAGGCCGGTGTCGGAGATCATCAATGTTGCGGTGCGGGGTCTGTTGCGCGAAGACGAGGAGGACCTTGCTGCCTTCGACGAGCGCGCTTCCGAGCCCGTGGTTTCCTACGAGAGCCTACTCGCCGAACTCAAGGCGAATGGCACCCTATAGAATTCTGTTCAAGAGGTCTGTCGCCAAGGACCTGTCCAGGATACCGCGCCCACAGGTGCTGCTCATTCTCGAACGCATCCAATCGCTGGCCCAAGACCCCAGACCCCGTGGCTGCGAGAAGCTGTCCGGCCTCGCTCGATATCGGCTGCGCCACGCCTCATACCGCATCATCTATGAGATCTCTGACGACGAAGTCGTCGTCCTCGTTGTGAAGATCGGCCATCGTAGCCACGTGTATAGATAGTCAGCCTGAGCACGCTCGCGGAGCAGGATGGTAGCTGCGCGCTTGCGCTTGCCGCCTCCGACGCCGTGCCTCCGGGCAGCGTCATGGCCCTACCTGGCAACATAAGTGACACTCCCGCGGCGCGGGCCCAGCCCCAAGTGCCTCCTCGTCCGGGTACGAAGTGCTGAGATGGGATTGACCGCCTGCACTGGGTCGCGCAACATCGTAGGCCGCGTGGGGTGGCTGACTTGTTCCGGCTGTAGTCGCTTAGTGAAATATGCTGAGCCTGCTGATACCGGCTTACGGCTGCTACGGCGGGACATCTCAGCGTAGCCGCGTGTTGCGGTCAGTGGTGGAAGACGGTACTCGGCTCGGCTCCTTGCGGCATTGGCCCATCCAGGCCATCAAGAAACCGCACAGCATCCTCGAACTCGGCCAGGAACAGATGCGCCAAGTCCATGGAGAAACCGTTTCGCACCACCACCCGCATCACCGTGACATCGGTCATGTCGGCCGGCAGTGGATAGGCCGGCACCTGCCAGCCGTGCTGGCGCAGCTGGCGTGACAGATCGTGCAGGCTCCAGTTCTTTGCGCTATCCGGACGCAGACGCCAGGCCAGAACCGGGATATCGGTGCCGGCAGAGAGCAGTTCGAACATGCCAAGGGCGCCGATCTCGCGGCTGAGAAAAGTGGCCACCTGCTGGGCGGTGTGCTGCACGCGGTAATACCCCTGTCGGCCCAAGCGGAGGAAGTTGTAGTACTGGAGAAGCACTTGTGCGCCGGGGCGGGAGAAGTTCAAGGCGAACGTCGGCATGTCGCCGCCCAGGTAGGAGACCCGGAAGATCAGGTCGTCCGGAAGATCGGCCGCCTCTCGCCACACGATCCAGCCGAGTCCGGGGTACACGAGACCGTACTTGTGGCCCGATGCGTTGATCGACCGCACTCGGGCAAGCTTAAAATCCCAGATCAATTCTGGTTGCAGAAATGGCGCGATGAAGCCTCCTGAGGCAGCGTCGACGTGGATCGGAAGGTCCAGCCCGGTCCTCTCTTGGAGCTGATCCAGGGCCTGGGCAATGGCGGCCACCGGTTCGTAGCAACCCGTATAGGTGACGCCCAACACGCAGACAACGCCGATGGTGTTCTCATCCACGGCGCCGAGCACCCCTTCGGGCGTCAGACATGGCCGTTCGGGCTCAATGGGGACATAGCGGGGCTCCACGTCCCAGTAGTTTGCGAACTTCTCCCAAACCACCTGAACCGCTGAACTGAAGACGATATTGGGCCGGTCAGCCGCTTGCCCCTTGGCCTTTCGTGCATTCTGCCAGCGGCGTTTTAGGGCCAGTCCACCCAACATGCAGGCTTCCGAGGATCCAGTGGTTGACACCCCCAGCACCTGATGGGGGTCTGGCGCATGCCACAGATCGGCCAGCATGTGCACACAGCGATCTTCTATGGCCGCGGTCTGCGGGTATTCGTCCTTGTCGATGATGTTCTTGTCGGCCGCTTCGGCGTATAGG
>JAJZLH010000066.1:6830-36305 GCA_021803575.1 Bacillota bacterium | reverse complement strand
ACCGGTGCGATACGCTCTGCCACACGGAAGCACTCCTTTTCTGTTGGCCGGTACCACCAGATTTGGAGCTGCTTCCGCTTTTTCCCCCTTTCTCACCACTCACCCCACAGGTTTCAGCCTAGAGCCCTGGCGGATGGGGCCCGTTCAGGCCCTGGCTCTGGCCGCCAGCGCCCTGGCCACCGCCTCTGGCACCATCCCCTCCAGCGGCGTACCGAAGGAGGCAATCTGTTTGACCAAGGAGGAGGACAGGTGGCTGTAGCGGGAGGCGGTGAGCATGAACAGGGTCTCGATTTCGCCCGCCAGCTGCCGGTTCATCAGGGCCATCTGCACCTCGTAGTCGTAGTCGAGAATCGCCCGTAGCCCGCGCACGATCACCTGGGCCCCCAGCTCCCGGGCCAGCTCGACGGTGAGGCCATCAAATACCACCACTTCCACGCCGGCAAGGCCGGCGCTGGCCGAAACCAGGAGGTCCCTGCGGTCCTCGGCTGAGAACATCGGCGTCTTGGTGGGGTTGGCCAGGACACCCACCACCAGCCGGTCGAACAGGCTGGATGCCCGCTGGATGATGTCGAGGTGGCCGAAGTGAGGCGGGTCGAAGGTGCCCGGATAGAGCGCCGTGGTCAGTTCGCTCGCCTCCTCTGAAAGAAGCTCAGCCGGTGTAGGCCCACGCGGCGCTGTTCGACCTCGGCCAGGAAAGTCCCTGGCCAAAGCGGAGTCTGGTGCTCGACCACCAGCCAGCCGGCCTCGGTCAGGAGGTCCAGCCAAGGCGCCTCGTCCAGCATGGCCTGGGCGTCGCCGCTCTGGTAGGGCGGATCGGCCAGCACCACGTCGAAGGGCCCGCTGGCTGTGAGCCGGGGCCAGATCTGCTCGACCCGGGCCTCCACCACCTCTGCCAGCTGGGCGCCGGCCCTGGCCACCCGAGCGGCGTTGGCCCGGCAGACGGCCGCCGCCTCCCGGCTCGACTCGACCAGAACTGCCCGTTCGGCGCCCCGGCTCAAGGCCTCCAAGCCCAGTGCGCCGCTGCCGGCGTACAGGTCGAGCACCTGGGCCCCGACCAGCTCGGTGCGGGAGAGCAGCATCGAGAACAAGGACTCCTTCAGCCGGTCGGCGCTGGGGCGGGTGGCATCCCCGGCCAGGCTGTCCAGGCGCAGGCCGCGGGCATGGCCGGCGATGATGCGCACCATCTCGTCTCAGCGCTCCTTGGGCACACTCCAGCTGGGGTCGAGGCAGGGCCGGAGCGTGTCGCTGCGCAGCCCTGCCCGGAGCGCCTCCAGGGCCACCGTCTCGCCGGGGGGGATGTTGGCCAGGTTGACGTTGGGACCGAAGTGGCGGATCAGCCAGTCCTGCTGGCTGCGCTGCGGCGCCTCCCAGAGCACGACCTCAGGCCGCTCCACGCCGCCGAGGATGCCCTCCACCACCTCCTCCTGGATCCCGCCCTGGTCGTTGAAGATGCCGACACCGGTCCCTGACTCCCGGCCCTCAATCGTCACGTAGGCCGCCCCGGCGGCCAGGTCCGCCCGGATCTCGTCGTGCAAGAGCTGGAAGCTCTGCTTGTCCCGGGGATCCTTCTTGCCGACCTCGGTGAGCACCGCCAGCCCCCGCTTCAGGGAGGCCTGAATGGCTCCCCGCCGCTGCTCGGGTGTGAGTGGCACGGTGCCGTCCGACACCTCCATGGCGGTGAAGCCGAGGGCCACGCAGCGGTCCAGGAACGGCTCCAGGGCGCCCTGCCAGATCGCCACCTCCAGGAAGGTGCCACCCGGGTAGATGGGGATTCCCGCCCCGGTCAGGAGCCCGATCTTCTCGCGCAGCACCAGCTCCGGATAGAAGTACGACGTGCCGAAGGTCAACTTCCAGTAGTCGATGTAACTGGCACCCGTGCTCAGCACGTCGGCGGTGGCGCTCACGCCCAGCCCCTTGTCCAGGATCATGGTGACGCCTCTTTGCCGCGGCTTGGCCAGCCGCCCAGGCAAGGGCGGCGTGATCACTCCCCTAAACGGGTATGGGGGCTCCGTGGACCAGCTCACTCTCCTCCTCCTCACGTTGAAGGTGGCGCTCGCTCAAAAGAGATTTCGGCTCATTCTGCCCCAGGCCGTGGGTCGAGGCAAGGCATCGGCCTGCGCTCTCAGCATCTCCTCAGCCCTTCGAGAAGACCAGCTGGGATGCCTCCAGGGTTTCCTCCAGCTCACGGGCGCCGTGGGCCAGGGTCCAGAACCAGGACTCGTAGAAGCTGGGCGCCAGCAGGATGCCTCTGGCCAGCATACCCTGAAAGAAGCGGGAGAAGGCGGCACGATCCTGCTGGGCGGCCTCGGCCAGGCTGTGGGGCGGCTCCGCCCGGAAGAACAGCGTCCAGGTCGAACCCAGGCGCGTCAGGGAGAGCGGCCAGCCCTGGTGCCGGCCGATCGCCAAGAGCCCGTCCGCCAGGCTGCTCGCCCCTTCCTCCAGGCGGAGGTAGACGTCGGGTTCGGACAGGATGTCGAGCACGGTGAGGGCGGCCCGCACCGACAAGGGATTTCCGGCGTAGGTGCCCGCCTGGAACATGGGGCCCAGCGGCGTGACCAGGCGCATCAGGTCGGCCCTGCCGCCGTAGGCCCCAATCGGCAGGCCGCCGCCCAGCGCCTTGCCGAAGGCGATCAGGTCCGGCGCCGGCCCGACCAGCGGATAGGCTGGGCCGAACCTGGCCCGAAAGCCCACGATCACTTCGTCGTAGGCGAGAAGCGCCCCCACGTCATCTGCCAGCTGGCGCAGTCCAGCCAGAAAGCCTGGCACCGGGTAGACCACGCCCATGTTGCCGCAGACCGGCTCCACCAGGATCAGGGCCAGATCGCCCCGATGCTGCTCCGCCACTTGCCTGGCTGCCGAGAGGTCGTTGAACGGGATGGACACCGTCTGGGCCAGGACCGCTCCGGGGATGCCCTCGGAGCCCCCGTCCCCACTCTGGGCTGCGCCGGAGCCAGCGCCGACCAGGGCGCCGTCGAAGTGCCCGTGGTAGTGGCCGTCGAATTTCAGCACCAGGCTCCTGCCAGTGGCCGCCCGGGCCAGCCGCACCATCGACATCACCGCCTCGGTGCCGGAGCTCACCAGCCGCACCTGCTCCAGGCAGGGCACTGCCGCCACCAGCCGCTCCGCCAGCTCCACCTCGCCCCGATGCGGCGTGCCGAACAAGAGCCCCCGCTCCAGCTGCTCGGCCAGGGCCGCCACGAGCCTGGGGTGGCCGTGGCCCAGAATGTGCGGCCCGAAGGCACCCAGGTAGTCGATGTAGGAGCGCCCGTCCACATCCCACACCCTGGCGCCTGCCGCCCGTTCCAAGAAGACCGGTGCGCCGCCACCCACTCGCCCGAAGCTCCTGGCCGGGCTCATCACGCCACCGGGCACCACCCGCTGGGCTCGCTCGAACCAGGCGCTGGACCCTTTACCGCTCACCCCTGCCACCCGGGCCAGCTGCCCAGGTTCCCCAGCCGGCAGTTGGTGCGCAGGCGGCTCTCCGTCTGCCCCGGCCCGCGCATGGCGACGCAGAGGTGGGTCGCCTCCAGTTCCACCGCCACGCCCTGGGCGCCGAGCTCAGCGTGAAGCCGGCTGGCCAAAGCCTGGGTCAGCCGCTCCTGAATGGTCGGCCGTCTCGCCAGGTGGTCGACCAGGCGGGCGATGTCGCCGAGCCCGGCCACCCGGCCGGCCGGCAGATAGGCGATGCGGGCGGTGCCAAAGAACGGCAGGAGGTGGTGCTCGCACAGGGAGTAGAAGCGGATCCCCTCGAGCGAGACCAGAAGGTCGGGGCCGGGCATGGTGGTGAGCGGGTCCAGCGTCTCCTCGAGGCCCCGGCACAGCTCAGGCAGGGCCTGGGCCACCAGCCGGGCCGTGTCCGCCATCTCCGGCGCCCCGGCCAGGCCGAGGGCGGCGACCAGCTCCGCGACGGCCCGCTCGGCGCGCTCCAGGTCAATTCTCTTTCCGCCCACGGCGCACATCCTCTCCCCCGTTCAGGTCGATCACGCAGCCGGTCAGGTAGTCCGAATCCGGCTCGACCAGGAAGCAGACCAGGCGCGCCACGTCCTCGCCGGTGCCCGGCCGCCCGATCGGAGCCCTGGCCTGGTCTGGCGCCTCTCTGGCCTCAGCGATGGTCCGTTCCTTCCACGGCCGGTCGATGCGGCCCGGGCAGATGGCGTTGACCGTGATGCCGGATGGAGCCACCTCCCGGGCCAGGCTCAGCGTCAGTTCGATCACCGCCGCCTTGGCGGCGGCGTAGGCGGTGCGGTAGGGCCACGGCTCCAGCCGCCCAGCGCCGTCAAAGCCAAAGTTGACGATCCGCCCGAAGCCGCCCTGGGCCATCAGCGGCACCGCCAGCCGGCAGTAGTCTGCCGCGGCCAGGGCGTTGCCGGTCAGAAGGTCCGCCACCTCCTCCCGGCTGTACTCAGCGAGGGGCCTTCTGGCGCTGACATAGGGTCCGGCGGCGTTGACCAGCACATCGAGCCGGCCGTGCGCTGCCTCGATGCGGCTGAACAGGTCGGCTGTTGCCCTGGCGTCGGCGGCGTCGGCCAACTCCACCACGATCCGCCCTCCGCCCTCCCGGCCGGCGGCGGCGGCCGCGGCCGCCTCGGTGTTCCGGCGGCCGGTGCTGTACACCACGAGGCCCCTCGCCGCCAGGGCGCACGACACGGCCCAGCCGAGGCCGCTCACGCCGCCTGTCACCAGCGCCACTTGGGGGCTCCCGGCCTCGGTCATATCCGCGTCGTCTCCTTCGGCCGGCCATCGGCGAGTGGTCCTGGCTGTGGATCGATCAGAAAGGCTTGCCAGACGGAGGTCTTGGCCTCGACAATAGCAGATGGCAGATGGCGCCTCAATCCAGATCCCGACCCCACGAGGAGGTCCGAGCACTGTGCCGACTGCGCTGCACCGGCTGCCCGTGGAGTACCTGATCCGCCGTTCTACGCTGCGGCCTGATGGCCGGCGGTTCGACTTCTATTCCTTCGCCGCCAAGCCGCCCCGTCCGGCGGCGCTCGATCCGGAGCCCCAGCCGGAGCCGGCGGCAGGCGCCGTGCTGGAGGCTGATCTCAGGGAGTTGCGCTGGCACCCCTTCTTCCGCACCTGGAATCTCGTCACCGGCGACCGCCACCTGCGCCCGACCATGCCGGACGGCTGCCCGTTTTGCCCGGGCGGGGCGGAGGCGCTGTCCGATTTCCAGCTGGCCGCCTTCGACAACCGCTTCCCGGCCCTGGTCCCGGACCCGCCGCCGCCGAGTGAGGCCGCCTTCCCGGCAGCACGCCGGCCGGCCGCCGGCCGGGCTGAGGTGATCGTGTACAGCCCCGGCCACGAGGGCCGCTTCTCCACGCTCGCTGCCGAGGACGTGCTGCGCCTGCTGGCGGTCTGGGCCGACCGCGAGCGGGAGGCGTTCCTGGACCCGGCGGTGTCGTTCGTCTTCCCCTTCGAGAACAGGGGCGAGGACGCCGGCAACACGCTCAGTCATCCGCATGGCCAGCTGTTCGCCTTCCCCTTCCTGCCTCCCCGGGTGGACGAGAAGCTGGCCTCCCTGGGTGCCTTCCGCGAGCGCCACCACGACTGTCTCTTCTGCGCGCTGGGCCGGATGGAGGAGAGCGGGCCCCGCCAGCTCTACAACGGCCAGTACGTGAACGTCTACGTGCCGGACTTCGCCCGCTTCCCGTTCGAGACCCACGTCACGCTCAGGGCCCACGGCCAGGGGTCGCTCCAGTTGCCGGAGGCGTCGGCCCGGGAGTTCGCAGCCTGCCTCCTGGCGGTGAGCCAGGCACTGGACAGCCTGTTCGACCAGCCGATGCCGGGCATGATGTGCCTCTACCCAGCCCCGCGTCCGGCCGACGGTGACTGGCACCTGCACGCCGAATTCCTGCCCCTGATGCGGACGGCGGGCCGCCTGAAGCGGCTGGCCGCCGTGGAGAGCGGGCTGGGCGCGGTGGTGGTCGATGAGGCCCCCGAACAGATGGCGGCCAGCCTGCGCCGGGTGTTCCCGCCCCTGCCCTGGCCGGAGGTGACGGTCAGGCGTCCGCCCGAGTAGGCATGGTGCGCCCTTTTGGCAGGACGGGCGCACCGAATGGCGAATCTTGGGCATAGACACCACAGTCGTCCCGGACGGCTCAGTTTGAGTGCTGGCGGGGGGATCACATGTTTCGGCTATTCCCAGACCTCAGCGAGGATCTGCTCCTCAACCTGTTCCACAAGGGCGTCCACGCCCAGTGGTCTTCGCGCGATCTGGACTGGGAGTCGCCCCTGGTCTTCAACGACGCCCAGTGCCGCGCACTGGGTCGCATTCTGACTCCGGTGTACCTGGGCGAGCAGTCGGCCATGCTTGGCGCCGCCGCCATCCTGCCCGAGATGGCGGAGGCGGGCGAGAGCACGGCCCAGGTCTACCTCTGCAGCTTCATGATGGACGAGGGGCGCCACTTCGAGGCGCTGACCAGGCTCTACCGGCACATGGACCAGGAGCCGATCCCGATCCGCCAGATGCCGTCCATGCTGCGCTACCACCATCGCCTGCGCCAGGGCGATCGGGTGGACTGGGTGTGGGGCATCCTGATCTCGGACCTGTTCGCCAAGAACTTCTACCAGATGTTCGCCAAGAGCCAGCCCCAGGCGCTGTTCGGCGACATGTCGCGGCGGGTGCTCCAGGACGAGTCGCGCCACCAGGCCTTCGCCGACCATTACCTGAAGGCGGCGATCGCCCACCTGCCGCCGGAGCGGCTGGTCGAGTTGCGCAAGATGCGCGACGACCTCCTGCGCATCATGGAGACCATGCACAGCCAGCTGCGCGAGGACGCCGACTGCATCGACCTGGACGGGGCCGCCTTCCTGGAGCACCTCACCACCGACATCGCCCAGCACGCGGTCAGGATCGGCCTTGACCAGCCGCCGGAGGGACCGGGAGGCCAGCGCCACCGCTCCGTGCTGGCCAAGACGGTGGATCTCTCAGCGGCCCGTCCGCACTTCCGGCCGGAGCGCACCGGACGCCGGCCCAGCCTCAGCCGGCCGGCTGAGGCCGCCGGGGATGACTGTGACACCTGCTATCTGGCCGCCATCTGCCGCTCCCGCCTGATGCGGGCCCAGGCCCGCTAAAGGAGTCCGCTCAGTCCGGTTCTCCTGCCCGGCCGCCGCCGTACACGGTGTGCGCCCGGGCGAAGTTCTTGCTGCCCGCCGACGCCATGGAGGCGGCGGCCGAGGCCTCCAGGGCGAGTACGGCCGCGGCCACGATCTGGGCGAAACGGTAGACCTTGCCGCTGCCCAGGCAGTCCAGGAGCCGGAGGTGGGCACGGGCGTGGGGCAGCCCGGTGCCGCCGCCGACGGTGCCCACCTCCAGTCCAGGTAGCCGCATGGCGATCACCACGCCGGTGCCCACCGGCCGGATCGAGCCGTGGGCCATCGAGCTGGTGCCGACCATGCCCAGGTCCTGGCCAGTGGCGGCGAAGATGGCTGCCACCGCCGAGGCCGGGGTGAAGGCGAACGACTGCATGCCGCTGGCGTGGGCGCCGTGCAGCCCGACCTGCTCCAGCTGAACCAGGTCGGCCTGGCTGGTCAAGAGGTGGCGGCGCAGCGTCTTCTCACTGAGGTGGGCCTCGGCCAGCACGGTCTTACCGTGTCCCTGCTCGAAGAAGGCGGCGGAAGGCTTCTTGTCGCCGCCCATGTTCGCCTCCAGGATGATCTGGCGAGGCGGCCGGCCGCCCTCGTCCAGCCAGCGCGGCAGGAAGAAGTGCTGGTTGAGAGCGTAGGCGTTCTTGGTCATCATGTTCGGCCCGCAGGCGTCGCCGGTGGTGAAGCTGTAGCGCAGGTGGCAGTCCCCGCCCACCACGTGCGGCGTGATCTCCCAGAGCCTCGCCCGCCTGGCGACCACCGGCCCACTCTCCAGATCGCCTGGGGATTGGTCGGCGGCGGCCAAGAGCCAGGCCGCGGCCGCTTGGCGGTGCCTCTGGGCGAAGGCGGCGTAGGCGAGGGCGGTGGCTGTGTCGTCAAACACGAAGCAGGAGTCGCGGGTGATGCGGTCGGCCAGCACGAAGGTGCGCACCGCCCCGTCCTGGGCAATGGCGCGCGCCCCTCGCAGCAGCGAGGCGGAGAGCCCTCCCTCGCTGTGCGCCAGCGGCACGAACACGCCCTCCTGACGGCGGCCGTCCTCGACCAACTGGCCCTGCTCGCCCAGGTGGTACTCGCCCATGTCGATGGCGAGGGGGCCGACCACACCGACCGGCAGCACGGCGTGCGAGGTGACGCACTCCTGAAAGCGGCCCAGGGTCGCCATCGGCACCGGGGAGTGAAACAGGAGGTCGGCGTCCTCGCCCAGCCTGGGCCGGATCCACGCCTGGCGCTCGGCGATCTCGGCCGCGTTGTTCTTGTGCGGCCACGTCCGCTCCCTCGCCACGCCACCACTCCTCAACATGGACCTGGATTGGAGTCAGTGTTTTCACCCGCGGCTCGGATTCCTGCACCTAGCCCCGCTCAGGCCAGATCTCGCCAGCGCCCAGACCAAGAAGCTGGTCCGGCGAGAGCGCCACCACGCTGTCCGGCGTGCCGGCCGCCGCCCACACCTCCGGGTAGCGCCACAGCGAGCCGTCGACCAGGGTCAAAAGCGGGCTGGGATGGGCGAAGGGCGGTACGCCGCCGATGGCGGCGCCCGTCCAGCGGCGCACCTCCTCGGCGCTGGCCCGCCTGACCGGCTGGCCCGTGCGGGCGGCCAGCGCCGCCTCGTCGACCCGGCGGTCGCCGGCGGTGAGAATCATCCACGGCTCCTCTCCCACCATGAACAGGAGCGATTTCACGATCGCCCCCACCGGCACGCCCACAGCCGCCGCCGCCTCCTGGGCGGTGCGGGTGCCGTCCGGAAAGCGCCTGACCCTAAGCGTGACGCCAGCCGCCCGGGCCTGCGCCACGACCGCCCTGGTGATGGGGTGCGATCCGGCCTCGCCCTCGCTCAAGGCCTGCCCTGGGGGCCCTGTCCATAGCGCTCTGCCACGAAGCGGCGCCGGCTGGCCGCGGTCTCCGCGCTGAGTTCATTGGGGCGGCCCACCGCCCTGGCCCTGAGGTAGGAATCGGCGGTGCGCTCCACCAGCAGCGCCAGATCGATGGCGGCCGTGAGGCTGGGTCCGGTGGTGACCAGGCCGTGCGAGGCCAGGATCATGGCCGGATGGGCGCCGGCGGCTTCCCCCACCGCCTCGGCCAGGGCCTGGCTGGCCGATGGTTCATAGGCGAGGCAGGGCACGCCGCCGCCCAGGGCGCCGGCCAGCGAGTCGCTGACGCAGGGCAGTCCCTCGCCCAGCATGGCCAGGGCAATCACCGCCGTCGGGTGGGCGTGGACCACGGCCCCAATCCCTCCGTCCGCCCGGTAGCAGGCCAGATGCATGCCCAGTTCCACCGAGGGCCGGCGCCGGCCGGTCACCTGGGAGCCGTCCCTGGCCACCCACACCAGGTCGTCTATGACCAGCTCTGGGTAGGGCATGCCGGAGGGAGTGATCCAGATGCCGTCCCCTGAGGCCAGAGACAGGTTGCCGGACAGTCCGGCGGTGAGACCGAGCGTGAGCAGGCGCAGCGCCCCCTCCAGCAGTTCCTGGCGGCGGTCCTCCCCCGTCACGACAGCACCTCTCCGGCTGGAGTCTCCGCCTCTGGCCAGACCAGCCGGCCGCCCCGGCAGCGGACGATGCCCCGCTCCGTGATGTAGGCGGTGACCAGCGCCGCCGGGGTGACGTCAAAGGCCGGGTTCCAGGCCCGCGCCCCTGCCGGCGCCTGGCGCCTGCCCCCCACCTCCAGCACCTCTGCTTCCGCCCGCTGCTCGATCGGAATCAGGTCGCCCCGGGCAAGCTCCGGGTCGAAGGTGGACGAGGGCGCTGCCACATAGAACGGCACACCGTGGGCATTCGCCGCCAGGGCCAGGCCGTAGGTGCCGATCTTGTTCGCCACGTCGCCGTTTCGGCAGATGCGGTCGGCGCCGACGATCACCGCCTCGATGCCGCCCTGAGCCAGGAGCCAGGCCGCCGCCCCGTCCACCAGGAGCTGGTGCGGGATGCCTGCGGCGCCGAGCTCAAAGGATGTGAGGCGGGCACCCTGCAAGAGAGGGCGGGTCTCATCGGCAAACACGGCCGGGCGCTCGCCTTGCCGCCACAGCTCCAGGATCACCGCCAGAGCGGTGCCTGGGCCAGCCGTGGCCAGGGCGCCGGTGTTGCAGTGCGTGAGCACGCCCCGCACGCCGCTCAGCAGCCGGGCGCCGTGTCGGGCGATGGACTGGCCGAAGGCGCGGTCCTCCCCCTCCATGGCGGCGGCGATGGCGACCAGGGCCTGAGAGAGCGCAGCGCTGTCCTGGGCCGCCGCTACCTGCGGCTCGGCCAGCACCCGCTCCACCGCCCAGGCCAGGTTGACGGCGGTAGGGCGGGCGGACTTGAGCAGGGCAGCGGCGGCGGCAAGGCGGCTTCGCGCCCGCCCGAGCGTCATCTCCGGCCCCACCGCCAGGGCCAGTCCATAGGCGGCGGCCACGCCGATGGCCGGCGCCCCCCGTATGGCCAGGCGGCGGATCGCTGCAGCCACCGCACCGGGCGTCTTGAGCACCCGGTACTCGGTACGGCTGGGCAGACGCGTCTGGTCGAGGATGCGAAGGCCCGCCGCACCGAATTCCATGGCACGCAGCACAGACACCCCTCCCTCGATCAAGGCCACCTCGGCCAGCGACGGAACTTCCAGAGGGTCCAGCTAGATGCCTGCCTGACGCCGAGAGAGGCAGGCCCAGCCGATCGACGACTCCCGCCTGAGTGGCTCGCCGGACCAGGGGTTCTCTCTGCGCCCGCCGGTCTCCCCTGATCTTCTTTGCCTAACTACTCCTCAAGCGCGCTCCGGCCGGTCTGGCCCTCTGCTGAACAGGTGGCGGCGGTCAGCGCAGGGCGTAGAGTTCCCGGTACTTCTCCTCAATGTAGGCGCGGTAGGCACCGATGCCGAGCGGCTCACCGGTGGCCCGCTCGACCAGGGCCTTGGTGGTGAAGCGCGCCCCCTGCTGGTGCACCTCACGCTTCAGCCAGCCGAGGAGGCCGGAGAATTCGCCCCGGGTGAAATCCTGATCCAAGCCTGGCAGGGCCCGCCTGGCCGCCGCCATCAGCTGCGCGGCGATGACGTTGCCCAGGGTGTAGGAGGGAAAGGCGGCAAAGCCGCCGTGCGACCAGTGCACATCCTGCAGCACGCCGATCAGGTCGTCCGCCGGCTCCACCCCGAGCAGGGCCCGCGTCTCCTCACGCCAGGCCGCCGGCAGCTCGCTGACGGTGAGCTGCCCCGCAAACAGCCGGCGTTCCAGCCGGAAGCGCAGGATGACATGCAGGTTGTAGGACACCTCATCCGCCTCGGTGCGGTTGAAAGAGGGCCCGCTCCAGTTGGCGGCGCGGTAAACGTCTTCGGCGCTTTTCCCCCTGAGCTGCTCCGGAAACAGCGCCTGGAGCCTGGGAAAGAAGAACTGCCAGAACGGGCGGCCCCGGCCCACCTGGTTCTCCCACAGCCGGGACTGTGACTCGTGCATGCCGGAAGACGGCGCCTGCGCCATCGGTGTCCGCCGGAAGGCCACGGGCATGCCGCGCTCGTACAGGCCGTGTCCGGCCTCATGCAGAGAGCCGAAGAAGCCGCTGAACAGGTCGCGCGGGATGACGCGTGTGGTCAGCCGCACGTCGTCGATGTCGAACGAGGTCTCGAAGGGGTGGATGGTGGGGTCCAGGCGGCCGTGGCGGTAGTCGAAGCCAATCGCCTCCGTCGCCAGCCGGAAGGCGCGCCACTGGTCCGCCTCCGGCCACTCCACATCGGTCCAGCTGCGGTCCACCCGCTGCGAGTGGGCGCTGATCTCTTTGAGCAGGGGGCTCAGAAACGAGGCCAGGTCGCCGAACAGCCGGTCCAGTTCGTCCACGCTGAAGTCGGGCTCGTGGAAGTAGAGCAGGCCCTGGTAGCTGTCGGCGGCCGTCGGCACATAGCTGCCGCGCTCTTTGGCCAAGTCCACCTGAACCTGAAGATCGGGGGCGAACAGGGAGAAGTCCTTGGCCTGGCGGGCCTGGGCCCAGGCCTGGTACGCCTTGGACGAGGCCTCGGCGTGCCGGCTCACCCAGTGCCCCGGCACCAGCTTCATCCGGTCGTACTGGACCCGGGTCTCGTGCACGACCAGGTCGGCGGGCTCATCGCCGTGCCCCACGCCGGCGGCCTCCAGCTTACCCAGGAGCTGGCCGACCGCATCCGAGGTGAAGCGCTCGTGGGCGAGCCGGCTGAGGGTGGCCATCTGCTCGCCTCTGGCGCTGGCACCGCCCTCCGGCATGTAGGTCAACTCGTCCCAGCCCAGGACGGAGGCCGCCGATTGGAGGTCCGACACCTCGGCCAATAGTTCCAGGAGCCTCTCGTAGTCTTCGCTCATGACCGCTCCCCCATCGTGTCCGCCTTGGGTCGGATCGGCCGCGCGGAAGGAGGGCGGCAGGCCGCCCTCACGTTCCGCGCGCTGGCGGCCTTAGCCACCGATCGTCTTGTATTGGGCCTCGGCTGCGTCCCAGTTCACCACGTTCCACCAGGCGGCCAGATAGTCGGCCCGCCGGTTCTGATAGCGCAGGTAGTAGGCGTGCTCCCAGACGTCCACGCCCAAAATCGGCTGGTGCCCCTCCATCTCAGGGTTGTCCTGATTGGCTGTTGAGATGATCTCCAGCTTGCCGCCGGAGGTCTTGACCAGCCACGCCCAGCCGCTGCCGAAGCGGCCCATGGCAGCCTTGGTCAGCGCCTCCTTGAAGGCGTCGACGCTCTGGAAGGTGCCCTCGATCGCCGCCTTCAGGTGGCCGACCGGCGCCTTGGCGCCCCCCGGCGTCATCAATGTCCAGAACAGGCTGTGATTGGCGTGCCCGCCGGCGTTATTGCGGACGGCGGTGCGAATCGACTCCGGCACCTGGCCGATACCCCTGAGCAGTTCTGAGAGCGACTTATGCGCCAGGTCCGGGTGGTCGGCCAGGGCCGCATTCAGGTTGTTGACGTAGGCACCGTGATGCTTCTGGTGGTGGATCTGCATGGTCTCCTTGTCAATGTGGGGCTCCAGCGCATCGTAGGCATAGGGCAACTGCGGCAGTTCGAACGCCATGAAAAGACCTCCCTCGCAGCATTGGTCGCATTGGGCACAGCTTCATTCTAGCCGAGCGGTGGGCCGCCTCCAAGTGTCAGGGCCGCTCAGCCGGCGGCACGCTCCGCCACCAGCACCAGGCGCCGCTTGGTCAGCTGCCAGCCCTCCGGACCGTGCCTGAGGCCGAGCGCTCGCCGCTCGCCCTCGCTCGCTTCTGCCAAAGAGGCCTCGATCGCAGGCATGTCCACCTCGCCCGGCCCGGTTGGGCTCAGCCAGCGCTGGAGGCTGTACGGCTCCTCCTGCAGTGCCAGCCGCGGCGCGGTGAAACCATGGCCGATCAGGAGTCCGCGCCAGGCCTCTGGCGAGAGGGCGGCGACGTGGGAGCGGTCCCGCATTCTCTCCAGCCGATTCAGGAGGTCAATGCCCGCCTCCTCCGCCGTCATGTCGGCCAGGGCCAGCCGCCCGCCCGGGGCCAGCAGGCGGTGGGCCTCGGCCAGGAAGGCCGGCAGGTCCAAAAAGTGGTGGGCGGCCCGCCGGCAGGTGAGAAGGGTGAAGGCACCATCCGGCCGGGCGATGGCAGCGGCATCCGCCACCATGGTCTCGACCAGGAGGCCCTGTTCGGCAGCCAGCGCCCTGGCCTCCTCCAGCATGGCCGGCGTCAGGTCGACGAGCAGTGCTGAGGCCACCAGCGGGCGCAGGCGGAGCGCCGTGTGGCCGGTCCCGGCTGCCACGTCGATCAGGCGATCGTCGGGCCGGGGCTGGCTCAGCTCGATCAGGAGGTCGAGATCCGTCCCGGCAGCGTGCGAGGCGCTGGTGCGATAGTCTCCGGCGTGCCTGGTGAAGAACTGCCGGACATCCTCGCCGCTCATCGGCCGTCGTCTCCTCCCTGTGGCTGTGGGCCTAGGCGGTGCGGGCGGCGATCACGTTCAGGGCCGATCCAGCCCTGAACCACTCGATCTGCTCCTGGTTGAGGGTGTGGCTGAGCTGGGCCGTCTCGCTCTGGCCGTCGGCGTGGTGGATCACCAGCTCAACCGGTCGGCCGGGGGCAAGATCTTTGAGGCCGACCAGGTCCAGGCGGTCTCCCGGCGCGATGCGGTCGTAGGTGGCCGGATCGGCAAAGGTCAGCGGCAGGACGCCCTGCTTCTTCAGGTTGGACTCGTGGATGCGGGCGAAGCTCCGGCAGATGATGGCGGCTGCGCCCAGATACCTGGGGCTCATGGCGGCGTGCTCCCGGCTGGAGCCCTCGCCGTAGTTCTCGTCTGCCACCACCGCCCAGCGCACGCCAGCTGCCTTCAGGCGGCGGGCGATCTGGGCGATCGGCGCTTCCTCGCCGCTGTCTGGGTCGATGCCGATGCCGGCCTGGCCGGTAAAGGCGTTCAGGGCTCCCAGGAACATATTGTCGCTGATGTGATCGAGGTGGCCCCGGAAGCGCAGCCACGGTCCGGCCGGGGAGATGTGATCGGTGGTGCACTTGCCCTTGGCCTTGAGCAGCACGGGCAGGTTCACAAAGTCCTGCCCGTCCCAGGCCAAGAAGGGCTCCAAAAGCTGGAGCCGGTCGGAGGAGGGCGCCACCTGCAGGGCCACGTGGCTGCGCTCGGCCGGCGGCGGTACGAAGCCAGCCTGGCTGCGGGCGAATCCGGCCTCCGGGATCTCGGGCGCCGACTGGGGCGGCGTTAGGGAAAAGGGGCTGCCATCGGCCCGCACCAGGCTGTCCCGGAGCGGGTTGACGTCGAGGCGCCCGAACAGGCTGTAGGCCACCGTCACCTCGGGACTGGAGATGAAGGAGAGGGTGTTCGGATTGCCGTCGTTGCGGCGGGGGAAGTTCCGGTTGTAAGAGTTGATGATGGCGTTGGTCGGTGTCTCCTTGGGCTCGACCCGTTCGGTGCGGTCGCTGCCGCCGACGTTCACGATCTCGTCGCGCTGCCACTGGCCGATGCACGGCCCGCAGGCGTTGGCCAAAACCGTGCCGCCGATCTCCCGGAAAGCATCCAGGAGGCCGTCCCGTTCGGCCGTGAGGCGGATCTGCTCGGAGCCCGGCGTCACCAGGAACGGCACGGCCACCTTGACCCCTGCGGCTGCCGCCTGCTTGGCGACGTCCGCTGCCCTGGTCAGGTCCTCGTAGGAGGAGTTGGTGCATGACCCGATCAGCGCCGCCGACAGGCGCACGGGGTAGTTCTCCCGGGCCACCGCTTCCTTCAGTTCGCTGACGGTGCGGGCCAGGTCCGGCGTGTGCGGTCCGGTGACGTGCGGCTCCAGGGTGCCAAGGTCAATCCGCACCACCTGATCGTAGTAGCGCTCGGGGTCGGCCTCCACCTCCGGATCGGGCGTCACCAGCTCTGGCGCCCCCTCGGCCAGATCGGCCAGGGCGGCGCGCTCCGTGGCCCTCAGATAGGCGTCGACGTGGGCGTCCCACGGGAAGACGGAGGTGGTGGCGCCCAGTTCGGCGCCCATGTTGGTGACGGTGCCTTTGCCAGTGGCGCTGATGCTGCGCGCCCCTGGTCCGATGTACTCGATGATGCGGTTGGTGCCGCCTTTCACGGTCAAGGTGCCGAGCACCGCCAGGATGATGTCCTTGGCAGCTGTCCAGCCATTCATCCGCCCCTCCAGATAGACGGCGACACGCTGAGGGTAGAGCACCTCCCACGGCAGCCCGGCCATCACGTCGACGGCATCCGCCCCGCCGACGCCGACCGCCAGCATGCCCAGGCCGCCGGCGTTGGGGGTGTGCGAGTCGGTGCCGATCATCAGCCCGGCCGGGAAGGCGTACTGCTCGAACACCACCTGGTGGATGATGCCTGACCCTGGCTGCCAGAATCCGATGCCGTAGCGCTGGCAGGCGGAGAGCAAGAAGTCGTAGACCTCCTGGTTGGTGGTGACGGCGTGGCGCATGTCGGCTTCCGCGCCGGCGCGGGCCGTGATCAGGTGATCGCAGTGCACGGTGGCGGGTACCGCCACCTCAGTGCGTTTGGCGTGAGCAAACTGCAAGAGCGCCATCTGGGCGGTGGCGTCCTGCATCGCCACCCGGTCCGGGTGGAGCGAGAGATAGCTGTGGCCGGGCTCGAGCTCCTGGTGCTCGGGGTCCTCGAGATGGGTCAACAAGATCTTCTCGCTGAGGCTGAGGGGCCGCCCCAGGCGGCGGCGGATGACCGGTAGCCGATCGTTCATGCGGCGGTAGATCTCTCGCACCCAGGGGGCGGAACTCTCGATCTGCATGCGATGCGTCCTCCTCGCGGCCACTGTCCTGCGCCCGGTCTGACAGTGCCATTATACGGCTGGCCAACGGCCATACCTTCGCCGCTGCCGCATGCTGGTGATGCGCCTTGGTCATGGGCGCATGTCCGGGATCGAGGGCAAGCTCACCCTCTGCCTGGGCCGCGCGTGATAGCATGCGAGGGGCGACTGGATCCTTGGCCGGCTCACCACTTCCAGGGTGTGCCCGGCGCTGTTGAGAAGCGGTCCAGGAGGTGAGGCTGCCCGTTGCCGTCTAGATCGTTGCTCTCGCAAGTCATCCGCTTCGTCCTGGTCGGCGCGGCCAACACGCTGATCGACTTCGGCCTCTTCGACCTCCTGAGCCTCGTCACCCATGTGCGAAGCGGACTGCCCTTGGCGGTGATCAACCTCATCTCGGTGTCGGTAGCCATGGTCTTCAGCTACTGGGCGAACGGGCGCTTCACCTTCGGTGTCCACTCACGGCCCCGCGCCTTCTCGCGCTTCGCCGTCATCACCGGCGCCTCGTTGGTCCTGAATACGGTGGTGGTGCTGTTCGTCGCCCACCTCCTGGTCAACCCCACCCTGCTCGACCTCAACCTGGCAAAAGTCTCGGCCGTCGTGCTCTCCGGCACCCTCAATTTCCTGGGCTACCGCTACTTCGTTTACCGGGAGCCAGTGGCGTTGCCGGCTGAGGCGCGGACCATGCGCTCGTTGGCGGTGGTGATTCCAGCCTACAACGAGCAGCACCGCCTGCCCCGGACCTTGGACATCCTGGCCGAGGCCCTCCCCGAGCTGCCGGTTCCGTATGAGCTGATCGTGGTCGACGACGGCTCCACCGACCAGACGGCACAGATCGTCCGCCAGCGCGCCGAGGACTGGCCGGAGCTGCGCCTCGTCTCGCTGCGGCGCAACTACGGCAAGGGCCGGGCTGTCAGGGTCGGCATCGGCGCTGCCCAGGCCGACGTGGTGCTCTACACCGACGCCGATCACTCGGTGGACATCCGTCAGTGGCGGCTTTTGACCGAGGCGCTTGAGGCCGGCGCCCACTTCGCCATCGGCGTCCGGCCCGATCCCGACGCCGGCGAGCAGGGCGCCCCGGCGCTGCGCCGGCTGATGAGCCACCTCTACCGGCGAATGGTGGCCAACCTCCTCTTGCCGGGCTATCCGGACCCGCAGTGCGGCTTCAAGGCGATGTGGCGCGACCAAGCGCCCCGCCTCGTCGCCAAGGCGGCGGTGGATGGCTTCTCCTTCGACGTCGAGTTTCTGATCAAGGCCGAGCGCTGCGGCATGACCGTCGCCCAGGTCCCGATCTCCTGGACGCCACAGCCCGGCTCGACGGTGCGGCCGTTGGTGCACGCGCCCCGCACTCTGCTCGAGTTGGTCTCCCTGCGCACCGGGGTGCGGGACATGGCGGGCTTCCTGGCCATCCTGCTGCTCATCGCCGACATCCCGCTGCGCCTGTGGAACCTGTGGCTGATCCCGCGCATCGGCGACGAGTGGGGCGAGATCTTTCTGGCCTACCGCATCTACCTGGGACAGGTGGCGCCGCTGACCGACACCGCCCACGACATCGGCAGCCTCTACAACTTCCTCTTAGCCGGCCTCTTTCACATCTTCGGGCCCAGCCTCGACCTGCCCCGACTGTTCGTGATGCTGCTCAGCGTGGCGACTGTCTACATCACCTTCCTGATCGGGCGCATGCTGTTCGGCCGCTGGGTGGGCCTCTTTGCCGCCGCCCTGCTGGCCACCTCGGCCGCCGACATCCTCACCACCCACATGGCTTGGTCGAATACCACCGACCCCTTCTTCGTAGCCCTGGCCGCCTATCTCCTGATGCTCGGCCTGCACCGCGGCCGCTGGTGGTACGTGGCCGCTGGCCTGGCCTGGGGGCTTGCCCTCCAGACCCACGGCACTGTGGCGGCCCTCCTGCCGGCGCCTTTGATCGCACTGGCCGTGCTGGGCCGCGGCCGCCGCTTCAAGGACCCTTGGCTCTACCTTGGCTTCGGCGCCTTCCTCCTTGGCTACGCCAACATGATCGCCTTCAACATCCGCTATCCCTTGGCGTCATTGCGGTGGGTGGCAATCCACAACACCTACGCCCTCTCCAGCCACCTCACCCTCATGAGCTACTTCCGGCGCCTGAGCGACGTCGGCCAGGAACTGGTGCGCTCGGTGGCCAGCCAGCCGCTGCTCGGCTATGGCTACCTGCACAGCCTGCCGCCGCCCCTCTTCTGGCTGATGGGCCTCCTATTGCTGGTGGGACTGGTGGTGCTCTTGCGCGAGCGGGAGGTGCTGTTGGCCGCCCTCCTCACCGTGCCCCTCTTCGCCGACGCCATCGTCGGGCATAGCTTTTACTTTCCGACCGACGTCCGCTACATCGCCCCCATCTTGCCCTTCGCCTACGTGACGGTGGCCCTGGCGGCGAGCCGCCTGTGGGCCGGGCTGAGGCAGCGATGGGAAGCCGGCCGTCACCGGCCTCTGCCGATCGGCTGGCTGGGCCCCTTTTTGGCCGTCGTCCTGGTGCTGTTGCCGATTCCGGCCCTGGCCGGCTACTACCAGGCGCAGACCCTCGCCCACAACACCAATGCCATGTGGATCGACGTGGCAGCCGCCGTGCAAAGGGCCAACCCACCGGGCAGGCCCGATCCCGCCCTGGTGCTGGTGGACTCCAGGGTGCCCTTCGGCCGCTACCTGCCGCTCATCTTGCAGGTCGAGGGCCAGCGGGTTGTGACCATGGGCGACCCCTACGCCAACGGCGACCGTGGCACATTCTCGCTGGCCGCCTGGCAGGCGGCCGCCAGTCAGCATCCGGGGGCCCTGGCCCTGCTTACGCCGGAGGACTTCCACAGCCTGCGCCCGATCCTCGGCCCAGGCCCGCTCCGGCCAGTCCATCTGGGTCGCGGCTATTACGTTCTGGTCAGGATCCCCTAGGCGAACCGATCCTCTTTAGGCGCGGGGCAGACCGGGATTCATCCGTCCCACCAGGCGGCGCACCACCACGTTCAGGACCAGGATGAACAGGATGAGCAAGAAGGCCGCCGCGTAGGCGAGGGCGTGCGAGGCGGCGAACGGGTTGTTGATGAAGGTCCAGATCACATAGGTCAGGTATCCGACCGGGGAGCCGATCAGCTGGCCGGTCGGCAAAAAGACCGACCAGCCGGCAGTGTAGATGAGGGGCGCCGTCTCGCCCAGGCCGATGCTGATCGCCAGCAGCACGCCGGTAATCAGGCCAGGCAGAGCCGGCCGCCACAGCACCCGGAAGACGGTGGTGACCTCGTCAGCTCCCAGCGCCATCGAAGCCTCACGCAGCTCGTCGGGCAGGCTGCGGAAGGCGAGCTCGGTGGCCCGCGTGACATAGGGCAGAGCCATCAGGGCGAGGGCGATCGCACCGGCCAGGGCCGAGAACTTCCACCCCAGGCCCACCACCAGGGTGACGTAGCCGAAGTAGCCGATCACGATCGAGGGCACGCCGGCCAGCACGTCGGTGGTGAAACGCACGGCCTGCCCGAAGGGCCCGACCCGGCCGAACTCCGCCAGGTAGATGCCGCCCAGGATGCCGAGCGGGCCGGCGATCAGCATGCCCAGCCCAACCAGCAACAGCGTGCCGAGAATGGCGTTCTCCAGGCCGCCGCCGTTGCCCGAGACCGGCTGGGTGAACAGGTAGGAGCCCATCGAGGGCAGTGCCCTCGCCCCGATCTGGTACAGGATGTCGAGCAGCGGGAACACGGCGACTGCTCCAGCCAGATAGCACAAGGCCCGCATCAGCTGATCGACCAGCCGCCGCCGCGCCTGGCCCCTCATCGGCCATACCTCTCCGCCTGCTGGCGGCTGATCAGGAGGCGGGCCGGGACATTCACTGCCACCGTGATGGCGAGCAGGGTGAGGGCGATCAGTGCCAGGGCGTGGATGGCCATGCCGGTGGCGTCGCTGAAAGCGGAGTCCAGGGCGGAGACGATGACCGTGGCCATGGTGCTGATCGGCGCCGTGATGTTGGCCGGCAGGGCGCCGATGGCGTTGCCGCCGATCATCAGCACCGCCATCGTCTCGCCGAGGGCGCGGCCGAGGCCCAGAATCACGGCGCCCAGGATGCCGGCCCTGGACCAGGGCAATGAGACGGCCCGGATCGTCTCCCAGTGGGTGAGGCCCAGTGCCACGGCCCCGTCCTTCAGCTCTGGCGGCGTGGCCTGGATCAGGTCGCGGGTGGTGGCGGTGATGATCGGGATGACCATGATCGCCAGCACCAGTCCGGCGGCGAGGAGCCCCTGCCCGGAGGTGGCGGTGGTGCGAAAGAAGGGCACCACCCCGAACAGGCGACTGAGCTCGGGCCCCACGCTCTGCCCCACCCAGGGCACCACCACGGCCAGCCCCCACAGGCCGAACACCACCGAGGGCACGCCGGCCAGAAGCTCCACCACCGCGGACAAGGGCGCAGCCAGTCTGGCCGGCAGGAACTCGGTGAGAAGGAGCGCCGTTCCCAAAGACACCGGGATGGCGATGGCCAGGGCGATCAGCGAGGTCAGCACCGTGCCGGCGATGAAGCTGAGGATGCCGTAGGCGGCGCCGGGCGGCGCTGCCACGCCGCCTCGCAGTTCGGGATGCACGCTGTACATGTTGCCGAGGTTCCATCTGAGGCTGGTCAGGAAGCTCAGCCCGCTGAAGCGGATGGCAGGCACGCTGCTGATGAACAAAAACAGGAAGATGGCGGCCATGGCCAGCACCGAACTGAGGGCTGCGGCGGCGAGGAGCCGCCGCAGCATGCGGTCGCGTGGTCTGGTGGAATGGGACACCCGATGCACCTCTCTCTGTAGAGGGGCAGGATTAGTGGATCTTCGCCACCTGTGCCTCACTCAACTTCACGACGGCGGCCGGCAGCGGCACAAAGTGCACCTGGTCGAGGTAGGTGGGGGCATTACCGGCGGTCAGGGCCCAGGTCAGGAAGGCCCGGACGGCGCTCGCCACCTGGGTGGAGGGCTGCTGCTGGGTGACGATCGCATACTCGTAGTTGATCAGCGGATAGGCTGACGGGCCGGGGGCGTAGATCAGGGAGAGCGCCTCCGAGGGCGGCGTGGCGGGCACCAGGGCGGCCGCCGCGGCGTCGATGGTCTGGGGGGTCGGCAGCACGTACTGGCCGGACTTATTGAGCAGCTGGGCGTAGGCCAGGTGGTCGGCAGCCAGGCTGCTGGTGTAGCTGATGCCCACGTAGGCGATGGCACCCTTGGTGGCGTTGAGGCCGGTGACCATGCCTGAGTTGCCGGTCTCGCCCAGCGCCGTCGGCACGCTGGGGAAGGTGATGCCGGTGCCGTAGCCGACCGTCGAATTCCAGCTCGGCGTGGTGAACGACAGGTACTGGCTGAAGATGAAGGTGTCACCGGAGGCGTCCGAGCGGTGCAGCGGGGTGATGGTCAGGTTTGGCAGCGCCACGCCCGGGTTCAGGGCCTGGATGCGGGGGTCGTTCCAGGTCTTGATCTGCCCGGTGTAGATGGCGGCCAGGACCGGGCCGGACAGCTTCAGGTGCGGCGTGCTCAGGCCGGGCAGGTTGTAGGCGATCACCTGTGCCGAGATGGCGAGCGGGATGTCCATGGCGGCGGGGTTCTGGGCCACGTCCTGGCTGCTCAGGTAGGCGTCGGAGGCTCCGATCTGCACGGTGCCGGCCAGCGCCTGCGAGATGCCCGTGCCGGAGCCGGTGCCGTCGGTGGTGATGCGCACGGCGGGGTGCGTCCGGTGGTAGGCCGGGGCCCAGATGTTGAACAGCGGGTAGAGCAGGGTGGAGCCGGTCTCCTGTAGCGTCACCCGGCTGGCTGCGCTGCTGCCGGCTGTTCCTCCCGTCCCACCCGCCGGACCGGCGGCGCCACAGCCAGCGATCGCCACCGTGGCGGCAAGCAGCACCGCTGCCAGTCCCGCCCCTCTTCCGACCCGAAGACCCATCGTCTCCGACACTCCCTTCTGACCTTGACTCACCCCAAGCGTAGCGGGAGTTTTGCTGCTGAGGTGTTAACATCCGGTTAACTCACGTTTCACCGTTCACTGCGCGACGTCCAGGGGAGGGACCGGGGTGGCAGACCTGACTGGCCAACTGGCCTTTGTGACCGGTGGCGGCCATGGCCTGGGCCGCGCCATGGCCATCGGCCTGGCCAGGCAGGGTGCTGAGGTGCTGGTCGCCTCGCGCCGCCCCGGACCGCTATTGGAGGTGGTCCAGGAGATCGAGGCGGCGGGCGGGCGGGCCGCCGCCTTTCCGGCCGACCTCACCGATCTCGAGGCCGTCCGTGAGATCTCGAGACAGATCACAGAGCGATACGGCGCGCTCGACATCCTGGTGCTCTCAGCTGGCGGCGGCCGCTTCCTATCCATCGAGGAGACCTCTCCTGAGGAGGCGGCAGCGATCATGGCCAGCCGCTACCTCTCTGCCTTCTACGTGATCCGCCTGCTGATCGGGCCGATGCTGAAGCGCAACCGCGGCCGGATCGTGATCATCGGCTCCAGCTTCGCCTGGCTGCACAGCTTCAATGTGGCGTACAAGGCGGCCGCCCACGCCCTCTTTGGCCTCGCCCAGAGTCTTGAGACCGACCTCTACGACACGAACCTCCAGGTTCTCTACGTCGAGCCGCCGCCCATTCGCCCCCTCACCACCTTCTTCGTCCACAACCCGGGAACCGCCCAGCGCCTGCCCGCATTCTACTGGCGCTTCACCTGGACCGCTGACCAGCTGGTGGCGCGGGTGCTGGCCGCCATGGCAAGCGGCCGGTCTTATGTCTCCCATCCGCTCGTCCGCCTGCTCCGACCTCTCTACCCGCTGATGGCAGGGCCCCTGCTCTGGTTCAGCAGGAGGCAGTTCCCGTCCCCGGCGGACGGCGGCCCCATCTCCGGCTGGCGGCAGAGCGCTGCTGAAACTGCCAGCGACGGCGCGCCGGCCGAGGCCGAGCCTGCCCTTTCATCACTGGGGGAGCCCTCCGGCAGATAATTTCACCCACCGCTTGACGCTGTCTGGCGGCGCATCTGCTAAAGTTGACATAGTGCTCACGGCCCCGCCCGCTCTCCCTCTTAGGAAGGACGCCCTGACATGCACCGCACAGCAGCCTGGCTGGTCACCCTCCTCGTCATCCTGATGCCTGCGCTGTCCTCTGGCGCGCCAAGGGTCATCCTGCACAGGCATCCCCAGGCCGTGCTGTCGGTCAGCAGCAGCCAGCCGCCGGCCGCCCCGCTGTCGCGCCGGCCGGCGCCAAGCCGCCGTTACGCGCCGTTGCCATCCTATCCCGCCATCACTGAGACAGCGGCCGCCCTGGTCATCCTGGCCGGCTTTCCCAACCAGGCGAGCGGCCCCCTGAGCGTTCAGAGCGCTACCAGCCTCTACTTCGGCGCCGAGAACTCCGTCACCGCCTACTTCCTGACCCAATCCCGCGGCGTCTTCCGGCTCAGCGGCCAGGTGATCGGCGGCGGCGCCATCAACCAGGCCAGCACCGATGTCATCCTGCCACACCCCACCACCTACTACGACAGCCTGGGCGGCTCCCAGGGCGAACTTGCGGTGATGCGTGACGCCGTCGCCACCTTGGCTGCAGCCGGCTTCAACTTCACGCCCTACGAGGATTCTCAGGGCAACATCCCGCAGCTGGTGGTGCTCACCACCGTCCCGGACGCCGCGAGCCTCAGTTCGCCCTTCTACTCGTCTGAGGTCTCCGATCCAGGCATCAGCGCCGGCACGGCCGCCGTCACCAACGCCGACCTCGTATCCCAGTCCGACCCACTGGGCATCCTCGCCCACGAGTTCGGGCACATGCTGGGCTTCGTCGACACCTACGACACCAACGTCTTCTCCCAGCCGGCATCAGCCACCGGGTGCGTGGTGGGGTCCTGGGACCTCTACGACCAGGGCGCCTACAACGGGCCCAACCAGAATGGCAGCCAGCCAGCGCCGATCGACCCCTACCAACTGATCTGGGCCGGCTGGCTGAAGCCGACCCTAATCAGCACTCCCGGCACCTACCAGCTGGCGCCGGTGGAGACCTCGGGCCAGGTCTATGAGCTCGCCTTCAATTCGGCGCCCGAGGTCTATCTCTTGGACAACGTGCAGCCGATCGGACAGGACGCCGCGCTGCCCGGCAGTGGACTCCTGGTCTGGCGAATCGACACCCAGGTTGTGAACCCCACCTCCACCTACTGGCAGGGTGACACCGTCAACGCCTCGGGCAGCTCCGGCCCCCCCTACCCAGGCATCAGTCTGGTCACGGCCGGCAACCAGCCGATGGCCCAGACCTGCGGGGCCGCCTCCGATCCCTTCCCCGGCAGCCGGGATGTCACCGCCTTCTCGGACAGCACCACACCCTCGGCCATGCTGTTTGGCAACGTGCCGTCCGACATCGCCCTCAGCGCCATTCAGACCAGCGGCCAGAACATCGTCTTCACCCTCTCCGACCTAAGCCCCCTCACCCTCTCCGTGCTGGGGCCGGCCAGGCCGGTGGTCGGCCAGGCCGACACCTACACGGTGCTGGAGACCACCGCCAACGGCAGCCTGAGCGGTTCTGGACCCTTCACCGCCGCCACTCCCTGGGGAACCCTCAGCGGCACACTGACCGGCGGCGTCGGCACCTTCTCGATCACGCCGCAGACGGCCAGCTCCGGCCGCATCGCGGTCAGCACGTCCAGCGGTCTCAGCGCCCCCGCGCTCCCGGTCAGCGCCGGGGTAGCGCCCTACCAGGACGTAAGCGCTGGCTCCTGGGAGGCGCCGGCGGTGACGGCCCTCTACGCCCGTGGCGACTACAGCGGCATCCCCGGCTGGCAGGGCTCGGACTTCTTGCCCGCCCAGCCGGTGACTCGGGCCGAATTCGTGGCGCTACTCCTCAATGTGCTGGGCATCCAGGCTAGGGCCAGCGCGCCCTTCTCAGACGTGCCCCCCACCAGCTGGTACGCCGGCGTGGTCGGCGAGGCCTACAGTCTGGGCCTGGTCAACGGCACCTCCGCCACCACCTTCTCCCCCGCCGCCGTGCTGACCAGAGCCGACCTGGCTGCCCTCTTGGTGCGCGCCTTCGCCCTCAGCGACACCGGGGCCCGCTTCAGCTATCCGGACGTCAGCCCCACCGCCTGGTACTACATGCCGCTCACCCTGGCCTGGCAGGTCGGCTTGCTGAAGGGGATGAGCGCCTCTACCATGGTGCCAGACGGCTCCACCACCCGGGCCCAGGTGGTCACCGTGCTGAACCGGGTCCTGACTCTTGGCCTCACGGCGCGCTGAACGGGGAAGGGGTGTGGCCTTGGGGACGCCTTACCGCCTGCCTCCTGGCGTCCGGATCGGCCACGTGCATCTGGCCGTGGCGGACCTGGCCCGCGCTGAGGCCTTCTACTGCGACGTCCTGGGCTTTACGGTCATGCTGCGCTGGCCGGGCGCCATCTTCATCTCGGAGGGCAGCTACCACCACCTGATCGGACTCAACACCTGGGAGACGGCGGGCGCGCCGCCGCCGCCGCCAGGCCACACCGGCCTCTACCATCTGGCCATTCTGTTTCCGGATCGCCCCTCCCTGGCCGGCTGTCTGACCCGGGTACGCGCCGCCGGCGTGGAGCTGGAGGGTGCCTCCGACCACGGCGTGAGTGAGGCCATCTACCTGCGCGATCCGGACGGCAACGGCATTGAGCTCTACCGGGACCGCCCGCCCGCTGAGTGGCCCAGGCGTGAGAATGGCGAGCTGGTCATGTTCACGCGCCGGCTGGACCTGGATGCCCTCCTGGCAGAGGCGCCGTGAGGGGCACCAGCCCATCCGCCGAGCCGCCTTTCGATCTGGAGCTGCGGCCGGTCAGGCCAGGAGACCAAGACCGGATCTATCGCCTCGTAGAGCGAAGCCGCCCCCACCTCAGCCCCTGGATGCCGTGGGTGCATACGACGCGCTCCACCGGCGACATCGCAGCGTTCATCAGCCAGGCCCTGGCCCAGGAGGCGGCCGGAGCCGGGTTCCAGGCGGGGATCTGGTGGCGGGGTGAGCTGGCCGGCGTGATCGGCTTCCACCCGATCGACTGGCAGGCGCGGCGGGTGGATCTCGGCTACTGGCTGGGCGAGGGCTTCACGGGCCAGGGCCTCGCCACCCGTAGCGCGGCGGCCCTGATTGGCCACGCCTTCGAGGCGCTGCACCTCGGTCATGTTGGCATCCGGGCGGCTGAGGCCAACCGCCCCAGCCAGCTGGTGGCAGAGCGCCTTGGCTTTCGCCGTACCGGCATGGTGGAGGAGGGCGAGTGGTTCGTGGACCACTGGGTGCGGCTGGTCGTTTACGAGCTTGGGGCGGAGGAGTGGCCGGCGGTGCGGTCGACCCTGAGTGTGGCACCGGCCCGGATCCAGGCCGCTAAGCCAACGGCTTGGGGCCCAGTGGGCGGCCAGTGATGGGGACGGGCCGGAGCGGGGCGGACGCTCTCACATCAGAAGACGGCACGCCGCTGCCGCGGCCGCTTCTCCCTCACCGCCACGGACAGCCAGCGGGGCGAGAGACGTCGCCGTGACGGCGCCCCCCATCTCGCTCAGCCGCGCCCAGATCCTGGCCTTCCGCCGCTGGGTCGGCGCCCTCGACCAGCGCCTGCCGCCTGGCGAGGCGTCGCTCCGCCAGGCGGCCTGGGCAGGCCTCCAGGACAGCGTGCCGCGCTCGGCCCTGCTATCCATCCATGCCCGCGTCGAGGGCACGGCACCGGACAGCTGGGAGCACCCGTCTCTGGTCCAGGTGTGGGGACCCCGCTTCTGCGTCTTTGTAGTGGCTAGGGCTGACCTGGCGGCTCTTACGCTGGGCAGGCTCCCCACCGCCGCCCGCGGGCGAAGGCGCGCCTTGGAGCTGGCCGGCCGCCTGGATGCCCTCCTGGCCGGGAGGCGCATGCTGCACGGTGAGGCCGAGGAGGCGCTGGGCCTCCCCCCCAACATGCTGCGCTACGCCGCCGCCACCGGCACTGTGCTCATCCGCTGGGACGGCGCCCGCCAGCCGACGCTCTGGACAACGGCTGCGCCGGAGGTCGAGGCGGCGGCCGCCCGGGAGGACCTGGCCCGCCGCTACCTGCACGTCTACGGGCCGGCCACGGCCGATGCCTTCGCCAGATGGGCCGACGTCGGCCGCGCAGAGGCGGCCACCACGTTCCGGACCCTTGCCCCCGACCTGCTGGCGGTGGGAACGCCGATCGGCGACGGCTGGGTCCTGGCCTCGGACGAGCAGGCCCTGCTCGCCCCTCCCAGGCCGCCAGCGGCGGCCAGGCTCCTGCCCAGCGGCGACCCCTACTACCTCCTGTGGGGCCCCGACCGCCAGCTGCTGGTGCCGGACGAGGCCCACCGTCAGGCGCTCTGGACGTCCAGGGTATGGCCAGGTGCGGTCTTGGTCCAGGGCGAGGTGGCGGGCACCTGGCGACGCAACCAGGCAGCTGTCGAAATAGCGCCCTGGCGGCGCCTCTCGACGGCGGAGCGGGACGCAGTGGCGAGGGAGGCCACGAGCCTGCCTCTACCGGGCGGCCTGGGGCCGGCAGCCGTCCACTGGGCTGACTAGCACTGCTAAGCCGGGTGTACGGTCAGCCGCATCACGCAGTTTTTCTGGCCCTTTGCCCGGTCGTATGCGAAGCCAGCCCTCTCGAACATGGCGCGGGTGCCATTGTAGAGAAACGACCCCGACGTCCGCTTTCCCCCAGTGTCGTGCGGATAGGCCTCCACCACCCCGCCGCCGCCCCGGGCGATCAACTCGATCGCCCCGGCCAGGGCGCAGGCCGCCACGCCGCGTCCCCGAAAGTCCCGGTCGACGAAAAAACAGGTGATGCGGTAGTCGGGAGGCGGCCCGCTCTGCTCGGCCGTGTACTGCTTCAGGTGGTAGATGTGCGGCAGTTCGGCGGGAGAGCCATACTGGCACCAGCCGACCGCGGTATCGCCGCGATAGACGAGGGCGGCCCGCGCCTTCCCCTCCTGCACCAGGCGTTCCTTGTAGGCTCGCTTCCCCGCTGCCATCTCCGCGCAGTGCGGGTGAAACCAGGTGCACCAGCACCCGCCCCACACCCCGTTGTGCTTCTCGACGAGGCGGGCGAAGTCGTCCCAGGTCTTGGCGCTGAGCGGTCGGATGGCGTACTGAGCCACTCTCCTCAGCCCCTCTCCAGAAGCGGCGGCTGCCCGCCTCTCCGGTGTGCTGCTGGCGTCCTTCGGCAAGCCGCCTGACCCTTCCTCCGCCGCCGCTCCTCAGCTCCTCCGGTGCTATACTGCGCCCCGAGGAGGTCGCCCGACGTGAAGAGCGAGCCGATGGGAGCCGCGCCCCCCTGGCCCTGGGCCCGGAATCTCCTGTGGGTCGGCCTGGGCGTGCTCTGGCTGGTGGACGGGGCGCTCGCCCTGCAGCCGGACATGTACATGAACATGCTGGACATCGTGGCCATGGGCGGCTGGGGTCAGCCGGCCTGGATGGTCTCCCTGATCAATGACGGCTTGATCCAGTGGCTCTACTCCTCGCACCTGGCCCTTGCCGCCAATCTGCTCCTGGCCGGCGTCCAGCTGGGCATTGGCGCCGGGCTGCTCTACTTCCGCCACAAGCCGGCCGGGCGGTGGCTGCTGGTCGCCTCCTTGCCGGTGGCGGCTCTGATCTGGTTCTTCGGCGAATGGGCGGGCGGTCTGTTCGGCCTCGACGTGAGCCTGATCGCCGGCGGGCCGGGGGCGGCGATGCTCTACCTCTTGATCGCCTTGCTGCTCCTCCAGCCGGCCGCCTGGTGGCAGACCGGCGCACAGAGCGAGCGACTTCGGCGGTGGCTGGGCTGGACCTGGCTGATCGGGGCGCTCCTCCAGTGTCTGCCCGATCTCTGGACCGCCCGTACCCAGTCGCTCACCTACCTCGGCGCGGCCGTGCTGAGCCGCCAGAGCCTGCTCACCGCTCCGATCTACGCCATGGCTGCTCTGGGCGCCCGCCATCCGATCTGGCTGAACGCCATTCTGGTGCTACTCATGGCGGCGCTCGGCTACCTCCTGCTCCGCCGCCGCACACCCTGGATGTGGGTGCTGGGCGCTCTGGTCGCTCTCTTCACCTGGTGGATCGGCGAGAACTTCGGCGCACTCTTGAGCGGCGCCAGCACTGATCCCAACACCGGGCCGGTCTGGCTCTTGCTCCTTGCCTGCGCCTGGTGGGAGTGCCGTCCTCACAGCGCCCCGACCGCTGCGCCAGCGGCCGCCCCTGCCGATGGCTGAGCGGGCTTCTCGTGCCTGGCGGATCCGGCCCCTCGGGGCCAGCGACCGCGGC
>JAJZLH010000066.1:0-6730 GCA_021803575.1 Bacillota bacterium | reverse complement strand
CGCGGCTACCTCTTGGTGGCGACGCACCGGGGTGCGGTGAACCGGGCCCGCCGTCTCAAGCCAGAAATCCCGCGCCTCGGCATCGGCGGCGTGCCGATCCAGGACGAACTGGAGCTGGCCAAGGAGCTGGCTCCCACCCGGAGTGGGCGGCGAGGGAACGCGCCTAGTCCGCCACCTGATGCCGAAAGGCCTGCTTGAACTTCCCGAGCTTTGGCGCGATCACGATCCGGCAGTACGGCTGGTCGGGGTTCTTCCGGAAGTAGTCGCGATGGTAGTCCTCGGCCGGATAGAAGGCGGCGAGCGGTGCCACCTCCGTCACCACCCGGCTGCCCTCCCACTCCGGCTTCATGGCCAGCGCCGCCACCGCCTCCTCGGCGCTGCGGCGCTGCTCATCGGAGTGGTAGAAAATCACCGACCGGTACTGCTCCCCGACGTCAGCCCCCTGCCGATGGGGCGTGGTCGGGTCGTGGACGGCGAAGAAGACGGTGAGCAGATCGCCATACGAGATCTCCTCCGGATCGAAGGTGATCTCCACCACCTCGGCGTGGCCGCTGGTGCCAGAGCAGACCTCCTCGTAGGTGGGGTTGGCCGTATGCCCGCCGGCGTATCCCGGGTGCACCGCCCTCACCCCGCGCAGCTGCTGAAAGACCGGCTCGAGACACCAGAAGCAGCCGCCGCCGAAGGTGGCCCGCTCACTCCCCGTCTCCCCCTGCATCTGCTCTGCCCCCTCGGTTACTGGCCGTCTCACGGCTTGCCGCCGCACCTAGCCGCCTAACCCCATAACCGGCTTTTGAACACAGGCCTCTCCAGGGCGGAGAGGCCTGTGCCGGATCCAAGTTGGTGTCGAGAGGGGGACTCGAACCCCCACGGGTTGCCCCATACGCACCTCAAGCGTACGCGTCTGCCAAATTCCGCCATCCCGACAACTGGAAATCTGGTGCCGAAGGGGGGATTTGAACCCCCACGAGCTTGCGCTCACGGCGCCCTGAACGCCGCGTGTCTGCCGTTCCACCACTTCGGCTCAGAGCGAGATTGTATCACAGCTCGCCGCTCACCTGCACCTCCTTTGGCAGGTCAGGAGACGGACAGGCCCCGCTCCTGCCAGGCCCGCCTCACCGCCTGGGCCAACTCCTGGAGGCTGCCTTCGTTCTCGATCACGACATGCGCCACCCGCCGCTTTTCGGCGTTCGACAGCTGGGCCCCGAGCCGGGCCCGGGCCTGGGCCTCACTGAGCTCACTTCTCGCCATCAGCCGCCGGATCTGGGTGGCCGGCGACGCTTCAATCAGCCAGACCTCGTCCATGCCACCCTCCAGGTGGTTCTCGACCAAAAGCGGGATCTCCATCACCACCGCCCGGGCGCCCTCCTCCTCCGCCTGGGCGGCCAGGGCCGCCATGCAGGCCCGCACCGCCGGGTGGACGATGGCGTTGAGCCGCGCCCTGGCCTGGGCGTCGCTGAACACGATGCGCGCCAACTCCCGCCGGTCCAGGCTCCCGTCTTCCTGAACGGCGGTGGGAAAGGCTGCCGCCACCTCTGCCTGCACGGCCCCGCCCGGATCGGTCACCTGGTGGGCGATGGCGTCGGCATCGATCACCACCGCACCGAGCTCAGCCAGCACGGCTGCCGCCTGGCTCTTGCCAGAGGCGATGCCGCCGGTGAGCCCGATCCGCCTCGTCACCTGCCTAGAGCCGGCGCCCTTTCAGCTTGCCAACGAGGGCCGGCGGGATGCCGCTCTCGGCCGTCACCTCCAGGTACCAGGTGCCGTCGTTGTCCGGCTTGAGCAGCACTTCACCCGTCACGCCGGCCTTGGCCCACAGAAGCTCCAGGTCGGCTCTGGCGCTGGCCTCGTCGCGGTATTCGAAGACGACTGTCTCCACGCTCTCATCCCCTCTCCCTGGCCTCAGCCAGGTGCTGGCAGACGGGGCAGACGTGCGTGCCGCGCCCCGCCACCCGGATCTTCTGGATCACGGCCCCGCATCCCTCGCAGGGAAGCCCGCTTCGGCCGTACACCCGGAGCGCCTGGGCGTTCAGCCCCGGCTCGCCCCGCCCGTCCAGAAAGTCGGCGATGGTGGTGCCGTGATTCTCCACCGCCTCCCTAAGCGTCTCGCCCAGGGCGGCGAGAAGCCGCCGCACCTCTGTGGGCCTCAGGCTGTTGGCCGGACGGCCGGGGTGGAGAGCGGCCCGGAACAGGGCCTCGTCGGCGTAGATGTTGCCCACCCCGGCCATCAGGCGCTGATCGAGCAGGGCCGCCTTGATCGGCCCGGTCCGCCGGGCCAGCGCCGCCCGCAGCCGGCCGGGCGGCAGGGGCGCCAGCAGGGCGTCCGGTCCCAGGGTGGAAAAGCCCTGGGGCAGCGCACCGGCACCGAGCAGCCAGAAACCGCCGAATCGGCGCTGGTCGTCGTAGCGGAGCTCACCGCCCGGGCTGAGCGTGATCCGGAGGTGGGTGTGCCGGCCGACTGGGGAGTTCCCCTCGACCAGGCAGAGGCGGCCGGTCATGCGCAGATGGACCAGCACCGTCTCCGCGGGCTGGAGGCGGATCAAGAGGTACTTGCCCTGACGGTCGAGGGCGCTCACCCGCCGGCCCACCAGCCGCTCTCGGAAGACCTGGGGCGAGGTGCCCCGCACCACGTCGGCCGAGATCACCTCGACCGCCACCACCTCTCGCCCGACCAGGGGGGCGAGCGAGCGGCGCACCGTCTCCACCTCGGGCAGTTCAGGCATCGGCCAGAGGCACCACGTCGTACCAGGTGGGCCCGGCCTTGACCTCGACCGCCAGCGGCACTGCCAGGGGGACGGCCTCTTCCATGGCCGCGCGCACCAGCGGTGCCAGCCCGGCGATGTCCGCCCCAGAACCCTCCAGGATCAGTTCGTCGTGCACGGTCAAAAGCAGCCGCTCACTCATGTCCCGCTCGGTCAGCTCCCTGCCCACTCGCACCATCGCCAGCTTCAGGATGTCGGCGGCGGACCCCTGGAGCGGCGTGTTCATAGCGGTGCGCTCGGCGAACTTGCGGAGCGGCGCGTTCTTGGCCCGGATGTCCGGCAGGGGGCGCCTCCTGCCCAGGATGGTGGTGGCGTATCCGGTCTCCCGGGCTGTCTCCACCGTCTGGTCCAGGTAGGCGCGGATCTTGGGGAAGCGGGCGAAGTAGCGCTCGATCACCTGGTGCGCCTCCGCCTGCTCCACGCCCAGGTCGCGGGCCAGGCCAAAGTCGGAGATGCCGTAGATGATGCCGAAGTTGACCGCCTTGGCCTGGCGCCGGAGTTCCGGCGTCACCTCCTCGGCCCGGACGCCGAACACCTCGGCGGCCGTTTCGGTGTGCACGTCCCGCCCCCGGGAGAAGGCCTCGAGCAGACCTGGATCCTTCGCGAAGTGGGCGAGCAGGCGCAGCTCGATCTGTGAGTAGTCCACGGCCAGAAGCTGCCAGTCCGGCCGGCTGGGCAAGAACGCCCGTCTGAGCCGCCGGCCCGCCTCCAGCCGGATCGGGATGTTCTGCAGGTTGGGGTCGGAACAGGAGATGCGGCCGGTGGCCGCCACCATCTGGCCGAAGGTGGCGTGGATCCTGCCGTCTGGCTGAATGTAGGGCGGCAGCCCGTCCGTGTAGGTCGACTTCAGCTTGGCCAGGGTGCGGTGCTCCAGGATCAGGCCGACGATGTCATGCATCGGGGCCAGCTGTTCCAGCACCTCGGCGTCGGTGGAGGGGCCGGTCTTGTTGCGGCGGAGGACCGGCAGGCCCAGCGTCTCGAACAGCACCTGGGCCAGCTGCTGGGTGGAGTTGATGTTGAAGCTGTACCCGGCCAGGGCCGTGATCCGTCCGGCGAGGCCGGCCAGCGCCGCCTCCATCTCCTGGGAGAGAGCGGCCAGGGTCTGGGCGTCCACCCGGATGCCGGTGCGCTCCATGCCGAGTAGCACACTGAGCAGGGGCATCTCCACGTCGCGGAGGAGCCCGCCCAGCCCGAGCTGCTCGAGTTCGCCCTCGACCTGGCCCCCGAGGCGGGCCACCAGTTCGGCTTCTGCCGCCAGCTCGCCCGCCGGCGCCGCCTCGCCCAGCAGCGCCTCACAGACCCGGTCCAGCGGGTAGCGGCCCCGGCTGGAGTCCAGGAGGTAGGCGCCTAAGGCGGTGTCAAGCGCCACCTCCGGCAGGGTCCTCCCCTCCTCGCCGAGCCGCCTCAGCACGGGCTTGGCATCGTGCATCACCACCGGCCGGCCGCCCTGCCACCACGCTTCCGCCTCGGCCAGGGAGAGCGTGCGGGCCCCGGACTCGTCCCTGATGCCAGCGCCGTCTGCCTGGATGACCAGGGCGGGCAGGCGAAGCGGAGAGGTCGCGGTGGGAGTGGCCGAGGCTGGCCGGCGCGCTGCGGCCGGGCGGCTGGACCGGCTGCCGGTCTGGGCGTTCCTCCCTCCCGCCAGCTTGGCGATCAGGCTGCGCAGCTCGAGGCGTTCCAGGAGCTCCCGGCCTGCCTCCGGCAGGTTCGGCTGGTACGTCATCTCGCCGAGGCCGATCGGCAGCTCGAGGTCCGTGACGATGGTGGCCAGCTGCTTGGAGAGGCGCGCCTCACCGGCGCCGGCCAGGAGCAGGTCGCGCACCCGTCCGGCCGCCAATGCGTCGGGGTGAGCCAACAGGTCCTCCAAGGTCCCGCCATCGGCCAGGAGGGCCAGCGCCGTCTTATTGCCGATGCCGCGCACGCCGGGGATGTTGTCCGAGCTATCGCCGGTCAGGGCCTTCAGGTCTGGGATCCGGCCCGGCTCCACCCCCATGAAGGCGCGCACTCCGGATTCGTCCAGGGCGGCGAACTCGCCGCGGCTCCGCGATAACAGGGCGCTCACCCGGGGCCCGACCAGCTGCAGGAGGTCGCGGTCCCCCGAGACGATCACCACCTCATCGCCGGCCTCCTGGGCCCGCCTGGCCACCGTGCCGATGATGTCGTCGGCCTCGTAGCCGTCCAGGCCGAGATGGGGGATCTCAAGGGCCTCGAGCGCCTGCTCGAACCAGGGGATCTGCGCCACCAGGTCGTCGTCGGCCTCACCGCGTGTCCCCTTGTACTCAGGGAAGCTCTCGTGGCGGAAGGTGCCACCGGGGCGGTCAAGCGCCACCAGAACGGCGTCCGGATGAAGGTCCTCAACCAGTTTCGTGAAGGTGTTGAGGAAGCCCAGCACGGCGTTGGTCGGGATGCCGTCCCTGGTGGTGAAGGGCGGCAGGGCGTGGAAGGCGCGGTTGAACAGCGAGTAGCCGTCCAGCAGCACCAGGTGCACGGCCAGCCCTCCTAGAGAAAAGGGCCACCGCCGTGGCCCAGACTTGGTGCCGAAGGTGGGATTCGAACCCACACGGGCAATGCCCACCGCATTTTGAGTGCGGCGCGTCTGCCGTTCCGCCACTTCGGCCGCCGAGCACACTCTAGCATGTGCCAGCGTAGGCTGCCACCGGGGGCCGGCGGGTCGGGGCCGCAGGCGATGCAACGTGATGAACCAGACTCACGGCCGCAACCCGCGCGTCGATGACTGCGGCCAAATTCCCCGCGCCGGCGCCCAGCGGGTCAGGCCTTGCGGAAGCTCTCCACCGCCTTGGCGTCGATGCGCTGGATCACGCTGACCAGAAGCCTGACGGCGTTGTCGAAGTCGTCGCGGTGAAAGACGGCGGCGTGGGAGTGCACGTAGCGGGTGGGGGCGCCGATGACCAGGGCCGGCACGCCGGACGCAGAGCGCTGCACGGCGCCGGCGTCGGTGCCGCCGGCCGCCATCGAGTCGAACTGCACCGGGATGCCCTCTTCGTCCGCCACCTTCACCACGAAGTCGCGCAGCGGTTGGTTGGGGATCATGGAGCTGTCGTAGATCAAGATGGTCGGGCCCTCTCCCAGCTTGCTCTGGGCGAGGTCCGGCCCCATGCCCGGCGTATCCCCGGCGATTCCCACATCAAGGGCGAAGGCCACGTCGGGGGCCAGCATGTGGGCGGTGGTGGTGGCGCCGCGCAGCCCCACCTCCTCCTGCACGGTGGCGGCACCGAGCAGAACGTTGGGATGGCTCACGCCCTTCAGCTCCTCGAGCACGCGCAGCACGGTGGCCACGCCGAAGCGGTCGTCCCAGGCCTTGGCCATCAGGAGCTTGGGGTTGGCCATCTGGGTGAAGCGGGAGTCGGGCACGATCGGGTCGCCGGGGCGGATGCCGAAGGACACCGCCTCCTCTTTGGAAGCGGCGCCCACGTCCAAGAACATGTCCTTGCGGGCGTAGACCTTGGCCCGGTCCTCCTGGGAGAGCACGTGCGGCGCCTTGGAGCCGATCACGCCCACCACCTCGCCGTGGCCGGTGAGGATGCGGAAGCGCTGGGCCAGCATCACCTGGTCCCACCAGCCGCCCAGCTGCTGGAACTTGACGAAGCCTTCGTCGGTGATGCGCGTCACCAAGAAGCCAACCTCGTCCATGTGGCCGGCGATGAGCACCTTGGGGCCGCCCTTCAGGCCCACCTTGGTGGCCACGGCCGACCCCAGGCGGTCGGTGCTGATCGAGTCAGCCAGGGGCTTGGCCCGGCGGAGGAAGATGTCCCGGACCTTTCCTTCGTATCCGCTGGGGCCCGGGGCGTCGCAGAGTTCCTGGATCAGTGCCAGTACCTCATCCACAGCCGGCTGCCTCCTTCGATTGATCACCGGTCGGTGCACCTCGTACCTTAGCCGCTGGAGCGAGCTCCTTCAACCGGCTGGGGCCGCCGCCTGACTCGAAAGCCCTCCGCCCCGACCAGAGCCGT
>JAJZLH010000073.1 GCA_021803575.1 Bacillota bacterium | reverse complement strand
CTAGGCTGCGCCTCGGTTGCGGCCCTGCCAGCCAGACGCTAGGATGGGTGCGTGAACGGCCATTCACTAGCGGCCCCGGCCCTGGCGCCTCCCCCTGTCAGCACCAGTCAGCAAAGCTGGCAGGCGGCCTGGCGCGCCCATCAGGAGGCGTCCTCAGCGGTCTTCCTGCGGCCTGGCCGAGGCGGCGGGGCGCTCGGTCTGGGCGTTCGGGAGTTGCGTTGGCTCAAGCGGTTTGAGGACCTTGAGGCCGCCTGCAGCGAGGCGATGCTGGCGGCGCCGGGCCAGCGGGCAGCCTTTTCGCTCGCCTTTCAGCCGGATGCCTGCCAGGACCTGTGGTCCGGCCTGCCGCCGGGGGTGGTCCTGGTGCCCCAGCGCTGGTTGCCGGCTCCCGCCGGATGGCCCGAGCCCGATGGCACCCTCCCGTCCAGCACCCGGCTTCTGCATCGGCGAAGCGTGCCGGGCAGGCGGTCCTGGAGCGAGCAGGTGCGGCGCACCACCGAGGCGATTTCGGCTGGACGGATCGAGAAGGCCGTGCTGGCCCGCCGCCTCGACCTCAGCTTCGATCGGCCAGTGGACGTGCCAGGCACGGTGGCGAGGCTGGCACAGCAAAATCCAGGCGCCGCCGTCTGGTCTTGGCGGCTGGCCGGCGGCGACTTTGTGGGCGCCAGCCCAGAGCTTCTGGTGTCGTACCGCCAGGGCCGGCTCTCTACAGCCTGCCTGGCCGGTACCCGTCTGGACGGCGCCGCCGTCCCGTGGCGGGATAAGGAACGCCGCGAGCAGGCTGTGGTCGAGGATTATGTCGACCGCGCCTTCCGAGCGCTGGGCCTGGTGCCGCGTCACACCGAGATCGGTGAGCTGCGCCAGGGTTCGTTCACCCACCTGGTGGCCACCGTGGAGGCCGCCGCCCCCGATCCCTCGGCCTTTTATCGGCTGCTGAAGGGGCTGCATCCCACGCCGGCCCTGGCCGGTGAACCTCAGGACCAGGCCCTGGCCTGGATCCGCCGTGAGGAGCCTTTCGGCCGTGGCTACTACGGCGGCGTGGTGGGATGGGCGGAGCCAGACGGCGAGGCGGAGGCGGTGGTGGCCATTCGCTCCGCCTGGGTGGTGGGGTCCCGCGCCCACCTCTTCGCCGGCGCTGGCCTGGTGCTGGGGTCGGAACCAGCCGCCGAGTGGCGGGAGACCGGCGCCAAACTGAACGTGGTGCAGCGGGCGCTGGGGGGAGGCGACGGTGATGGCGGGCGCTGATCATCCGGCTCTGAGGGCCCTGGCCGAAACCCTGGCGGCAGGCGGCGTGGAGGCGGTCTGCCTGGCCCCGGGCTCTCGCTCCGGTCCGGTCGCCCTCGCCCTCTCCCGTCACCCCGGCCTGGAGGCCACCGTCCACCTCGACGAGCGGTCGATGGCCTACTTCGCCCTGGGCCGGGCCAGGGCCAGCCGGCGTCCGGTAGCGGTGCTGACCACCTCCGGCACGGCCGCCGCCAACCTCTTGCCGGCCGTGGTGGAGGCGAGACACGCCCAGGTGCCCCTGATCGTCCTCACCGCCGACCGGCCGCCGGAGCTGCACGGCGTAGGGGCACCGCAGACCATCTCACAGCACGGCCTGTTCCAGGGCCAGGTGCTCGGCGCATGGGAGCTCTTCCCGGACGGCCTGGAGGAGGGCAGAGCCGGCCTGTTCGCCGCCTTTGTCACGGCCCGGGCGTTGGCTATGGCCACTGGCGCACCGATGGGGCCAGTGCACATCAATCTGCCGCTCCGGGAGCCGCTGTTTTCGCCCGAGCTGGCTCCTCCGCCCGCCCGCGCCCCGCGTCTCGCCTGGGGGGCCACCGCCACGGCACCGACCGGTGCCACCGTGTTGGCGGCGTCTGCCCGCCTGGCCGGGCAAAGAGGCGTGGTGGTGGCGGGACCCCTGCCTGCCCACAGCGACGGCCGCCCGCTGCTCCATCTGGCCGCCCGGCTGGGCTGGCCGATCCTGGTCGATCCGCTCTCGCAGCTGCGCACCGGGCCGGCCAGGGGTGCCTGCCGCATCGCCCACTACGATCTCTTCCTGCGCCAGGACAGAGTGCGAGCACGGCTCCGCCCTGATCTCCTGCTCTTGGCCGGTCAGGCCCCGGTCTCGGCTGCCCTGCTCCGCACCTTGACCGACTGGCAGGACGTACCCCGGGTCTGGCTGGCCAATGCGCCGGCCTGGCCCGACCCCACCCTGGGCGAGGGCCTGGTGGTGCCAGGCGAGTTGGGCCTGGCCGCTTCGGCCCTGGCCCGGCGGGTGCGGCAGCGGGCGGCCGAGGACTGGCCGGGCCGCTGGCAGGCGGCTGACCGGGCGGCCTGGCAGGCGGTGCGCCGTCACATCCAGGGGCCGCTCGGCGAGCTCTCGGCGGCGCTGGCGGTCAGGGCGGGGCTGGGAGCCGGCCGGCCGCTGGTGGTCGGGAACTCGATGCCGATCCGCGACCTGGATGCCACCTGGCCGGCGGGCGGGGCCAGGGTGGTGCTGCATGCCAACCGCGGGGCCAGCGGCATCGACGGGGTGACCTCCATGGCCCTGGGCGTGGCCAGCAGCGGCGTCCACCCCGTGCTCCTGATCGGTGACCTCTCCTTCCTCCATGACCAGTCTGGGCTGCTCACGGCCCGCCGGCTGGGCCTGCCTCTGACCGTGGTGCTGATTCACAACGACGGCGGCGGTATCTTCTCCCTGCTGCCCCAGGCCCAGGCACCCGAGTTCGAGGCGGTGTTCGGGACGCCGCACGGCCAGCCGGTTCAGGACCTTGTTTCAGCCTGGGGCGGCCGCTGGCAACGGGCCGGCACCGCCGCCGCCCTCCGCCGGGCCCTTCGCCTGGCCGAAGGCAAGGGCGGGGTGGACGTGATCGAAGTGGGAAGCGACCGCCAGGCCAACCTCCTGAGCCACCAGGCACTGTGGCAGGCGGCCGGGGAGGGCGCCCTGGCCGCCGTCGGCGAGCGAGGCCATGCCTGAGGCCACGGTGCTGGCCGCCACCGTGCGGGGCCAGGGGCCGACCGTGCTCCTCTTGCACGGCTTCGCCCAGGACGGCCGGGCGATGGACGGCTTGCAGGACGCACTCAGAGCGCACTTTCGGGCGGTGGCGGTCGACCTCCCCGGCCACGGCCGAAGCCCGCTGCTTGGCTCAGAGAACTACTGTGCGGGCACGGTTCAGGCGCTGTGGGATCTGGCGGATCGGCTGGGAGCTGGCCAGGCGGCCCTGGTCGGCTACTCGTTCGGCGCCCGCCTGGCTGCCTGGGCGGCGCTGGCCAGACCCGAGCGGTGCTGGGCGCTGGTGCTGGAAAGCATGGCGCCACGCCTCGCCGATGCCGAACGGGCGGCCCGGCTGGCGGCAGACACCCGTCTCGCCGAGAGCATCCTGAGCCAGCCGGTGAGTGACTTCGTGGCGCGCTGGGAGGATCAGCCGGTGTTCTCGAGCCAGCGGCAGCTGTCAAGGGCGGCCCTGGCCGGCCAGCGGCGGATGCGCCTGGCCCAGGACCCATCCGGCCTGGCGGCGGCTCTGGCCGGCGGCGGCCAGGCGGTGAATGCGCTCGGCCCGGACCAGCTGGCCGGGCTCCGGGTGCCGACCCTGCTCCTGGCCGGGGAGCGGGATGCCCCCTACGCTGCACACCTGAAGAGGCTGGGCGAGTCGATCGCTGGCGCCGAACAGGCGGTGGTGAGCGGCGCCGGGCACAACCTCCAGCTGGAGGCGGAGGAAGAGACGGCATCCCGCATCCTGGCCTTTCTCAGCCGAGCGGGGCCGGGCGCTGGGGAACCGGAAGAGAGGGCAAGAGGTCAAAGGAGGCATTCGTGATGGTGGACGAGATGCGGCGGCTCCCAGACTGGCAGGGGCAGGGCAGTTACCAGGACGTGATCTACGAGACGGCCGAGGGCATCGCCAAGATCACGATCAACCGGCCCGAGGTGCGAAACGCCTTTCGCCCCGAGACCGTGGATGAGCTGTCCGACGCCTTCCGGCGAGCGCACGAGGACCCCCTGGTCGGGGTGATCATCCTCACCGGCAAGGGAGACCAGGCCTTCTGCTCAGGCGGCGATCAGAGGATCCGGGGCGACGCCGGGTATGTGGGCAAGGACGGCGTGCCCAGGCTGAACGTACTCGCCCTGCAGCGCCAGATCCGGCTTTTGCCCAAGCCGGTGATCGCCATGGTGGCCGGCTATGCGATCGGCGGCGGCCACGTGTTGCATGTGGTCTGCGACCTGACCATCGCCGCCGACAACGCCCGCTTCGGCCAGACCGGGCCGAAGGTGGGCAGCTTCGACGCCGGCTACGGGGCGACCATGCTGGCCCGCATGGTCGGACACAAGCGGGCCCGCGAGATCTGGTACCTGTGCCGCCAGTACGGCGCCGAGGAGGCCTTCCAGATGGGGCTGGTCAACCGGGTGGTGCCGCTGGCCGAGCTGGAGGCGGAGACGGTGGCATGGTGCCGCGAGATCCTGGCCAAGAGCCCGATCGCCCTGCGCTTCCTGAAGGCGGCCTTCAACGCCGACACCGACGGCCTGGCCGGCCTGCAGCAGCTGGCCGGCGACGCCACCATGCTGTACTACATGTCGGCCGAGGGCCAGGAGGGGCGAAACGCCTATCTGGAGAAGCGGCCGCCCGACTTCAAGAAATTCCCGCGGCTGCCCTGAGCGTGCCGGCCTTGCATCTGGGCGGCCTCCTTAGCCGGGCGGCCCGCCGTGAGAGCGACCGCCCGGCGCTATGGGCCGAGGGGTCGTACCTGACCTGGCGACAGCTTAAGGGGCGCGTCCAGGAGCGGGCCCGGCTGTTGGCGGCGCTCGGTGTGGGCCCGGGCGACCGGGTGGCGGTGGTGATGCCGCACCGCCCGGAGACGGTGGAGACCCTGTGGGCGATCTGGTGGCTGGGGGCGGTGGCGGTGCCGCTCGACCCCAGGCTGCCGCAGGCGGAACAGAGGCGGCGGATCGAGGCGGTCGCTGCCAGATGCCTTCTCACCGGCCCAGCTCCGGCTGACGCCCAGGTTCTCTGCCAGGGGGCGAAGGCAGGGGAGCCGGTCCGGCAAAGAGCCCGGTCCGCCGATCCAGCCGTGATCATCTTCACCTCGGGAACGACCGGCTCGGCCAAGGGGGCAGTGCTCAGCCATGGCGCCCTCCTGGCCAGCGCCAGGCAGCACCTGGCTCTCAGCGGCGTGGAGGAGCCTGACGCCTGGCTCGCCTCGTTGCCCCTCTTTCACGTCGGCGGGCTGGGCATTCTGGTGCGCTCGGCCATGGCCGCCATCCCCGCCGCCCTGCCGGAGGACTTCTCGGCCGAGGTCATGGCTGATGCCATCCGGCGCCACCGCCCGAGCCACATCTCCCTGGTCGCCCAGACTCTGGACCGTCTGCTCAGGGGGCCGGAGGATGGCTTCCCAAGCCTGCGCCTGGCCCTGGTCGGGGGCGGGCCGACGCCCCTCGGCCTGCTCGCCGAGGCGACCCGTCGCGGGTTGCCCGTGGCCACCACCTACGGACTGACCGAGACCGCCTCCCAGGTGGCCGTCCTGCCGCCTGGCTCACCTCCTCACCTCACCGGCAGCGCCGGCTGGCCGCTCTCCTTGAGCCAGCTGCGGGTGGACGGCGACGGCCGGATCTGGGTGAGGGGCCGCACCCTCTTCTCCGGCTACTGGCAGGACGAGGCGGCGAGCCGGCAGGTGCTCAGGGACGGCTGGCTCCTGACCGGCGACATCGGCCGCCTCGGGGACGACGGTGAGCTGTGGGTGGAATCCCGCCAGGACGACCTGATCATCTCCGGCGGTGAGAAGGTCAGCCCCCGGGAGGTGGAGGAGGTGATGGTCGGCTGCCCGGGTGTGCGGGAGGCCGCCGTCTTCGGCCACGCCGATCCCACCTGGGGCCAGGTGCCGTGGGCTCTGGTGGTCGCAGAGGGGGCGTGTGACCCCAGGGCCGTGATCGCCTATTGCCAGGATCGCCTCACGCCCTATCAGCTGCCGCGGGTGGTGCGCGTGGTGCCGGAGCTGCCGAAGGGAGCTCTGGGCAAGATCCGCCGCGCCGAGCTGCCCGCCCTGGCCGAGGCGGCGGGAGCGGCGCCGTGACCATCGGCCAGCTGATCCGCCTCTCCCGGCCGCCGACCTTGGCCGCCACCTTGGCGCCGGTCCTCACCGGCGGCGCACTCTCCAGCGGCCCTGCCTTCTCGCCGGGCCTGTGGCTCCTGGTCGCTCTGGTGGCGCTCCTCCTGCAGATTGGCGCCAACGTGATCAACGAATACGCCGACTTCGCGGGCGGGGTGGACCGCCTAAGCTCCACCGGCATCGCCGGCGTCCTGGTCAGGGGCGAGCTCACACCCCGGCGGGTGGGCGAGGCGGCGGCGGCGGTCTTCCTCCTGGCTTTGGCCGGCGGGGTGGTGCTGGTCCTGGCCAGGGGCTGGGTGCTGTTGGCGCTCGGCCTCTTCGCCGCAGCCGGCAACCTGCTGTACAGCCTGGGGCCCAGGCCGCTCTCGGCCACGCCGGTGGGCGAGGCCTGGGTCTTTTTGCTGATGGGTCCGTTGGAGGTGGTGGCCGTCCAGTTGGCGGCCAGCGGCCGCATCACCGGCCAGGCCGTCTGGGTGGGCTTGGCGGTGGGGCTCCTCACCGCCGCCATCCTGGTCGCCAATCACCTGCGCGACCGCAGCCAGGACCTAGCCAGCGGCCGCCGCACCCTGGTCGGACTCCTGGGCGAGCGGCTGGGCAGGCGGCTGCTCGTTGCACTGGCGGCGGGCGGGGTGGTGCTGGCCCCCTTCCTGGCCGTTTTGGGCGCCCTGCCCCTGTGGTGCCTCCTCACGCTCCTCGCCCTGCCGGTCACCCTACGCCTCTGGCGCGAAGAGAGCCCCTCCCGGCTCCTGCCGCTGGCCGCTCAGAACGACCTTCTGGCCGGCGCCTTGCTCGCCCTCGCCCTCCTGCTCGGCCGCTGACCTGGCCCGCGCCCGAGCCCTCGGCCAGGCGCGGTTGATTCCGTTGCTATGTTTTCCGTAGCTCTGGCGGCGGCGTTCTGTTAGACTTGGAATCAGTCCAAAGTTTGACGCGGCACCGGAGGGCTCTGCCTCGCCCGGCGTCCGAGCTAAGGAGCAAGTCAGTGATTCACATCGTGGTGGCCGACGAGCTGTGGCCAGGCAGCGGCAACGCCGTCACCGCCAGGCGGATGGCGGCAGAGATGAGGGGCAGCGGACTGCCGGCCGAACCGGTGCGCCTGTCCGAGCTGGTGGCCAAGACGGACTGGTCAGGTGTCCGCCTGCTGCACGGCCTGCACGCCCGGCGCACCGGGCCGCACGTTCGCCGCTTGGCCCAGGTGCATGGCATCCCCTACGCCATCACGCTCACCGGCACCGACCTCAGCTCCGACCTGGCCGACCCCGTCACCCGTCTCGAGCTGGAACCGGTGCTGGCCGACGCGGCGGCGATCGTCGTCTTCGACCGGGCGGAGGGGACGGAGCTTCGCCGCCTGCTGCCCGACCTCACGTCCCCTCTCTACGCCATCCGGCCGGGTGCCGTGCCGCCGCCGGGAGCGAGCTGGCGAAGGAGGCTCCGGCTGGAGCCGGAAGCGGTGCTGTTCTTCCTGCCGGCTGGCATGCGGGCGGTGAAGCGCCCGCTGCTCGCCCTGGAGATCGTGGAGGCGCTGCGTCGGACGGTGCCGGCGGCCCGGTTGGTGATGGCCGGCGCCGAGATGGACGCCGCCCTGGTCGCCCGGCTGGTGGAGGCGGCGAAGAGCCGGCCCTGGCTCAGCTGGCTGGGCCCCGTCCCCTACGACCAGGTCGGCGGCCTCTACCGCGCCGCCGACGTGGTGCTCAACACCTCTCTGGCCGAGGGACTGGCCAACAGCCTCTTGGAGGCGATGGCACTGGGCAAGCCGATTCTGGCCTCGGACATCATGGGCAACCGGGCGGCGCTTGGCCAGGGCCAGGGCGAGGAGGCGGTCGGGCTTCTCTTCAACGACCTGGAGGAGGCCGTCGCCAAGGCCCGCCAGCTGGCCCTGAACCAGCCCCTGCGCCTGGCGCTGGGTGAGGCGGCCGCCCGCCGCGCCCGCCAGTTCTACGACGCCCTCGAGGAGGCCCGGGGCTACCGCCAGCTCTATGGGCAGGCCCTGGACGAGGCGGGCGCCGACCGGGAGGACCTCGCCCAATGACGGGTGCGGTGCGCATCCTGATCCGATTCGACACCGAGGACATCCTCACCCCGGCCAGCGACGACGCCGCCTGCCGGCTGGCCGAGCTTCTGACCAGGCACGGCGTGCGGGCGACCTTCCCGATCACCGCCATGAAGGTGGATGCCCTCTTCCAGCGCGGCCGCCAGGACGTCTTTCGGGCGCTCTCCCGCCACCAGGTCGGCTTCCACTCCACCTCGCACAGCCTGCACCCCACCATCGCCGAGGAGCTGGCCCAGCTCTCCGGTGCTGAGGCGGCGGCGCGCTTCCGGGAACGGGAGGAGGCCGGTTTCAGGCGGGTGGCCGACGCCTTCGGTGAGGCCCCCCAGGTCTACACCCAGCCCGGCGGCAACTGGACGGCGGAGGCGATACCGGCACTCGCCGCCTGGGGTGTGAAGCTCTTTTACAGCGAGGACTGGAACGGCTACCTGGACATCCAGGGGCGGCCGATGCTCCTGGCCGGGCTCCACCACTGGGCCGCTCCGGTGCGGGCGCCCAAGCCGTTTCTGAACCGGCTGCCAGGCATCCTGGATGAGGCGGTGGCCACCGCCCGGGCGGCGATCGACGAGGCGGCGGGAGCCGGGCAGCTGGGATTGGTGAATGTGGTCAGCCACCCCACCGAACTGGTCAGTGAGCGCTTTTGGGACCTGGTGCCATTCGGCGGCGGCCAGAACCAGCCAGAGGCGAGCTGGGAGAGTGCGCCCCAGCGCCCGAGGCAGGCGGTGGAGGCGGCGCTGGACGCTTTCTCCGCCTGGCTCCTGTCGCTCCGCCAGATGGCGGAGGACGTGGAGTTCTGGACCGGTGAGGACCTGGTGGCAGCCTTCCCCGACCGGGCAGTCGGCCTCACGGTCAAGGCTGAGGCGCAGGTGGCGCTCCTGCGCCTGGTTTCAGGCGGCCGCCTGGGCAGCGTGGCGGTGGGGGAGGCCACGCTCACGGCGGCCGAGGTGCTGGGCGTGGCGGTCCAGGCGGTGCGGGCCATCCAGGGCGGCACCTTTCCGCGCCCCTTGCCGGTCAGGAGTCTGGCCCCGCCCTGGGACGAGAGCGAAGCGGACACAGGCCGCCAGGCAGACGAGATCCCGGGACCCGTGCTGGTGGAGGCGCTCGGCCAGCTGGCTTCGGCATTGGACCAGGGCCAGCTGCCGGCGGCGGTGGCGGCGGCGGGGGAGCTGTGGTCGCCCCTGGCGGTGGCGGCCGGCGGGGCCCGCGCCGCGCTGCAGGTGCTTCGGGCCGGTGCCCTCCCCGACCGGGTGCCCCTGCCCAGGGTGGCCCTCACCAGCCGGCGCTTCGTGAAGCCGGCGGAGGCGCTACACTGGGACTGGCCCATCTTCGCACCGGGCTTTGAGGCCCCGGCGCTCAGACGGCGGGCTGAGGCTGCCACCTGGTGCCTGAAGCCGGCCGAGGCCGAGCTGGCCGACGACCGCATCGGGGCCGGGGCCTAAGAGAGGGGGGACGACATGGACAGCCAGTCGCTGGCAGATCCGGTGGAGCTGATCTACGACCGGCGGGTGCGGGGTGCCCTCATCGTCTCGGTGGCCGATGGCCAGAATGCGCACATCCACGGCGGCTGCTGGCTGGCCGTGGCCGGGCTCCGACCGGCGCGCCTCATGGCGGCCATTCCCAAGGAGTTTCGTGCCGCCGCCATGATCGAACAGCTGGGCCGCTTCACGGTCGCCGTCGCCTCCAGGGAGGATCAGGAGTGGCAGGGGCGCTTCTACCATGGGGACCTTGCGGTGGTGAACGACTCTGGGCTGTTCGCCCGCTCGCCGGCGGGGGCGCCGGTGCCGGCCAGGGCGGTCGGCTATGTGGACTTTCGCCTGATCGCCAGGGCCGATCTGGGCGATTTCCTGCTGGTGGTCGGGGAGGCGGTCTCCGGCGGTCTGCTCAACCCCGGCGCCCAGAACCTGACCGTCAACGAGATCGTGGCCGAGGAGGACCCGAGGGGAAGGGAGGAGACGGTGCTCCCCTTCGCCGCCTTCCCCTACCATCCCCAGCTCCTGCCGCCAGCCAGAAGTACGCCCAGCCCGTTTGACGATCGGGCCTTCCTCGACGTCGTCGGCCGCCGGCACTGGGGCGTCTACCTGGCCGCCACCGCCGCCGGGGGCGTGACCCACCTGATGATCTCCGGCTGGGGCATCCAGGCCTCGCACCAGCCGGCCTCCCTGGTCCTGGCGGCCAGAGCCGCGAGCCCGGTCGTATCCCTGTGGCGTGAGCCGGGGGCCGAGGTCCTGCTCAGCTTTCTCTCCGCCCAGGATCGCCCGCTGGTGGAGGACCTGGCGGCGGCGCATGCCGGCCAGGTCCCTCTCGGCGCCGTGCCGACGGACGGCGGCCTCTACCGGTCAAAGCAGGCTCTGGCCACCTTCCAGGGCCGCGCCAGCGTGCTGATCGAGCAGGGCAACCTGGTCATCGCCAAGGTGGTCGTCGAGCGGGCTGAGGAGGGACCGGCAGAGGATCCAAACCTCTGCGCCGAAGAGGTGGACGCCTGGCTGGGCCGGGGCGGGCACCTGGACCCTGGCCTCACCTATCCGGCGGCGGGAGGGCACTGAAATGGAGATCTCAGGTGAGATGCACCTCGCGGTGTCGCCGGGCCTCGCCTTTTCTGGCCTGCTCGACCCGGGCGTGCTCTCTCGCTCCATCCCCGGCCTGAAGTCGTTCACCGCCCTGGGCGAGGGGCGCTACCAGCTGGTGACCGAGCTGGGTGTGGCCGGCGTGGGCGGCCGCTATCAGGGTACCCTCGAGGTGGTGGAGGCGAAGCCGCCCGAGTCGATGCGGCTTGTGCTCGAACTGACCGGCGGGCCGGGCTCGGTCTCGGCCACCATCGCCGTCACGCTGGCGGCGGACAACGCGGGCTCCGAGCTCAGCTACCAGGGACAGAGCGAGGTCGGCGGCAAGCTGGCCGGCATCGGCCAGCGCCTCCTCGATGGTGTGGCCAGAACGCTCGAGCGCCAGTTCATGGCCCGGCTCAGCACGGAACTGGCCGGCTGGGTCAGGGACAGAGACCAAGGGAGGACGTCGTCATGAAGCCGGCCCCATTTGCCTACGAGCGGCCGACCGATCTGGACCAGGCCCTATTGCTCCTCGACCGTCACGGCCCGGAGGCGAAGCCGCTGGCCGGCGGCCAGAGTCTCTTGCCGATGCTGGCGCTGCGCATGGTGCGGCCCGCCGTGCTGGTCGACCTGAATCGGCTGGAGGGCATGGCTCGGCTGGAGGTGGGAGACGGCCGGGTCGTGGTCGGGCCGCTGGTCCGCCACCAGGCTGCGGTGGAGTCGGCGGCGCTGCGACAGGAGATGCCGGCCCTGGCCGAAGCCGCTGCCTGGATCGGACACCGGGAGATCCGGAATCGGGGCACCATCCTGGGCAGCCTGGCGCACGCCGATCCGGCAGCCGAGCTGCCGGCGGTGGCGGTGGCCTTCGGCGCCGAGCTGGTCCTGGCCAAGGCGGGCAGCCAGCGGGTGGTGCCGGCGGAGGAGTTTTTCCTCGGCTTCTTCACCACCGCCCTCGCCCCGGGCGAGCTGCTCGTTTCCTGCCGCTGGCCGCTTGGGGCCCTCGGCCGGGCGGGGACCTTCCGGGAGTTCAGCCTGCGCGACGGCGACTTTGCTCTGGCGGCGGTGGCGGCTGGCCTCGTGGTGGGCGCCGACGGTGCCGTTTCAGAGGTGGGCGTGGCCCTGGCCGGGATGGGGACAGGGCCGGTCAGAAGCCGCAAGGCAGAGGCAGAGCTGATCGGCCGGAAGCCGACGGAAGGGACGCTTTTGGAGTTTGCCGCCGCCGTCCTGGCCGAGGCGGAGCCGGCCGACGACCTCAGAGCCACGGCCGACTACAGGTCTAGACTGGCCAGAGAATTGATCGTGGAGGCCCTCACCGCGTCGCTCCAGCGCACTGCTGAAGGAGGTCATGAGCGTGCCTGAGAGGTCTGAACTGGTCTCGCTCCGCTGCCAGGTGAACGGCCGGCCGGTTGTGGCCGAGGTGGAGCCGAGGCTCTCTCTGGCCGACTTTCTGCGCCAGCACCTTGAGCTCACCGGCACCCACCTCGGCTGCGAGCAGGGGGTGTGCGGCGCCTGCAACGTGCTCCTGGACGGCCAGCTGGTGCGCAGCTGCCTGCTTCTGGCCGCGCAGGCGGACGGCCTCGAGGTGGTGACGGTGGAGGGCATCGGCGGCCCAGGCGGCCAGCTCAGCCGGCTGCAGCAGGCGTTCTTGGATCAGCACGGGCTGCAGTGCGGCTTCTGCACCCCTGGCATGCTGCTGGCGGCCGAAGCCCTGCTCAGGGAGAACCCGAAGCCCAGCCGGGACGAGGTGGTCCACGCCATCTCCGGAGTGATCTGCCGCTGCACCGGCTACACCGACATCGTGGACGCCATTCTGGCAGCCCGAGGGGGCCAGTGAGCGTGTCCGACCGGGGCCCAGACGCTGTGGCCCAGGTGCGGGCCGACCTGGTCAGGGCCGGCTATGTGGCCGCCCCTGACCTCGCCACCGCTGTGCATCTGGCCCTCACCCTGCCCCGCCCGCTCCTGGTGGAGGGGCCGGCCGGCGTGGGCAAGACGGCCTTGGCCGGCGCCATCTCTCGCATGCTGGGCAGGCGACTGGTGCGGCTGCAGTGCTTTGAGGGGCTGGACAGCGGCCAGGCCCTCTACGAGTGGGACTACCCGCGCCAGATGCTGGCGCTGCGCCAGGCCGAGGCCAAGGGGGCCGAGGTCGAGCTGTTCTCCGAGCGCTTTTTGCTGAAGCGGCCGCTGCTGGACGCCCTCTTGGCCGAGGACGGGCCGGTGGTGCTCCTGATCGACGAGATCGACCGGGCCGACGAAGCGCTGGAGGCGCTTCTGCTCGAACTGTTGGGCGAGGGCCAGGTCACCATCCCCGAGCTGGGCACGCTCCGGGCCCAGACCATGCCGCACGTGGTGGTGACCTCGAACCGGACCCGGGAGCTGTCGGACGCCCTGCGCCGGCGCTGCCTCTACAGCTGGATCGACTACCCGACGGTCCGCCAGGAGACGGAGATCCTGAGCCACCACCTGCCCCAGGCGGCCCCCCAGCTCACGGCCCAGGTGGCCCGCCTGATGGCGGCCTTGCGCCAGGAGCAGATGGAGAAGCCGCCAGGCGTGTCGGAGGCGCTCGACCTGGTCGCGGCCACCCAGGGGCTGGGAGAGGACAGACTGGACCCCTTCCTCCTTGGGCGGGCGCTCGGCACCGTGGTCAAGTCGGCGGCCGACCGGGAGCGGCTCCTCGGCGACAACGGGGCCCGACTCAGTGCTGCCCTCCAGCGAGCCGAGGGGGAGCAGGGCTGAGATGACGCACGGGGAGCTTGCGGCGCGGGTGAGGCGGCTCGCCGCCGGCATGCGCCAGGCTGGCGTGGCCATCGGCGTGGCGGAGCTGGCCGACGCCCTCCTCGCCAGTCAGCTAGTGACAGCCGAGCTGGAGCCGCAGCGGCTGGCGCTGCGCGCCACCCTGGCCCGCGACCCGAGGGCGCAGAGCCTCTTCGACCAGCTGTTTCCGTGGCTGTTCGCCGCCGGCAGCGAGCTTCCGGCTGACCCAGGGGCCGAGGTGCTCCCGGCCGGCCAAGGAGGGCAGGTACCAAGCCAGGGTGGCCGGGACAGAGGAGAGGCGTTGCCTGAGTTCATCCCGGCGGCCAGCGATCTCACGGCGGCGGGCACCGAGTCCGTGCCGCAGCAGGAGGGAGACTGGCGCTACCACGCCTGGGCCGCCTCCTTCCTGGCCTGGGCCGACCGCTTCGGCGGCGGCCGGGCCGAGGTGGGCCGCCGCCTCGATCTGAGAAGGACGCTCCGACACAGCCTCGCCACCGGCGGCGACCCGGTGACACTGGTCTGGAAGCGGCGTCCGGTGCGGCGCCAGTCGCTGGTATTGCTCGATGCCTCCCGCTCCATGCGGCCCTGGGCGGAGTCGGGGCTCCAGCTGGCGAGGGCCATGGCCCGCCGCCGCGCCGACACGGAGGTGTACGCCTTCTCGGCCCAGGTCAGCCGGCTGAGCCGCCGCCTGGGCGACGGTGCCCTCACCTTGCCGGCGGCGGCCTGGGGCAGCGGCACCCGCATCGGCGAGGCGATCCGGGCGGTGCTCCGAGGAGCGCCGCTGGCCCCGCCTCGCCGGCTCAGCACCCTGATCGTCAGCGACGCGCTGGAAGCTGGCTCGCTCACACCCTTGGCCGGCGCCCTGGCCGAACTGCGCCGGCGCTCGGCGGTGGTGACCTGGGCCAACCCCCTGGCCGACAGCGCCGGTTACCAGGCCCTGACCGACGCCGCCCGGCTGGTGGTGCGGGCGGCTGACCGCTACCAGGGCCTGGCCGCCCTCACCCAGGGCCCAAGGAGGCGGGCCAGTTGAGGCCGGTGGACGAGGGCCTGACCCGAGCGCTTCGCACCATGTGGCGGCGGGGCGAGCAGGGCTGGCTGGCCACCGTGCTGGCGGTGGAGGGCTCCGCCTACCGCCACGAGGGGGCCAAGCTCCTTGTCGGTCCCGGCGGCCGGCCGGTGGGACTGGTCTCCGGCGGCTGCCTGGAGGACGACGTGGCGCTGGCCGCCATGGCCGACGGGCCGCCCAGCCGTCTCCTCACCTACGCCCTCGACGACGAGGGCCTGTTCGGGATGGGCGCCGGCTGCCCCGGCACGGTGCGCATCCTGCTGGAGCGCCTCCTGCCGCCCGGTCCGGCCCCAGACCCGCTCGGCCGCTTCCTGGCCGATCTGGTCGCCCACCGGCGGGCGGTCCTGGCGACCGTGGTGCCAGGTGATGGCCAGGGCCCGGTGCACCGCCTCTACGGCAACCCGGCCGGCAGTTGGCAGGGTGCGGCCAGCGCCTACCGGCAGGCCTGTGAGCGGCTTTTGGCCGAGGAGCGGCCGCTCGCCCGATCCTTCCGGGCCAGGGACGGCGCCTGGGTGCTGCTCGATGTCAGCGCGCCCAGCCAGCAGCTGGTGGTGTTCGGCGCCGGCGACGACGCCCTGCCGCTGGTGGCCTTCGCCCGCCAGATGGGTCTTGTGGTCCTGGTCGCCGACCACCGGCCGGCGCTCCTCGGCGGGCGGAGGCTGGCCGGCGCCCGCCGCTTAGACCTGCTGCGCCAGACCTGGTCGCCCCGCTTGATCCGGCCAGGAGCAGCGGTGGTGGTGATGAATCACCATCTGGAGTGGGATGCCAAGGCGCTCAGACTGGCCCTTGCCTCGCCGGCCGCCTATGTCGCCCTCCTCGGACCGATCGGACGGAGCGACCGCACCTTCCAGCTTTTGGCCGAGGAGGGCAGGCCGCTGACCAGATCCCAGCGGGCCCGGGTGCACACGCCGGCCGGGCTCGACATCGGCGCCCGCACCCCGGAGGAGATCGCCCTCGCCGTCCTGGCCGAGATCGTGGCCAGCCGTGAGCGGCGGCCCGGCATCCCCTTGGCCGGCCAGCGCGGGCCTCTGCACCACGCCCCCCAGCCGATTCTTGCCACGGAGGTGGACGCTCGTGAGTGAGTCCAGTTACATCGGTACCTCCCTGCCGCGGCGGGAGGGTGCCCACAAGCTGACCGGCCAGGCTCGCTACGTCTCCGACCTGGGCGGCAGCCGCTGGCTGCACGCCAGGCTGGTGCTGTCGCCGTATGCCCATGCCCGCATCGAGCGGGTGGACCTGGCCGGCGCCCTCCACACCCCGGGTGTGGTGGCCGCCTTTTCCGCCCAGGATCTGACCATGGCCCGGATCGGGCGCGCCCCGGCTGGTGGCGCCGACAGGATGCTGGACGTGCTCCTGGCGCACCGGGAGGTCTTCTTCGCCGGAGAGCCGGTGGCAGTGGTGCTGGCCGAGAGCGAGGGCGCCGCCGAGGACGGCGCCGAGGCGGTGGAGGTGAGCTACACCCGCCTCTTGGCTGTGACCGACCCCCGCCAGGCCATGGCCGAGGATGCGCCCTTGGTGCGCAGCGAGGAGGAGCTGCACGGCGGCGAGGACGAGGAGGCGGCGCACGGCGCGGCGGTGGGCGGCGAGACCAAAGCCAAGCGGCCGCCCAACGTCACCCGCCAGATCGCCTTCGAGCGCGGCGACATCGAACGGGGCTGGCGGCAGGCCGATCAGGTGGTCGAAGCCACCTATACCATCGCCGGCGTGCATCAGGCCTACCTGGAGCCGCAGGCGGCAGCGGCCGAGGCCCACCCGGACGGGTCGGTCACGATCTGGGCGTCCACCCAGGGCGCCTTCTACTCCCGGAGCTACGCCGCCCGCTGCCTTGGCCTCAGCGAGGAGCAGGTCAAGATCGTGCCGCTGACCGTGGGCGGCGCCTTCGGCGGCAAGGGCGGACTGCTCGAACCCTTGGTCGCCGCCCTGGCCATGGTCACCGGCCGGCCGGTCAAGCTGGTGCTGGACCGGCTGCAGGACTTTCTGGTGTCGAACCCGGGCCCGGCTGCCGAGATCACGGTGCGGCTTGGTGCCACCCGGGACGGTACGCTGACCGGCATCTACGCCGATCTGCTCTTTGACAGCGGCGCCGCCCCGGGCAGCCCGGTCGGCATCGCCGGCATGCTGCTGGGCGGCACCTACCGGGTGCCCAACCTGGCGGTGAAGGGCGTGGAGGTGGTGACCCACAAGGTGCCGGTCGGTGCCTATCGGGCGCCTGGGGCGCCGCAGGCCTTCTTCGCCCTGGAGTCCACCCTGGACGAGCTGGCACGCAGGCTGGACCTGGACCCGATCGTCTTCCGCCAGAAGAACGCCTCGGTGGAGGGTGACCCCCAGGCCAACGGCCGGCCCTGGCCGCGCATCGGCCTCTTGGAGTGTCTGGAGCGCGCCGCCGCCGACCCCCTGTGGAAAGAGCGGCAGAAGGGAGCAGACGAGGGCATCGGCGTGGCGGCCGGCGGCTGGCCGGGCGGCACCGAGCCGGCGGCGGCCGTCTGCAAGGTGAACGGCGACGGCACCCTGACCGTGCAGGTGGGCTCGGTTGACATCACGGGCACCCACACCACCTTCGCGCTGATCGCCGCCCAGGCCTTCGGCATCGATCCGGCCAGAATCCGGGTGGTGGGCGGCGACACCGACCAGATGCCGTACGGCGGCTTCGCCGGCGGCAGCAAGACCACGGCCACGGTCGGGGCAGCGGTGCTGCTGGCGGCCGAGGACGCCAGGCGGCAGGTGCTGGAGCTGGCAGCCGGTGAGATGGAGGCGGATGCCTCCGACCTGGAGCTGGCCGATGGCCAGGTGCGGGTCAAGGGCGTGCCGGGTAGCGGCAGGCCGGTCGCCGAGCTGGCCGCCCTCACCACCGGCTTCGGGGCCGCCCGGCCGCCGATCAGCGGTCAGGGCCGAAACGCCATCACCAAGAGCTCACCCGGCTTCGCTGTGCACGTGGCCAAGGTCCGCCTGGACCGTCGCCACGGCTGGGTCAAGATCGTCGACTATCTGGCTGTCCAGGACGTGGGCCGGGCCCTGAACCGGGCTGCGGTGGCGGGCCAGATGCGGGGCGGCACCGCCCAGGGGGTGGGCCGGGCCCTGTTCGAGCAGATGGTCTACCAGTCGGGCCAGTTGCAGGACGCCAGCCTGGCTGACTACGACCTGCCGCTCGCCTCTGACCTGCCGCCGATCCGGGTGGAGATGGTGGAGGTGCCCTCACCGCAAGGGCCCTTCGGCGCCAAGGGCGTCGGCGAACCTCCCGCCATCCCCGGCGCCGCCGCCCTGGCCAACGCCATCCGCGACGCCGGCGGGCCGCGCCTCACGGCGCTGCCGATCCGCCCCCAGCACCTCGTCGGGGACTGACGTGCTGCGGGCGGGGGTGCTGACCGCCAGCACCGAGGGCGCCCGGGGCCGGCGCGCCGACCAGAGCGGCGCCATCGCCCAGTCGCTCTTGGAGGAAATGGGGCACCAGGTGGTGTGGAGAGAGCTGGTCCCGGACGATCAGGGCACGATCGAGGGCATGCTCCGCCATGCCGCCGACGAGCTCGGGCTCGACCTGGTGCTGACCACCGGCGGCACCGGCCTCTCGCCCCGCGACGTGACGCCGGAGGCGACGTTGGCCGTGGTGGAGCGGCAGGTGGAGGGCCTGGCCGAGGCGATCCGGCGGGAGGGCTGGCGGGAGACCGAGCGGGCCGCCCTCTCCCGGGCGGTGGCGGGCGTGCGCGGCCGCACGTTGATCGTCAATCTGGCCGGGTCGCCGGCGGCGGTGAGAAGCGGCCTTCACGCCGTGGGCAGCCTGCTGGAGCACGCGGTGGCCATCATCCAGGACCGCCCCACCGACCACTCCGGCCGGGAGGAGCCGCCTAGGCCCTAGGGCCCGCCTGCCGGATGCGGGCCGGCGCATTCGGGAACTTCTTCATGAAATTGGCCTGAAAGGCCTTGGCCAGAGCAGACGCCGCCTGGTCGTAGGCGGCCTTGTCCTGCCAGGTGGACTTGGGGTCGAGCAGGCCGGGCTCACAACCCGGGCATTCCTCCACCACCGAGCCGCCGAACACGGGGTGGCGGCGGACCGAGACCCGGTCCAGGTCGCCTGCGAGGGCGCAGCGCACGATCTGCCTGGTGACGGCGAGGTCGATGCGCCGGCCGACGCCGTAGGGTCCGCCCGTCCAGCCGGTGTTGACCAGGTAGACGCCGACCCGATGGCGGGTGATCAGCTCGCCAAGCAGCTGGGCGTACTCCTCGGCCGGCCGCGGCATGAACGGCTCGCCGAAGCAGGCGGAGAAGGTGGGCTCCGGTGCGTCGATGCCGCGCTCGGTGCCGGCCAGCTTCGAGGTGTAGCCGGAGAGAAAGTGGTACATGGCCTCCTCCTCGTTGAGGCGGAGCACCGGCGGCAGCACCCCCGAGGCGTCAGCGGTCAAGAAGATGATGACGCGGGGATGGCCGGCCACACTTGGGATCACCGCACCCGGGATGTAGTCCAGGGGGTAGGCGGCCCGGGTGTTCTCGGTCAGTTCGTCGCTCAGGTAGTCGAGACGCCTGGTGGCGGGGTCCATGCGCACGTTCTCCAGGACGGTGCCGAAGCGCACCGCCTGGTAGATCTGCGGCTCCTTCTCGGCGCTGAGGCCGATGCACTTGGCATAGCAGCCGCCCTCCAGGTTGAAGATGCCCTGATCAGACCAGCCGTGCTCGTCGTCGCCGACGAGGCGCCGCTCCGGGTCGGCGGAGAGCGTGGTCTTGCCGGTGCCGGAGAGGCCGAAGAAGAGCGCCACATCGCCGCCGGGGCCGACGTTGGCGGAGCAGTGCATGGGCAGTACGCCCGCGGCTGGCAAGAGGTAGTTCAGCACCGAGAAGATCGACTTCTTGATCTCGCCGGCGTAGGCAGTGCCGGCGATCAGCACCACCCGCTGGCTGAACGAGATGGCGATCACGGTTCCGCTATGGGTGTGGTCGCGGCGGGGGTCGGCCCGAAGGCTGGGCGCCGACAGCACGGTGAAGGCGGGTTCGTGCTGGCGGAGCTCGTCCTCGCTGGGGCGGATCAGGAGCTGGCGGGCGAACAGGCTGTGCCAGGCCAGCTCAGTCACCACCCGCACCGGCAGGCGGTGGCGGGGGTCGGCGCCGGCGAAGCCGTTGAACACGTAGTGCGGCCTGGCCGCCAGGTGGGCGGCGATGCGGGCGTGCAGCTTCTTGAAGGCGGCCTCGGGCAGGGGCTGGTTGACCTTGCCCCAGGCCACCTGGCGGGCCGCCTCGTCCTGGACGATGAAGCGGTCGTCCGGGGAGCGGCCGGTGAACGCCCCCGTCTCCGTGACCAGCGCGCCCTCCTCGCTCAGCCAGCCCTCGCCTTGGCCGAGGGCGGCCTCGACCAGCTGGGCGGCCGGGATGTCAGCGGTCATGGTCCCGGTGAGGTCGATGCCGAGTTCGGAGAAGTGACGGCTATCCAGCAACGGTGACCCTCCTCGGACTCGCAGGGCGTCTGGGCGGTCGGGCCGGGGCCTTCGGATTGATCTCATGTGAGCGCGGACTCTGCCTCTCTTGTATCACAACCCGGCCCGGCCTGTCAGCCGCCGCCCAGCCCCTGGTGGCCCGCTGGCGGGAGGTCCTGTATGGTGGAGAAAAGTGGCTGGGGGAAGGGGCGGCCCGATGCGGGTGTTGGTGATCGACGACCAGGAGGCGATCCGGTCCCTCTTGGCCCGCGCCCTCTCCGCCAGCGGCTTCGATGTGGCGCTCGCCGCCTCGGCCGAGGAGGCGCTGGAGCGGGTCGAGGGCGAGGACTTCGACCTCTACGTGGTGGACCAGATGCTGCCTGGCATGAGCGGGCTGGCCCTGGTCAAGGAACTGAGGCGGAGGGGACGGCGCGGCATCCTGATGCTGACGGCCAAGGACGCCGTGGCCGACCGCGTCCTCGGACTGGAGGCCGGCGCCGACGACTACCTGGGCAAGCCGTTCGCCATCGAAGAGCTGTCCGCTCGCCTGCACGCCCTGGGCCGCAGACACGGCGAAGAGGCGGTTGAGCCCCTGGTCTACGAGGACCTGGTATTCGATCCCCTCACCCTGGAGGCGCGCCGGGGTGAGCGCCTGCTTGAGCTCTCCCCCACCGAGCGCAATCTGCTCACCTACTTCCTGCGCCACCCGCGCCAGGCCCTGTCCCGGGCCCAGATCCTGGAGGCGGTGTGGAGTTACGACTTCGGCGGCGAGGACAACGTGCTGGAGGTGTACATCGGCTACCTGCGGCGGAAGACCGAGCAAGGAGGAGAGGCGCGCCTGATCCAGACCGTGCGCGGCTACGGCTACGCCCTGAGGCGGGCGTGACGCTCAGGCGGCGCATCATGGTGCTGACGCTCGGCACCCTGGTCGCCGGCATGGTGCTGTCCGGCCTGGCCGTCGGCCTGGCTGCCTGGCGCGCCGACCGGGCGACCATTGGGGCCAGGCTGCACGGTGAACTGCTGATCGTGAGCCGCGCCCTCAGCCGCGGCCAGACGCCGGTGCTGCCGCCTGGGGAGGGCTGGCGGCTTGTGACCCTGACGGCGACAGAGTCCGGCGGCGCCCCTCTGCCGCCGACGCCGCTCCACCTCGACACCCTGGGTGTGACCTCCGCCCACGGCTTCATCTGGACCCGGCTCCAGCGCCGCGGCAGCGAACTGGTGGTGGCCGAGTCGACGGCAGCGGCGGTGCGGCCCTTCTGGCAGCTGATGGCGGCGATCGCCCTGGTGGACGCTCTGGTGCTGGGGGCAGCCGTGCTGATGGCCCGGCCCCTGGCCGACCGGGCGCTTGCCACCTTGCGGCGGGCGGCCCGGGCGGCCGAACGCCTGGGAGGGAGCGGCCGTCCCAGCGGCCATCTGCCCGGCGCCGACAGCAAAGACGAGGTGGGCGTCTTCGTGCGGGCGGTGAACCGGCTCCTGGACAGCCTGGGCGCTGCCTTTGCCGAGCTGGAGATGGCCCGGGAGCGGGAGCAGACCTTCGTCGCCGATGCCGGTCACGATCTGAAGACACCGCTCACCGTGATCCGCGGCAACCTGGAACTGATGGCCCGCCCCGACCAGAGCGAGGAGGGGCGAAGCCTGGCTCTCAGGGAGGCCCAGAGCGCAGTGCGGCGGATGAGCGGCCTGGTCGACCGCCTGCTGGAGGCAGCGCGCGGCGAGCTGGCCCAGTCGGTGCGGCGGCGGCCGGTGGACGTGGGCAGGCTCTTGGCCGAGGTTTCAGACTCCTTCCGTGCCGCCGCCGGCAGGCGGCTCCTCAGCGTGGCGGGCGAGATGGACCTGGTGGTGCCGGGTGATCCCGAAGAGTTGAGGCGCGCTCTGGACGTGCTGGTCGACAACGCCATCCGCTACACCGACGAGAGGGAGGGCCAGATCACGCTCGGCTGCCGGGAGCAGGGACCCTGGTGTGAGCTCACCGTCAGCGACAACGGGCCAGGCATTCCCAAGGAGTGGCAGCAGCGCGTCTTTGAGCGCTTTGCGCGCCTTGACCCCAGCCGCCAGGACGGCGGCATCGGCCTGGGCCTGGCCATCGCCAGGGCGATCGCCCGAGCCCACGACGGCGACCTGACCGTGGAGAGCGAGGAGGGAGGCGGCAGCCGCTTCATCCTGCGCCTGCCCATGCGCTCGGGCGACGCCCCTGGCGCTATCAGCCGACTCTCAGCCGACTGACAGGCGGCGCAAAGCCGCCTCGGTCAGACTGGGCGAGGAGAGGAGGTGAATCTTCGTGCGATGGACCAAGAAGCCGTTTCTGATCATGGCGGTGGCCGTGGCCGTAGTGGCCCTGCCGGCCGCCGCCTTCGCCGCCAGCGGCTCTCAGCCTCACTCGTCCAGCCAGGGCGGGGTGCACGCCTGCTGGCTGGCCAGGGAGCATGCGGTCGCCCAGGTGCTCGGCACCAGCCTGAAGACGCTGCGCCAGGACCACCGGGCCAAGGAGACCATCAGCCAGCTGGTGGCCGCTAAGGGCATGACCATGACCCAGTTCAAAGCGGCCGTGGCCGCCGCCTTGGCCAAGGACTCGCCGCTCTGCCTGCCGCCGCTGGCTCACAAGGGCGACATCAGCGCCTTCATCCGCCTGGCCGCCGGGGCGCTTGGCATGGCACCCGCTACCTTGCTCCACGACGTCTTCTCAAGCGGCATGAACAGCGTGCTGGCCGCACACCACATGACCTCCCAGCAGCTGCTCGCGGCCATGGCCAGCAGGCTGGTCGCCGCCGCCCAGAGCCACGGCCACACTCTCAACCTGGCCAGCGTCACCTCTCGCCTTACCACCTTCTACGACCACCTGGCCGGCATCACTCCGGCTGCTGGCGGCGCCAGCGCCGGCTAAAGAGTCTGACCGGCCCAGAGCCTGGGCAGCGCAGGTGACAGCATGCGGGGGACGAACGTCCCCCGCATGCCCGCGCAATGGGACGGATCGGTGATCCCCCGCCTCGTCGCCTGGTACCGCCAGGCGGGCCGTGACCTGCCCTGGCGCCACCAGCCCACCCCCTACCAGGTGGTGGTCAGCGAGCTGATGCTGCAGCAGACCACCGTCGCCACCGCCCTGGTGCGTTATCCGCACTTTCTCCAGGTCTTCCCTGACTTCGGCACCCTGGCCGCCGCCAGTGAGGACGAGGTGGTGGCCGAGTGGGCCGGCCTCGGCTACTACCAGCGGGCCCGCCACCTCAGCCGCCTGGCCCGCCAGGTATCAGCGCACGGCCTGCCCTCGGGCGAGACGGGCTGGCAGGCGCTGCCCGGAGTGGGGCCCTATACCGCCGCCGCCATCGTCGCCTTTGCCGAGGGCGGACGGGCGCTTGCCATCGACGTCAACGTACGGAGGGTGCTGGCCAGGATGCTCGCCCTGCCCGGCGGAAGGGGCCTCGACCGAGCCATCCGGCAGGCGGTGGCGCCAAGGTTGCCTATGAACAGCGGAGAGCTCAACCAGGCCCTGATCGAACTGGGTGCCCTGATCTGCCGGCCCAGCCGCCCCGACTGCGCCTCTTGCCCGGTGGCGACGGCCTGTGCCGGCCGCCACCAGCCCCAGGCCTATGGCAGAGCGCTGCAGAGACCTCCTGTCCAGGAGGTGGCGGTGCACCTGGTGGCGGTGCGGCGGGCCGGACGCCTCTTGGTTCGCCAGCGCACCACCAGGCTACTGGAGGGCCTGTGGGGGCTACCCGAGGTGGCAGGCGGCAAGGACGGCCTGCCGCCAGGGGTCGAGGGCCGGGCCATCCCTGACCCCCCGCTTCGCTTCACCCACGCCTTCACCCACCGCCGCTGGCGGGTGCGCTTGAGCGTCGTGGACGGCGACGGAGTCGGGCGCTGGATCGATCCGTTGAGCCCGGACGTGGCGCTGGCCGGCCCGGACCGGCGGGCGGTCGGAAAGCTGGTGGCAGGAGGATATCTCGATGGCTGATGACTACCAGTCCCGGGTCGGCCGCTGGGTGGAGGCCCACGGCGGCACCTGGCCGCCCCTGGCCAACCTGGCCCGGCTGGCTGAGGAGGTCGGTGAGCTGGCCCGGGCCCTGAACGCCGAGGTGGGGCCGAAGGCGCCCAAGCCGGGGGAGCAGGCGGCCGGTGTGGCCGAAGAGATCGGCGACGTCCTATTCGTGCTGGCGGTGCTGGCCGGACAGTTGGGCGTCGACCTGCAGGCGGCTGGCGAGGCGGCACTCCTAAAGGCGGAGCGCCGCGACCGCCATCGCTTCTGAGCCGGGGATCCGAAGCGCCCAAGCTGGCCAGGAGGTGGAAGAATGGACAGGCGCACCGAGGTGTCGAGCGGTTCGCCCTGGGAGGGATTGGTCGGCTACAGCCGGGCGGTCCGGGTCGGGGACAGGATCGAGGTGTCCGGCACCACCGCCATGGCCGGCGACCAGGTGGTCGCCGAGGGCGATCCCTACGCCCAGACGATGCGGGCCCTTGAGATCATCGGCCAAGCCCTGGCCGAACTGGGGGCAAAGCCAAGCCAGGTGGTGCGCACCCGGCTGTTCGTGACCGACATCGCCCACTGGCAGGAGATCGGCCAGGCCCACGCCCAGTTCTTCCGGGGCACCCGTCCAGCCACGACCATGGTGCAGGTCAGCGCCCTGATCGACCCCAGGCTCCTGGTGGAGATCGAGGCTACAGCCGTCTGCTGAGATGAGCCCAGTGCCCGCCGCCGCCTGGGCCCGGGGCGGACCGGGCCGTGTGGCCGGCGCCCGGGACCCGGGCCATTGCCAGAAGGTGCCGCCTGCGCTTAATATTGAGTATCCGGATCGGAATATAGGAAAAGAGGCGGGGCTGTGCAGAGGGATCGCTCATCGGTGCTGGTGTCGACCGACTGGGTGGCGGCACACGGCAGGGACAAGGGTGTGCGCCTGGTGGAGGTGGACGTCGACCCCACGCTCTACCCGGCGGGGCACCTGCAGGGTGCCGTGGGCTGGAACTGGACCACTGACCTGCAGGACCAGGTGCGGCGGGACATCATCAGTAGCGAGGACTTCGCCCGCCTGATGGGAGGCTCCGGTATCGGCCCGGACGACCGGGTGGTGCTGTACGGCGACGCCTCCAACTGGTTCGCCGCCTACGCCTACTGGCTGCTCACCCTGTACGGGCACAGGCAGGTCGCGCTGATGGACGGCGGCCGCCAGGCCTGGGAGGCGGAAGGCCGGCCTTACAGCACCGAGACTCCGGCCCCGGCCGCAATCACCTACCCGGTGCCGACGGCCGATTCGAGCGTGCGGGCGCTGCAGGCGGAGGTGGCCGCCAGCTTGGGCCAAGCCGCCCTGGTCGACGTGCGCAGCGAGAAGGAGTTCAGCGGGGAGGTGCTGGCCCCGCCCGGGCTCAGCGAGACGGCGCAAAGGGGCGGCCACATTCCGGGCGCGGTCAATATTCCCTGGTCCCAGGCGGTCGGGCCGGACGGCCGCTTCAAGCCGGAGCCGGCACTCCGCCAGCTCTACGCCAGCCACGGCGTCCGGCCCGATGGGCCGGTGATCGCCTACTGCCGGATCGGGGAGCGCTCGGCCCACACCTGGTTCGTGCTGCACGAGCTGCTCGGCTACCCGGACGTGAAGAGCTACGACGGGTCATGGACGGAGTGGGGGAGCATGGTCGGCACCGCGGTGAAGCGCGGGCTGGAGAGCTGAGGATGGCGGCCAGGGTGCCGCTTGACCCCTTCGTGCGCGCCTATCTGAAGCGCGCCCTGGGGCCAGAGAACTACCACCAGTTCCCGGTCTGGTTTCACCCCCAGGTGCTGGACGCCTACCGGCAGGACCCTGCGGTCAGCGCCCACCGCACCGACTCCGCCGGCCGCCTGGTGGCCGAGGGCCGGTTCCGGCTGGACTTCGGCATCGCTCCTGGGGGCGATGCCATCCACCTCGCCATCGGGGCCCTCGCCCAGCTCCCGGAAACGGAGCGGGTGCGCTGGCTGGACTACCTGGTCATGCCCGGCGTCAGCCAGAAGTTCGCCCAGATGCAGCTGGCCGCCGGCAGCTGCTTTGACGACGGTCCGATCCGCCCCTACTTCGAGGAGGTCTAGCCATGCCCACCGTGTCCGTCTATGTGCCCACGCCCTACCGCAAGCACACCGGCGGCCAGACCGTGCTCAGCGTGGAGGGGGCCACCGTCGGTGAGGCCCTGGCCGAACTGTGCCGGCTTAGGCCTGGTCTCGGCGACGAGCTGTTTACCGCCACCGGCCAGCTCAAGGACTACCTCAACGTCTACGTGGACGACGCCGAGGTGCGCACCCTGGGCGGCCTCGCTGCGCCGCTGGCGGGCGGGGAGGAGCTGGCCCTGATCCCGGCCATGGCCGGCGGCAGCATGGGGATGCGGCTGCTCAGCCCGGATCAGGTGGAGCGCTACTCGCGCCAGATCATCCTGCCCGAACTGGGCATGGCCGGGCAGCGCAAGCTGCTGGCGGCCAAGGTGCTGGTGGTGGGCGCCGGCGGCCTGGGCGCTCCTGTCATCACCTACCTGGCGGCGGCCGGCGTGGGCACCATCGGCGTGGTCGACGGCGACCTGGTGGAGCGCTCCAACCTGCACCGCCAGCCGGTGCACCGCGACCAAGACGTGGGTGGATCGAAGGTGGAGTCGGCCAGCCGCTTCATCCGGGAGCTCAACCCCGACGTGGCGGTGATCGCCCACCCGGTGGTGCTGGACAGCACCAACGCCCTCACTGTGATCGGCGGCTACGATCTGGTGGTGAACGGCTCGGACAACTTCCCGACCCGTTATCTGGTCAACGACGCCTGCGTCTTGCTCGAAAAGCCTCTGATCGATGCCTCCATCCTCCGCTTTGAGGGACAGGCCACGGTGTTCATGCCGGGCCAGGGCTGCTACCGCTGCCTCTTCCCGACGCCGCCGGAGGCCGGTACCGTCCCCTCCTGCGCCGAGGCCGGCGTGATCGGAGCACTGGCCGGCCAGATGGGCTCGATCCAGGCGCTGGAGGCGCTGAAGGTGCTGCTCGGCGTCGGCGAGACTCTGGCCAACCGGCTGTTGGTGGTGGACGCCCTCACCGGCCAGAGCCGCACCTTCCGCTGGCAGCGCCGCCCGGACTGCGCCCTCTGCGGGGACCACCCCAGCCAGGAGGGCCTCATAGATTATGTCGCCTTCTGCGGCTCCGGTCCGCCCCGGCGCGGCGTCGACGCCCCCGGTGCGGAGGAGGTGGACATCGAAGAGGCGAGAGCTCTCCTGGCTGCGCCGGGAGCCCTCTGGGTCGACCTCCGCCCGGCGGCCGCCTTCGCCGCCGGCACCATCCCCGGCGCCGTGTCCCTGCCGATCGAAGAGCTCTCCGGCCGGCTCGAGCAGCTGCGAGAGGCGAAGCGGGTGGTCTTTTTCTGCGAGATCGGCCAGAAGTCCCAGGTGGCTGCCCTGGTGGCCGCCGATGCGGGAATCCGAGCCGCCAACCTGAAGGGCGGCCTCCTGGCCTGGCGCGACCGCAATCTGGCCTGGCAGGACAGGGCATGAGGGAGCAGGGCATCCTGGATGCGGTCGGCGACACACCCCTGGTGCGGCTGGGGCGCTGGGCGCCGGCGGGGCGCCTCTATGCCAAACTCGAGTTTTTGAATCCGGGCGGCAGCGTCAAGGACCGGCCGGCGGTGGCCATGATCCGACAGGCGGAGCGGGAGGGTCGGCTCCAGGCGGGCGCCACCATCGTGGAGGCCACCTCCGGCAATACGGGCATCGGCCTGGCTGTGGCGGCAGCGGCGCTCGGCTACCGGCTGGTTCTGACCATGCCCGAGAACATGACACCGGAGCGGGTCCGCCTGCTCTCCTGGCTGGGCGCCGAGGTGCGGCTGACGCCGGCCAGAGAGGGGATGAGCGGCGCCGTATGGGCGGCCCAGGAGATCGCCCAGGCCGAGGGCGCCTTCCTGGTCGGGCAGTTCGAAAACCCGGCCAACCCCCAGGCCCACCAGGACACCACCGCCGAGGAGATCTGGCGGGACACCGGCGGGGAACTGGACTGCCTGGTGCTGGGCGTGGGCACGGGCGGCACCCTGACCGGCGTCGGCCGCACCCTCCGCCAGCGCCGGCCCAGCCTTCGGATCGTGGCCGTGGAGCCGGCCAGGTCTCCGGTGCTGTCCGGCGGCAGGCCGGGCCTGCACCGCATCGACGGACTCGGCGCCGGCTTCGAGCCGAAGGTCCTCGACCGTTCCCTGATCGACCGGGTGGTGGCCGTCTCCGACCAGGATGCCGTGGAGAGCGCCCGCCAGCTGGCCCGGCAGGAGGGCATCCTGGCCGGGCCGTCCTCCGGCGCCGCCGCCTGGGCGGCGCGCCGGGAGTGCCTTAAGCTGCCGGCTGGGGCGGTGGTGGTGACCGTCTTCCCGGACTCCGGCGAGCGCTACCTCAGCCTGATGGAGGATGGGCCGGCGTGATCGTGCTGGCCCGGCCGCTCGCCCTCTTTCTGGCCGAGGCAAGGCGGCGGCAGCCGAACGAGGCCTGCGGGCTGTTCGGCGGCCGGCCGGGGCGGATCATGAGCTTCTACGCCTGTGCCAATGTGGACCAGAGCCCCTTCACCTATCGCATCGATCCGGCCCGCATCCTGTCTGTGCTGCGCCAGATGGAGGCGGCGGGCCAGAGCCTGGTGGCGATTGGCCACTCCCATCCCACCACTCCGGCGGTGCCGTCCCAGACCGACGTGCGGGAGGCGCACTATCCGGGGTGCCTCTACCTGATCGCGTCGCTGCGGGCCGAGACACCGGAGGTGCGCGGCTTCTGGATCGATCAGGGCCAGGTGGTGGAGGAGCCGCTGGAGGTGACAGGGGGGCCGAGCAGCCGCGCCAGGTGAAGGCCAGCTCCCGGCACCTCGGTGGCGCGGGACCCCATCCAGTTGGCCGCGGCCAGGGTGGCCCTTAGCGGCAGGTGTCTGGTGGCGGCGGCGCCGGCCAGGTAGAAGTCGCCGGCACCGGTGGAGTCGACCGCCCGGGCCGGCGGCGCGGGCGCCCGCCGCCGCTCGCTCATGCGGCGGGCGAGAGAGCCGGCCTGGCCCAGCTTGATGTGCACCTCAGGCACGGCGATCCGGCCCAGCATGCGGCCGGGAGTCTTCAGCCCGGTCCAGGCGGCCGCTTCCTCCTGGTTCATGAACAGGGCATCCAGGAGCGGCAGGCAGGGCGTGAGCAGCTCGCCCTGGCGGGCGGCTGGGCCCAGGTCCAGCCAGAGTGCCGATCCGGCCCGTCGCAGGCGGTGGGCAGTGGCCATGAAGCCTTCTGGATCCGCCGTCAGGTCGAAGCCGGAGAGCAGCACCAGGGGGGCGGGCACCAGCGCGGCGAAGGGAGGCGGCGGTGTGGCGGCGAAGGCGACATGACTGGCGCCATCTGCTCCGACCTCGACCAGGGAGCGGGCAGGCGGCCCGCTCACGGCGATCAGGTCTGGGCCGAACAGGCCGCTGGCCTGGAGTGCCGACAGAGCTGCCGGGCTGCCGCCCACCACCAGGGTGGGGTGAAGTCCCCACAGGCGAAGGCCGATCGCCACGTTGACGGCCGAGCCGCCCACCGTGGTGAGGGTCTGGCCGGAGGGCAGCTGAGCGGTCTCCTCGACGGCCATGCCCAGCACCGCGATCTCCATTGGCATCACGCTCCTGACAGGGGGACCGGCATGACAGAGCAGGGGCAACTGGCAGGCAGGCACGTGGTGGTGACCGGCGCCGACGGCGCCCTGGGCCGGGCCGTGGTGCCGGCGCTCAGGGCTGAAGGCGCCAATGTCAGCGGCCTTGGCCGCACCGGGGGAGAGTTCTCGGTCGACCTCTCGGACCCTGGCCAGGTAGAGGCGGCGCTGGCGGCGGCCCGGGCCCGGCACGGAGACGTGTTTGGGCTGGTCCACCTGGCGGGCGGCTACCGCGCCGGCAGTGTACTCGAGACTTCGGCTGCCGAGTTGGAGGGCATGGTGCGGCTGAACCTGTTCCTTGCCGCCGAGATGGTGCGGCAGGTCTTGCCTGACATGCTCAGGGCGAAGAGCGGGCGGATCATCGGCATCGGCGCCTTCGCCGCGGTGAAGGCCTCGGCCAATCAGGCCGCCTATAACGCCAGCAAGGCGGCGCTGACCAGCTACCTGAGGTCCCTGGCCGAAGAGGTGAAGGGTGCCGGCGTGAGCGTGATCACGCTGTTGCCGACCACCCTCGACACGCCGGCCAATCGCAGGGCCATGCCAGACGCCGATGCCGGCCGCTGGGTGAAGACGCCCCGCCTCGCCCAGCTGATCGCAGATCTGCTCAAAGAAGCCGGCTCTGAGCTGAACGGCGCGGAGATCGCGGTCAGGGGGCGCCTCTAGGCGCTCTGCCGCCGGCGTGGATGGTGCCAGTCCGAGGGTGGGGGAGGGCCAGCGCATGGGTAGGACGGCACCGGCGGCACAACTGGCTCCGCCGGGCCGCGGACCGGCCCGGCCAGAGCAAAGGCGCCTGGGGCGCGCCCAGCGCGGCGGTGCGGGCCGGCTTGCCGCCAATGCCCTCATCATCCTGAGCTGGGCGGTGCTGGCGGCCATTGCCGCCATTGGCATCCGGCTGGGGCGGGGCCTGCCGGCCGTGGAGTGGCAGGGCGTCGTGCTGCTGAGCCTCTACGTCGGGTTCTTCGCCCGCACTGGCCTCTGGCTGCTCAGCCGAGACCTCTGGTGGCGCCGGCCCAACGCGGCGCCCGGCTCTGAGCTGCCGAGCATCGGGCTCCTGGTGCTGACCCCGGACGACCCCGAGCTGATCGCCCAGACCGTGCGCAGGCTGGCCTTCCTGGACTACCCCCGCCAGCGCCTTGAGGCTCTCCTCCTGATTGATGGCAGCGAGCGGCGTCTTGTGGAGCAGCGCCAGCGGGCGCTGACGGAGACGCTTTCGGCGATGGCCGAGGCGGCAAGCCGGCACCCCCGCCTGCCTGCGGACCGCCAGGCGCTGGTGGGCTGGCTGCAGCGCCTGTTCGATGAACCCGAGGACCTCACCATCCGCTTCGTCTACGAGACGATGGCCGCCCGGGCGGTTTCGGACGGGCACCTGCGGGCGGCGGCTCGCGGCGCCCTGGCCAGCTACAGCTTTGACCAGGAGCGCCAGGTACCGGGCTTTCTGGATGAGATCATGAACCGGCACGGCCGGTCCCTGCAGGCCTTCCGGCTCTTGGCCGGCCGCCGGGCGGAGGCGCGCCTGCCCGCCCTCACCCTGGACGAGCTGTACCTGGCGATCCGGGCCCGGCCGCGATCGTCTGAGCCGTCTGTACCGCCGCCCGGCGGCAAGGCGGCCGTGGGCCAGGTGGCAGCTGGTGTGGGCGGCGGTTCCCTGCCTGCCAACCTGCGCATCATGGTGGTGCCAGCCTGCTACGGGGAGAGCTGCCTCGGCGGTGAGGCCTCCTGCCCTGGGCCGGCTGCCTGCGCCGGCAGCCGGCTGGTGTCCAAGCCGTCCAAGGGCAGGACCCTCAACTGGGCGCGCCGGCGGTTCAGCCAGTGTGACCTGATCGGCATCTACGATGCCGCCTGCCGTCCCCCGCGCGATGCCCTGCAGCTGGTGGCCAGACAGTGGTCGAGGTGCCGGTCGGACCAGGAGCGGCAGACGTTCTTCACGCGGGGGCCACTCTTCCCGATACAGAACTTCTACCGCCTCGATCCGGCGCCCCGCTCGGCGGCCCTCTACCAGACCATCGTTCACGATGTCTTCTACCCGGCCTGGATGACGCTCTTCCCGCTGCCCGCCGACAGCAATCTGTTCATCGCCCCGCAGCTGGTGGAGTCGCTCGGCGGCTTCGCACCAGAGGGCGGAGCGGAGAAGGGGGACTTTGCGCTCCGGGTCTGGCAGCGCACGGGCATCAGGCCTTCCTTCCTGCCCTCGGCCGCCAGCGAGGGGTCCCCGCCCACGGTGGCGGCGACCATGCGCCAGCGCGAGCAGTGGGCATTCGGCTATCTGGACGCCCTGCGCCTGGTGTGGCATCAGCGGCGGTGGTGGACGCTCGGCCTGATGCTGGCGGAAGGGCCATTCCAGTGGCTGCTCGGCTTCGGGCTGTTCCTGGCGGGCCCAGGCGCGTTGCTTCTCATCTTGACCGGCCTGATGCCCATGGCTGGCGGTCTCTCCCTGTTGGCGGCCGCTGTGGTGGTGGTCAACCTGCCCTTCCTGGTGCTGCTCCCGTCCTGGAGTGCCCGCTACCAGCCGTGGATCGACCTCCGCCAGCGGCCGCACGGCCTTCGGGCGTGGGCGGCGGAGTGGTGGCGGCTCCTCAGCAATGCCCCCTTCTTGCTGCTGATGATGTGGCCGTTGGTGCAGGCGCTGGTCACCTATCAGCCGGCCAGGCGCAGCGTGGGGTGAGCGGGGCCGGTTCCTCGCTCCTGATAGCGGCCGCGGACGCCTTGACGCTTCTTTCCGGCGGATGCTACCGTGAGGCTTGGCGTGGTGGATGTAGCTCAGGTGGTTAGAGCGCCAGGTTGTGGCCCTGGAGGCCGGGGGTTCAAGTCCCCTCATTCACCCCAAAGTTTGGGGCGTCGCCAAGCTGGTAAGGCACGGGACTTTGGATCCCGCATCGTAGGTTCGAGTCCTACCGCCCCAACCAGATCCGGTTTCGGGCCATTAGCTCAGCTGGTAGAGCGCCCGCCTTTTAAGCGGAGTGTCGCAGGTTCGAGTCCTGCATGGCCCACCACTGACCGGTGTCGAGGGGAGCCCCAGGGGGCTCCTCTGCGCATCTTCTGCCACGAGTCCGGACGCGACCCGTCCCACCGTCACTCTGTCGGGAGGCCGGCCCAGAACTGGAGCGCCGGGTCCGCCAGTGCCTTGGGCCGGAAGATGAAGAACATGTGGCCGCCGGGAACCGCCACCAACCGAGACACGGGGATGCGCTGCTGCATCTCCCTGGCCAGGGAGTACGAGGCCACGCGGTCAGCGCGGCCATGGATGATGAGGGTGGGCACTCGGACGTTCGGCAGATCCGCCCAGCAGTCGAAGGCAAGGGAGGCCGCCCGCTGGTGCTCACGGCCGATGCGGTCGGCCGCAGGGTCAAAGAGACGGGCCAGCAACGACAGTTGCCCAAGCCGCCGTCTCTGCGCCGGCGATGGGGGACCAGCCTGGGTTGAGGCGAGCACGAGACTGCGCACCATCTCGGGGTGGACGAGGGCAAGAGAGAGGGCGATCTTCCCGCCCATCGAGACACCGACGACGTGGGCCCGACGCACGCCGCAGGCGCCAAGCACCTGCGCGGCGTCCTCGGCCATGGTGTGGATGGTGTAAGGTTGCTCGGGCCTGTCCGACAGCCCCGCGCCGCGATTGTCGATGGCGAGCACGCGCCTGGCGGTGCGAAACGGCGCCAGGAGGCGGTGGCACTCGGAGACCTTGAGGCCAAGCCCGGGCAGGAAGAGGACGGCCTCACCTGACCCCGCATCCTCGACGTGAAGTCGGACGCCGTTTACCTGCAGCATCGGCATAGATGTGCCCCCTCGGTCTGCCCAGAGCGTGGCCAGCGCCCGGAGAGCGACCTGGCCTGGCCATCTTGGCACGCCGTGCGGTTTATTGACAGCCTGTCACCGCCGTCGCTAGGCTTTGGTTGGGTGGTCGGCTGGGAGATCTAGCTCTGCAGCCAAACCCCGCCTCGGCCCGTTCACGGCCACGGGTGATCCTGCATGGCCCGCCAGGACCGACAGCGGCGGCAATGGGACCCGGCAAGGAGACAGAAGATTCCCAATCTCCCCTAAGGGGCAAGCAGGAAGGTTCAACAGGATCACGAACGACATAACGCCGCATGCCCATATCATGCGAAGGTGGGGGTTTTCGCTTGTTGCGTCCTCGACGCCGGCTGCTTGGGGTCCTGATGATCGGAATCTGGATCGGGGCCCTGACCCTGGGGCCTGCTCTGGCGTCTGCCTCGGGCGGCTCGAACGTCTCGCAGCTGACCAGGCAGCTGAACACAGTGGAAAGTCAGGTCCAGGCCGAGAACGCCTTCCTCGGCGCCCTCAACTACCAGACACACGCCACGGTGGTGGCCCTGGACCAGATCGACCAGCAGATCGCCGTGACCAGGGAGAAGCTCCTGGTCCTGCAGGCGGAGGAAGTGGTCGCCACCGAGATGCTGAATCGCACCCAGTCCCAGTACAACGCCACAGTCGCATCCTACAACCAGACGTGGGCCGCCCTCACCTCCGTCCTGCGCTGGACCGAGGAGCACGGCCCGATCGGCTACCTGGCCGTGCTGCTGCAGGTGAACAGCTTCCAAGAGTTCACGGCCCGTCTGGCCGAGATCTCCAACGTCTCCGCCTTCGAGCTGAAGGCGTCCCAGCGCCTGGCCACTGAAAAGGTGCAGCTGGCACACGAGATCGCGCTGATCAACCAGGAGCGCCAGTCGCTGGCCGCGGCGCAGCAGGCGGCCCTGTCCGTCGAGAATCAGCTACTTTCGGAGAACAACCAGCGCCGGGCCGAACTGGCGGCCTTGCTCTCCAAGCGCTCAGCGGTGCTGTCCGTCGAGCACGCCCTCCTGCTCCAGAAGAACAGCCTGACCGAGAAGATCATGGCCCTGGAGGGCGAGTACGCCTCCGGGCGGCTGACTAAGGCGCAGCTCTGGACGGCACTCTACGGCATCGCCCAGACCTACGGCGTCGACCCCTACCTGGTGATGGCGGTGATCATGCAAGAGTCAGGCGGCAACCCCAACGCCAAGAGCTATGCGGGGGCGCTCGGGCTGATGCAGCTGATGCCGTCGACGGCCGCAGGGCTGAGCGTCACCAACCCCTTCAACCCGATCCAGAACCTGCAGGGCGGCATCCGCGATTTGGCCGGGCTGCTCCGCGAGTTCGGCGGCAACGTGTCGCTGGCGCTCGCCGCCTACAACGCCGGGGCCGGCAGTGTGCTGCGCTACGGCGGCATCCCGCCCTATGAGCAGACGCAGAACTATGTGGCGTCGATCCTGGCCATGTACAAGCGGTTCCAGCAGGAGTTTCCGAACGGTGTCCAGTAGGACTGCTCTGGCCTAGGCCGGCAGAGGGCTGCCCCGGTCGGGCGGGTGTGGCGGGCGTGGCGAAATGGCAGACGCGTGGGACTTAGGATCCCATGAGGAAACTCGTGAGAGTTCGAATCTCTCCGCCCGCACCAAACTGAGAACCAATAGCCGCAAGGATTTGCAGACCAAGGACCTCCGGAGATGATCCGGGGTCCTTCCGTTCAGCGGCAGATTGTTGGCAGATGGCGAGACTAGGCGCGCCGGGCCTTTAGGGGAAGGGGTCAGTCGTGGGGGTGGGCCATGACTTCGACCTCAGCAAATTCGCCGCTGGGCATCTGGATCAAGAGACCTGGCTGAGTTCGAGCCGGAGCTAATCCGGGAGTGGGTGATGGCCGGCATGGAGCGGGCCAAGCGGCAGGGAAGGAGGGCCGGCAGGCCCCCGGCCTTGCACAGGCCAGGCCTGGAGCAGGAGTGGGAGGTGGTGAGACCATTGATCGAGCAGGGAAGGATCGGCGTGCTCAGGCTTCAAGGCGGTTGGGAGTGGGCACGGCGACTGTGTACGGACTGCGCATCCAAGGCCGGGGGTAGGCTGGGTCCTGCGACAGGGCTGACAAGAAGCCCATCTTCGCGGTTCTTTCGGCGGCGCGCTATACTCATGAGCGGAGGATGGTGAGACATGAAGGTACGCGTGGTTATCGAGCCTGGAGAAGGCGGCTGGATCGTCGCCGAGTGCCCCTCACTTCCCGGATGCGTCTCGCAAGGGCGAACCGAGGACGAGGCCCTGACCAACATCCAGGAAGCGATCCGGCTGTGGATGGATGTTTTGCGAGGGAGCGAAAGCGGGTGCCAGCACTGACGGACACGATGCGCCGGGGTGATGGTCCCGTGACTGTCGCAGTCGTTGTGGAACGAGGGGCCGACGGACAGTTCACGGCGTACTGTGACGCCCTTCAGTCGGTTGCCAGCGGACACACGGAGGCGGAGGCGTTGACCCATCTTCGGGAAGCCATCGTCAGCCTGATGAGCGACTACGGGGATGAGGTTCGAGCGAAGCTTGCGGGCAAATCATACCGTGTGCTTGAGGTCTGATGCCGTCGCTCCCGGAATTGAGCTACCCCGAGTTTTGCCGGTTTGTTGAAGCTTATTCTCTGTCGGTAAAAGGCATCGGATCACCCCGCATCAGAGGGCTAAATCGCCAGGGTGATCCGTTCTCGTTTCATGCCCATCCCGGCCATTCAGTTCGCCCGGACCAGCTCCGCCATGTGATCCGCTATCTCGGTCTTACACCGGCAGAGTTTTGGAAATGGCGCGGGAAGTAGGGATCAAAGAGAAGGAGCGATGCAGCCACCCCGCTGTGACTCGAAATCGGTTGCCTCGTTCACCGAGCCTGCCCTGTGGTGAACGCCACGAGCGTCTGCAAGGCGGTCAACAGCGTCGGCCTGACGGAGATCTTCGGGCCCAGCGGCCGACCATCGGTTGCGCCCGATGACCGATACCGTCTGCTCGACGGGTGTCCCGAAAGGCCCCCTCTTGAAACGGCCCGCAAACCCGCATTCCCAGTGGGCACTGAATGGTGTGCCGAAAGGAGATCTTGGGCTCAGTAGGATCCTCTACCAAGGCGTGCGTCCCCTGAGCTACGCCTTTGCCGAGCCAATTATCAGTGAACTGGCCCGCATGAAGACCGATACGCCCCGAGCCCAGATGAACGCTATGAACTGGTTGTCTGAGCGGATACGGCGAGAAGTCGTGTCACGACAGGGGTAGAGTGAAAGCGTGACGTGCGGCCTGGCAGTTGAGCTGGTGGCAAGAGTTGGACGAGGAGGACGCCTATCTGAGGCGTGGTGAGGAGATAGACTTCCAAGTGCTCCACGGCATGCTGGACAGGGCTCCCAGAATCGGACCCTCCATTGATTGGTCCGCCGTCGAAGCGGCCGGCCTTCTTCACTTCGTGCGCGGACTGCCGAGCGCCACGCTCGTAGAATTGTTACATGCGCCGGATCCCGATGTACGAGATGAGGTCGCCTTCAGCGAGCTGGCCCGCAGGATCAGCTGTGGCGCAGAGGACGAGAATCTAGTGAATCTGGGCGAGCAGATGACGGACATGTTCTCAGACCCTGAGATCCAGGCACGCACCTTCGCTGCGCTTGTCCTCGCAGAGGTTGTCGACCGTGATCGAATCACGGGCGGTGCGGGTGAGCCTGCTGTATTGCGCTGGCGGGATCTCTTCGCCGCTTGGTTTCGTGCGGAACAGGATCTGAGAGGTTGGGACGACCGTCTCGGCTGGCTGCATGCCGTCGCTCACGGCGCCGACGCTCTTGGAAGCTTTGGGCGTTCACCGCGTCTTGGAGCTGACGATCTAGCCGGGCTCCTCTTGCTCGCCCGCGATCGCCTGCTCGCACCCACGACTCTGCTATTTGCCAACATGGAGGATGAGCGGCTGGCGAACGCCATAGCGCTGGTACTGAG
>JAJZLH010000059.1 GCA_021803575.1 Bacillota bacterium | reverse complement strand
ACTAGGTGCAATATTGCGCCGTGACTCGGTCTGGGTCCTGCCTGGCAGGCCGGGGCCGGCGGACCGGTTCCAGCTGCCAGCTGTGGACGGCCCTCGTCACCGCTGGTGCGTGGTACGCTATCAGGGGAGAGCAGGCAACGATACGATCCAGGACCGCTGTCACAACTGAACGCGAGAAAGCCGGAGGTCACAGATGTCACTGCACGAGGATGCCGTTCTCCTGGCCAGGCGCCTGGGAATGCTGGGGGCCGAAAGAGTCATCCTCTTCGGTTCGCTGGCCCTGAAGTCTCGGGAGACTGGCCCTGACAGCGACGTGGACCTAGTGGTCGTGATGCCCGGAGTGGAAGGCCAACGCTTCCACAAACGGCTCGAAGACATCCCGGCCGTCACCGACTTCCCTCATCCCGTCGACCTCCTAGTCTATTCTCCAGGCGAGTGGGAATCAGTTTCAGCTCGGAGTTTCTTCCGCAGTGAGGTTCTCGGGAAAGGAGAGGTGCTCTTTGAGCGCAGCGGACGAAGCTGACCGCTGGTTCCAGAAGCCCAGCGCAGGCCTGGCGGCGGCTCGGGACAATGCCGAAGACCACCCCCATGTCGCCTGTTTCCTGGCCCAACAGGCTGCCAAAGCGGCGTTGAAGGGTGCCCAACTGCGGCACTCCGGAGGCACATCGAGAACTCACTCGCTGTCCCAACTCAACACCATGCTCAGGGACCTCGGCTTGTCTCTGGACGAGGTGAGCCGCCAGGCCATCCGGAATCTGGAGCGGATGTACACCGAGACGCGCTACCCGGACGTATTGCCGGATGCCATCCCCGCCCAATACTTCACCACCGAGGATGCTCGAGAGGCTATCCAGCAGGCCGAGTCCATCGTCAACGTTGCCAGAGCTCTCCGCCTAGAGTCGCAGAGGGAAACGGACGCCGATCAGAAGCAGGAGGTCGTGCGCAAGCACAAACCAGAGAATGACCTGGACCTCGGGCGAGGCAGATGACCCACTCCAGCCTGCCCGCTGCGGTTAACCTGACCGTTAAGATCGGATATGGAGGCAGCCGATGATTTCCACCAAGAGCCGATACGGTGTGAGGGCGGTGGTGGACGTCGCCCGCCACGGGGCGGGCCGTCCCGTTTCGATCCGCGCCATCGCCGACCGCCAGCAGCTGCCAGAGGCGTACCTGGAGCAGCTGGTGGCGCCGTTGCGCCGGGCTGGCATCCTACGCTCGGTGCGGGGCAGTCAGGGCGGCTACGTGCTGGCCAGACCGGCCGAGGCGGTGAGCGCCCTCGAGATCGTGCGCGCCCTGGAGGGCCCGTTGCACATCGCCGCTTGCACCTGCGGCGGAGTGGACCCGGACTGCCTGGAGCACAGCCTATGGTCGCGTCTGGAAGAGGCGATGGAAGCCACCTTGGCCGCTGTGTCGGTGGCGGACCTGGCGCATCAGACAGCCGGCCAAGCCGTCTATCGGATCTGAGGGGGACTGGGCATGCACTACCTCGACCACGCCGCCACCACACCTCTTGAGCCGAGAGTCCTGGAGGTGATGGCACCTTACCTGAATGGTGCATACGGCAATCCGTCCAGCATCCACCGCCTGGGCCAGGAGGCGAAGCGGGCCGTGGAGGCGGCGCGCAGACAGGTGGCGGAGCTGGCCGGCGCCAGGGCGCAGGAGGTGATCTTCACCGGCTCCGGTACCGAGGCGGACAACATGGCGCTGTTCGGTCTGGTCGAAGCGGCCGGCCTCAAGGACGCCCACCTGGTCATCTCCTCCATCGAGCACCACGCCGTGCTGCACGCTGCCGACCGCCTCGAGCGCCTGGGCGTCAGCGTCAGCCGGGTCGACCCGGAGCCGGACGGCCGGGTGACGGTGGACGCCGTCCTCGCCCAGGTGAGACCCACGACCCGGCTGGTGTCGGTGATGTGGGTCAACAACGAGACGGGCGCCGTGCAGCCGATCGCCGCACTTGGCCAGGCGCTCAGGGAGCGGAAGGTACTCTTCCACACCGACGCCGTGCAGGCCGCTGGTCATCTCAGCCTCGACTTTGGAGGCCTGGCCATCGATGCGATGAGCCTGTCCGCCCACAAGCTGTCCGGACCAAAAGGCGTCGGCGCCCTGGTGGTGCGGAGCGGCGTGCCCATCGACCCCCTCTTGGTGGGGGGGGCGCAGGAGCGATCCAGGCGGGCCGGCACCGAGAACGTGGCCGGCATCGTCGGCTTCGGCGAGGCAGCCGAGCTATGGCGGACTGAGCAGGCGGAGCGCCAGGCGCGGCTGGAGGCGCTGGGTGAGCGGCTGTGGCAGGGACTCTCCGCCATTCCCGGCGTCAGCCGGCACGGCCTGGGCGGGCCCAGTGTCGGCCACATCGTCAACGTGCGCTTTGCCGAGGTGGACGGGGAGGCGCTGCTCCTCAACCTCGACCTGGCCGACGTGGCCGCCTCCTCTGGGTCTGCCTGCAGCTCAGGCTCGCTCGACCCTTCCCACGTGCTGATGGCCATGGGACTCAGCCGTGAGGAGGCTGCGGGCGCCGTCCGCTTCTCCCTGGGCATCGCCTCCACCGACGCCGACGTGGAGGCGGCCGTCGCCGCCACCCGGGAGGTGGTGGATCGCCTGCGCCGGCTGACCGAGCGAACGGGGGAGGCACGGCGGTGAAGGGCCGGGCCGTGGTGGCCATGTCCGGCGGTGTCGACTCCTCGGTGGCCGCCGCCCTGATGGTGGAGGCCGGCTACGAGGTGATCGGCGTGACCATGGAGATCTGGCCGGAGATGGCACCCCTGGCCCAGTCCCGGCATGCCGGCTGCTGCTCACTAGCCGCGGTGGAAGACGCCAAAGAGGTGGCCGAGCGCCTGGGCATCCGCCACTACGTGCTGAACCTCCGCCAGCGCTTTCAGGAGCAGGTGATCGACCCGTTTTTGGCCAGCTACCGGGTGGGCCGTACACCGAACCCCTGCATCAGTTGCAATCACGGCGTCAAGTTCGATGTGCTGCTGAGGCGGGCCCGCGAACTGGGTGCCGAGAAGCTGGCCACCGGCCACTACGCCCGGGTGGTGCACGATGAGCTGGGCCACCACCTGCTGCGGGCAAGACGCCCCGAGAAGGACCAGAGCTATGTGCTCTACCAGCTGGGCCAGCGGGAGCTGGAAAGCGTGGCCTTCCCCTGCGGTGACTTCGACAAGCAGGAGATCCGGTCCAGGGCCAGGGCCCTGGGCCTCATCACGGCAGACAAGCCGGACTCGCAGGACATCTGCTTTGTCCCCGACGACTACCGGCGCCTTCTGGAGGGGAGCCCTGAGCCGCCGGCCCGCTTCGTCACAGCCTCCGGCCAGGATCTCGGCGAGGCGCCGCCCATCTCGCACTTCACCGTCGGACAGCGCCGCGGCATCTCCATCCCCCACCAGGAGCGCCTGTACGTGCTCGAGCTGAGGCCCAAGGCGGGTGAGGTGGTGGTGGGTCCTGAGCATGAGCTCCTGCGCCACCGCTTCCTCCTGGAACGGGCCAGCTATGTGGCCGGCCCACCACCCGCCGAGCCCTTCGTGGCCGACGTGATGGTGCGCTCGCATGCCCTGCCCCAGCCAGGCCTGGTCACCCCCTTGCCGGACGGGAGGGCTGAGGTGGTGATGGAGGCCGGAGCCCGGGCCGTCACCCCTGGGCAGGCCTGCGTCTTCTACCGGGGTGAGGAGTGCCAGGGCGGCGGCACCATCACCCAGGTGCTGGCCGAAGAGCCCCCTTCCGGCATGGCTGGCCTCGCGGCGGGCCGGGCGACCTGATATCATGCCCCAAGAGGGATGAGCGGCGGGGGGAGTCATGAGCACATCGAGTGACCTGAGAAGGGCGTATCTGTCCTACTTTCGAGGACTCGGCCACCAGGAGGTGGCCAGTGCGCCGCTGGTGCCTCAGGGCGACCCCACCCTGCTCTTCACCAACTCCGGCATGGTCCAGTTCAAGAACGTCTTCCTCGGCCTGGAGCGCCGCCCGTACAGCCGCGCCGTCAGCGCCCAGAAGTGCGTGCGGGCCGGTGGCAAGCACAACGACCTGGACGAAGTGGGCCGCACCTCCCGCCACCAGGTCTACTTCGAGATGCTTGGCAACTTCAGCTTCGGCGACTACTTCAAAGAGGAAGCGATCGACTTCGCCTGGACCTTCCTGACCCGGGAGCTGGGCATTGCCAAAGACCGTCTGTTCGCCTCGGTGTTTGAAACCGACGAGGCGGCGGCCGAGCTGTGGCACAAGGTGGCGGGTCTCGGCCCGGAGCGGGTAGCCCGCTTCGGGGCCAAGGACAACTTCTGGGAGATGGCAGAGACCGGGCCCTGCGGCCCGAACAGCGAGATCTGGGTCGATCTCGGTCCAGACCAGGCATGCGGCCCGGACTGCCGCTTCCCATGCGAGTGCGGCCGCTACCTCGAGGTCTGGAATCTGGTCTTCATGCAGTACGACCGCGGCCAGGACGGTGAACTGAGGCCCCTGCCCAGGCCCTCAGTCGATACCGGCATGGGCCTCGAGCGCATGGCCTCGGTGCTGGACGGCGTCACGTCCACCTGGCAGACGGACCTGTTCCAGCCCATCCTGGAGGCCATCGCCAGCCTGTCCAAGCGGCCCTATGCGGAGGGACCGGAGGGCTTTCCGATGCGGGTGGTGGCCGATCACGCCAGATCCAGCATGTTCCTGATCGCCGATGGTGTCTTGCCCGCCAACGGCGGCAGGGGCTATGTGCTCAGGCGCCTGATCCGGCGGGCGGTGCAGATGGGCACGGGCCTGGGACTCGCCTCGCCGTTCCTGCCGCTTCTCTTGCCAGTTGTGACCCAGACCATGGAGGGAGCCCGTCCCGAATTGGAAGAGCGGAAGAGCCTGATCGAGGGCGTGCTCACGGCCGAGGAGGAGCGCTTCGCCCGCACGCTGGCCGACGGCAACCGTCTTCTGGGCCGTGAGCTGGCCCAGGTCAAGGACGGCACCCTCTCCGGTGACCAGGCCTTCTTGCTCTACGACAGCTACGGCTTTCCGATCGAACTGACTGAGGAGCTGGCCCGCCAGGCGGGGGCCGTGGTCGACAGGAGCGGCTTCGACCAGCGCATGGCCGGTCAGCGCCAGCGGGCCAGGGCCAGCCGCACGGTGGCCAGTGGCCAGGAGGCGGCCTGGGCAGCGGCCACCGAGGCGCTCCCGGCCAGCGCCTTCGTCGGCTATGAGCGGCTGGAGACAGAGAGCACCATTCAGGCCCTCTTGGTGGGCGCCGAGTCTGTGTCGCTGGTCGAGGAGGGCCAGGAGGCGGCTCTGGTGGCGGCCGAGACACCATTCTACCCGGACGGCGGCGGCCAGGTCGGGGATATCGGCTGGATCCGCTCGCCGAGCGGGCGGGCCCGGGTGACGGGCACGCGGCGGCTGGCCGGCGATCGCATCGTCCACCTCCTCTCGGTGGAGGCGGGCGAGCTTAGCGTGGGCGACCTGGTCGAACTGACCGTCGACAGCGCGGTGCGCCTGGCCACCATGCGCAACCACACCGCCACCCACCTGGTGCATCGCGCCCTCCGGCAGGTGCTGGGGGACCACGTCCATCAGGCCGGGTCGGTGGTGGAGCCGGAGCGGCTGCGTTTTGACTTCACCCACTTCTCGGCTCCCACCGAGCAGGAGATGGCTGAGGTGGAGCGGCTGGTCAACGGCTGGATCCTGGACGACCGGCCGGTCAGCTGGCGGATCGTGCCGCGCAGCGAGGCGCAGGCGCTGGGGGCGATGGCCCTCTTTGAGGAGAAGTACGGCGATGAGGTGCGGATGGTCGAGGTGGAGGACTGCTCACGGGAGCTCTGTGGCGGTACCCACGTCGCCCGCACCGGCCAGATCGGCCTTTTTCGGCTGGTGGCGGAGGGGTCGGTGGCCTCCGGCGTGCGCCGCATTACCGCCGTCACCGGCTGGAGCGTGCTTGGCCGGCTGGTGGAGCGCGACCGGCTCCTGACCGCCCTGGCCGGGCGACTCAAAGCGCATGAATCGGAGGTTCTGGAGCGGGTCGAGGCGCTGATTGACCAGGCCCAGGCCGACCAGGAGCGCCTGGCCAGCCAAAGGCGGGAGGCGCTGGAGCGGGAATACGCCCGACTGAGCTCCCTGGTGCGCCCGATCGGCGCACTGAACAGCCTCATCGCCGTGGTGCCGGAGGCGACGCTGGACGAACTGCGGTGGCTGGCCGGGCGCTGGCAGGAGTCGGGCCCCGGGGGCGTGCTGGCGCTCGTCTCTTCCCAGCGGGACACGGTGCCGATGGTGGTCGCCCTGGCCAAGGACGCCCTGGCTCATGGACTGGACGCCAGAGAGCTGATCCGAATCCTGGGTCGGCAGGTGGAGGGTCGCGGAGGTGGAAGGCTGGACTGGGCCCAAGGCTCTGGCCAGCGGACCGACGGCATCGGGGCGGCGGTGGAGGCCCTGAGCAGGGCTCTCGGCGAGCAGGTGGCATCCAGACGGCCGGGTGAGGAGGCAGGAAGCGGTGAGTGACGATCGGACCAGGGTGATCCCGCCCGAACCGAACCGGCCGCACCAGGTGGCGGAGGTGCTGGCCCAGGTGCGGCAGGCGCTCGAGGAGAAGGGCTACCAGCCTGTGGTGCAGATCGCCGGCTACCTCCTGTCCGGCGACCCGGCGTACATCACCGGGCATAAGAACGCCCGGGAGGCGATCCGCACCCTGCCCCGCGACGAGATCATCGAGGAGCTGGTGCGCCGCTTCCTCGAGGACTAGGCATGCGCCTGCTCGGCATCGACCCGGGCGAGAAGCGGCTGGGCCTGGCACTGACCGACGAGCTGGGCCTCCTGGCGCACCCCAGACCGGCGCTCAAGGCCGGAGCCCAGGTGGCGGGCGAAGTGGCAGCCTTGGTGCGCCAGGAAGGCGTGGGCCAGGTGGTGGTGGGACTACCAGTCAGGACCAGCGGCGTGGAAGGGCCGGAGGCCATGGCAGCCCGCCGCTTCGCCGCTCGACTGGCCGAGGCGCTCACCTGCCCGGTGGTGATGTGGGACGAGCGGTGGACCACGGTGCAGGCGAAAAGCCTGCTCCGGGAGCAGGGAAGGCCCAGGGCTGGCAGAAAGGGAAGCATCGACTCCCTGGCGGCCACCGTCATGCTGCAGGCCTATCTGGATCACTCTCGGCAGCAAGCCCGGCGCTAGACGGCGGCTTGCGGAAAGGACGGCGCTCCTATGGCAGACCGGCGCGACGATGTCCCCTACGACGAGGAAGAGGTCATCACGCTGACCGATGAGGATGGCAGCGAGCAGGACTTCATCTTCCTGGATGCCATCCAGCTCGGGGACTTGCGCTACGCGGTGCTGGTGCCGACCGGTCCGGTCCAGTCCGGACCCGATCTGGCCGGCGCCAACGGAGATCTGGACAACCAGGACGACGAGGACGCCTCCGAGCCAGAGGCTGCGGATCTGTTGCCCAGCCTGGCACCGGTGGAGACGAGCGACGATGAGGATGAGGCGCTGATCCTGCGCATGGACACCGACGAAAATGGCGAGATGGCGCTGGTGCCGATCGACGATGAGGACGAGTGGGAGCGCGTGGTGGAGGCGTGGGAGAAGCTGTCCGATCTGGACGAGGATGAAGAGGACGACGACTGAGGTGGGATCTGGCCGAGCAGGTGGCGGGCGGGTCTCTTAAGGCGTGCTGAACGGAGTATCCAGGCTCTGGGGCCGCCGCCCAGGAGTCAGCTGGGCGCTTGCTCTGGCCATCGTCCTCCTGGCCGGCGGGTGGGGCTGGTGGTCAGAGGCCGGCCAGCCGGTCGGCGGTCAGGGGCCAGCCCAGCTGTTCACCGTCCAGCCAGGCGAGTCCGCCAGTCGGGTGGCCTCTCTTCTCGGCCAGCACCATCTGGTGCGGAGCACTCTCTACGTCCGCCTCCTGAGCGGGCTGATCGGGGCTGCTGGCCGCCTGAAGGCGGGGACCTACCTGATCTCGCCCAGGTGGGGGCCAGACCGCATCCTCCATATGCTGGTCCTGGGCCAGGTCGCTGTCCATCGCCTCACCCTGCCGGAGGGCTACACCGTCCGCCAGATTGCCGCCCGCCTGGGGGCCATGGGCATCGTCCCGGCGAGCGCTTTCATGGCGGTGGCGATGGCCTACCACAACCCCTACTTGCCGCCTGGGGCACCGGTGCTGGACCCGGCAGAGGGCTACCTGTTCCCTTCCACCTACAACCTGCCCTACGGCATCAGCGCCAAAGGGGTGTTCGCCACCCTGGTCCAAGCCTTCGACCGGGAGTTCAGCCCCACGCTGCGGGCCGAGGCGAAGGCCGAGGGGCTGAGCGTGAATCAGGTCGTCACCCTGGCGTCGATGGTGCAGCGCGAGGCCTTTCTGGCCAAGGACGTGCCGCTGGTGGCGGCCGTCTTCCTGAACCGGCTCAAGGCCCACATGGCACTGGGCTCGGACGCCACCATCTCCTACGCCCTAAACGTGCCTGGCAACCAGCTGACCCGCACCGACCTCGCCTCCAGCTCCCCCTACAACACACTGCACCGGCTGGGGCTGCCGCCCGGTCCGATCAGCAACCCGGGCCTGATGGCCATCCTGGCGGTGCTGCACCCGGCTCCTGTATCCTATCTCTACTTCTTCAGCCTGCCCGACGGGCAGGAGATCTTCTCCAACACCTACGCTGAACAGGAAGCGGCGCTCAGAGCCGCCGGCTATTGAGGGGGTGGGCACGATCGAGGCGCTTGCGCCAGACATCTGGCGATGGCAGGTGCCAGGTACCCGGCCAGGCATGCCCGATCTGACCGGGCACGCGGTGCGGACGGAGGACGGCTGGGTCGTGTTTGACCCGCCAGCGGCGCCAGGCGTGGTGGCAGGGCTCCGGGCGCTGGGGCCGGTCGCCGCCATCCTCCTCACCGGTGCGCACCACGACCGGGCGGCCGGCGCTCTTAGGGCGCGCATCGGCATGCCGCCGATCTTCGCTCCGAGACGCGACCGGGAGGTTCTTCTGGACGGCGGCTGCCTGGTCGATCAGGTCCTGGATGAGGGCGACCAGGCCTTCGGCTTCGAGGTGATCGACCTGCCGGAGGTGGGGAGGTTCGGGGCCGAATCCGCCTTCTTCGCAGCCGGACGGCGCCTGCTTGTGATCTCCGACCTCCTGGTGGTGACTGAGACAGCCGTCGCCTGCTATGGGCAAGCCTTCGGTGTCGATGTCCCCAGCCGGCTGCTTGGCCCGTACCTGGAACGGCTGGCCCGGCTCGAACCTGAGACACTGCTGGCCGGCCACGGCCTCGATATCGTCTCCGCCGCCGCCGCCGCCCTCCGCCAGCTGGCCGCCATGGGGTGAGGCGGGACGGGATGCGGCGAGCCGTCGCTGTCGCTGCCTTCCTGATTCTGGCTGCCGCCACGGTGAGCGTGGCGCCCGCACCGGTGCTGGCCCCCCTGGCAGCGCCCCAGCCGGCGCCAGCCCGACCGGTCCCTTCGCTCCACCAGGTGCACCGGGTGTTCGTGATCGTGATGGAAAACCTGGGTTACCGGGCGGCGATGGCGGTGCCAGCGCTCAGATCCCTGGCCGAGCGCTACGCCAGCGCCAGCCAGTACTACGCCACCACCCACCCCAGCCTGCCCAACTACATCGCCCTCACCTCCGGCGGCACCTACGGCATCACCACCGACTGCTGGTACTGCCAGCTGGCGGTGCCCAATTTGGGCGAGGAGCTTTCGGCGAAGGGCGTCAGCTGGGGCGCCTACATGCAGGGGCTGCCCGCCTCCTGCTGGCTGGGGCCGTGGTGGCCGCCCGGCGATTACGCCGGCAAGCACGATCCGTTCCGCTACTACACGGACATCGTGACGTCGCCTGCGCTCTGCCAGCACATCCAGCCGCTGGGGGCGCTCAGCGCCAGACTGGCCGGGCCGCTGTCTGCCGTGCCCCGCTTCGTGTGGATCACGCCAAACCTGTGCAACGACGGCCACGACTGTCCAGCTGTCCAGGCGGCCGCCTGGCTCAGCGCCGAGGTGGCCGCCATCACGGCGAGTCCAGCCTGGAAGGATGGCGGGTTTCTGGTGGTGACCTGGGACGAGGGAAACGGCGCCGATCGCCGCGGGGTGGACGCCGCCGGCAAGGTGGTGCCGAACGGCGGCGGCGGCCATGTCCTGACCCTGGTCATCTCGCCCCTGGTGAGGAAGGGCCTGGTCATCGCCACGCCGCTCAATCACCTGTCGCTATTGAAGACGGTGGAGGAGATCTTCAACCTGCCCAAGCTGGGTGCCACCCGTCCGGCCAACCTGGCAGATCTCAGCGGTTTCCTGAATCCTCCCCGCGAGATCTGGCCGGGGACTGGGCGCGGCGGTTGACCACCGCCAGGGAGCAGCGGCTGGTGGCGATCAGCCGGCCCAGTTGGTCGGTCAGGGTGATCTGCCAGACCATGCTGGTTCGTCCCACCCGCACCGGCACGGCCTCGGCGCGCAGCGTGCCCTCGCGCATGGAGCGGAGGTGAGAGATGTTGAGCTCGGTGCCCATCACAGCCTGGGTCTCAGGGTCGGCCAGGGCCAGCTGGCCGCCGATGCTGGCCGCTGACTCGGCCAGGACGGCGGATGCCCCGCCGTGCAGATAGCCGAATGGCTGATGGACGTGCCAGTCCACCGGCATGCTGAGCACCATGCGCTGGGGCGATGCCTCTTCGACCGTGATGGCGAGCACGTCCATCAGGGTCCTCGTGCCGGGCTGGATGAGCCTGGCCAGACGGGTCTTGGCGTCGGCTTCCGGAGCCATGTCTCGCCCTCCTCGGCGTTGTGTGGGAACCAAATCGCGGCCGGGACGACTCTGGGTGGCAGGTGGCTGAACCGCGGGGCTAAGGAGTGGGGACAGTGGGGGGCATCGGGCGCTGGGGCTGGCTGGTGAGCACGGTGGCGGTGCTGGCGGTGGGTGCGCTGGTGCTGGCGCGGGGGCCGGCCCCCGGCCCTGCGGCCGCCATCACCGAGGTGGGGACGGGCACCGTGCAGGTATCCCCGGACACCGCCCTGGTGCAGCTCGGCGTCATGAGCACGGGACCGACGGCCCAAAGCGCCATCACGCGCAATGATACGCTGATGGCGCGGGTGGAAAAGGCCATCGAAAGGCTGGGCCTGCCCGGATCGGACCTTGAGACCATGAGCTACAACCTGTATCCGCAGTACGGCTATGGCAAGTCCCCGTCGGCCATCACTGGCTACAACGCCTCCGATACCCTGCAGGTCACGATCACCGATCTGAAGCTGGTCGGCCAGGTGCTGTCGGTGGCTGTGGGCAGCGGTGCCAACAGCGTCCAGAACGTGCAGTACGAGGCCTTGAATCAGAACCGGGCCTTGGTCCAAGCGGAGGCCGAGGCGATCGCCCAGGCCAAGGCCCAGGCCGTGGCGGCCGCCTCGGCCATGGGCAGGTCCCTGGGTGTCATCCTCTCGATCCAGGAAGAGGTCCCGTCCGCCCAGGGCCCCTTTCCCTACAACGCCCAGACCAGCTTCGCTCAGGCGTCGCCGGTCTCGCCTGGTTCTCAGCCAGTCTCTGTCACGGTCACGGTGGCGTGGTCGGTGCGCTGAGCGGCGCTTCGGGTTGAGACTGACGGCGGAGCAGCGCCGACTCAAACGGCTTGAAGCCCTCGCCCAGCACCTCGTGAGCGTGGTGGATGATCACGAAGGCGGTGGGGTCGATGCTGACCACGATGGACTTTAGCCGCACCGTCTCCAGGCGGGAGACGGCGATCAAGAGGATCGGGCGCTCCTCCCCGGAGTACATGCCCTGACCGTGCAGGGCCGTGACGCCGCGTCCCAACTCCGCCATCACCGTGGCGGCGATCTCTTGGGAGCGGCTGGACACGACCAGTGCGACCCGCTGCACGGCCAGGCCGTCGATCAGGAAATCGATGATGCGGCTGCCCACGAACAGGGCGAGCAGGGAGTACATGGCCGGGGCGAGGCCCATCGTGAGGGCGAACAGGGCGATCACGACGGCGTCTGAGCCGAGCAGACCGACGCCGGTCGGCAGGTCGAAGTAGCGGCGGAGCAGCCGGGCCACGAAGTCGGTGCCGCCGGTCGACCCGCCCATGCGGAAGATGAGGCCGACGCCGGCCCCGGAGAGCAGTCCGCCGTACACTGCGGCGAGCAGGGGGTCGTGCACGGCCGGATACACCGGCAGCACGACCAGGGCCAGGGAGAAGGCGACGGTCCCGATGGCGGTCTGCACCACGAAGGCGGGGCCGATCGCCCGCCAGGAGAGCACCACCAGCGGCAGGTTGAGCACGAGCAGCATCGGCCCCACCGGCAGGTGGAACAGGTCGTAGAGCAAGATGGCGACGCCGGTCAGTCCGCCGTCGATCAGGCGGTTCGGGATCAGGAACAAGTTGAGGCCGACCGCGGCGATCAGGGCGCCACAAGCCATGCCCACCAAGGTCTGGGGTCTGGCCAGTTGCCGGTCGACCAGCGGCTTGGGCACCCACCTCACCTCTGTCTAGGGCAGGCCATGCACACCACGGCAGGCAGGGTCCGGGAAGGGCCGGCACTCACTGGGGCGGGGGGGCGAGGCGCTCCAGGGCATAGGAGCCGAACGCATAGGTGAGGATGTACGGTGTGCCGCCGCAGTGGTAGACAGTGCCCTCTCGGGTCCCGTCCAGGACTTCCACGACAGCGTCAGAGCCCGGGCAACTGACCCGGTGCACCCGCATCCAGGTGAGGGTGCCGCCTCGTTCCAGGAGCCGGAAGGTGAGACCGGCGCAGTTCGGGCACTCGACCAGCTCGCCCGGCTGGGCGACCGGCGGCAGCGGGACGGGCTCGGCGCAGTCCGGGCAGATCAGGATCTCGCCCTCGTCCGCCATGCTAGCTGAGACCGAGCAGTTCGCTCACCTTGCCGCGGTCGAAGCCGCGCAAGACCTTGTCTCCGATCACAATCACAGGCGTCCCCCGGACGCCTCCGGTCAGCTTCAGGAGTTCGTCGATGGCCCCTGGGTCCTTCACCACGTCGCGCTTGACGAAGGGGACCCCTTTGGCCGCAAGGAACTCCATGGCCTGATGGCAGGAACCTCAGCCCGGGGAATGGTAGACGGTGACCGCTGGATGGGTGATCAGAACCACCTCCTTAGGGCTCATTGTAACCCACGATCCGCAAGGCGACGATTGGCCGGTGCCAGACGAGACGGGAGGTAGCCGATGTCGCTGTGGCTCAGGGAAACGGGCCCGCTGGTGAACACGGCCGCCGCACTCGCCGGGACGCTGATCGGGCTGGTCCTGAGACGGATTCCCCCAGCGCTGCAAGAGGGTGTGACCCGGGCCATGGCCCTGGCCGTGATCGCCATCGGGCTTGCTCTGGCCGTCGCCCATCTGGACCCGGTGCTGCTCACCGCCTCCGCCGTGCTGGGCATGGTGATCGGTGAGCTCACCCATATCCAGGAGGGGTTCGACCGGGCCGGTGAGTGGCTGAAGCGACTCCTCCACTCCGACGAGAGCCGCTTCGGCGAGGGCGCCGTGCTGGCCACGGTGGTGTGGTGTGTGGGGCCTCTGGCCATCATCGGGGCCATCGACAGCGGCCTGCGCGGACAAAATGCGATCCTGGACGCCAAGTCGGTCCTGGATGGTGTTTCAGCCATCTTCTTCGCCTCCACCCTCGGCATCGGCGTCCTGGTCGGCGTGGTGGCGCTGTTGGTGTACGAGGGGACGATCGCACTCCTGGCTTCTCTGGCGGCCGGCGCGCTGAGCGCGATCTACATCGCGTCCATCTCCGCCGTCGGCGGCCTGATCGTGCTGGCAATCGGGCTCAACATGCTGGGGCTGGCCCGCCTGAAGGTGGCCAATCTGCTGCCGGCGCTTCTGGTCGCGCTGTTCATCAGCTGGCTCAAAATCACCTTTCATCTGCCTCTTTAGACCGATGCCAGCAGGAGATGGGTCGGCCGGCCCGAAATCCCGACCGACCGGTCGGTCGGGAGCGGAAGAAGGTGCAATGCGCTGAATAAGCGGGGTGCGATCGTCCAGGCAGCCAGCCGCCTGTTCGGAGATGCCGGCTACCACAACACCTCGGTGGAGGAGATCGCCACCGCTGTCGGGCTGAGCAAGCCCGCGCTCTACCACTACATCAGCGGCAAGCAGAATCTGCTCTACGGCATCGCCGAGGAAACGATCCAGGGTTTCCACGACGACCTGGACCGGCTGTCAGGCGACATCATGCCGGCCGACCAGCGGCTGGGACGCTGGGCCAGGGTCCATGTCCTGCGCATGGCGGCCGAGCGGGAGACGGTCGCCGTGCTGTTCCGGGAAGGCCGCCACCTGACTGGTGCCGAGCGGCAGCGGGTAGAGGATCTGGCCGAGAGCTACGTGCGGAAGGTGCAAGGGCTGATTGAGCAGGGTGTGGCCGAGGGTGTGTTCCACACCGCTGATTGCCGGGTGGCGGCCTTGGCGCTCCTGGGCAGTCTGAACTGGATGCACACCTGGTATCGACCCGGTGGCCGGCTCGGCGCCGACGCCATCGCCGACCAGATGGCGCGCATGGCCCTGGGCGCGCTTGGTGTGCGGGAGCGCCAGTGAGCCAGAGCCCGAAGAGTCCGATCTGAGAGGGGTGCATTGAGCGGTGGAGGAAGGGCAAGACGAGCTGTTGGCTTCGGTGTTGGAGCTGGCCAGGGACTTCGCCGAGGGCACGCTGCGACCGGTCAACCGCCAGGCCGAACGGGAGATGGGTCCGCCTGAGGCGCTGAGGAAGGACTTCGCCAAGACCGGCCTGGATACGGTGGCGTTGACGGAGCCCTCCGGTGCCGGTCTCGGTGCGGCTGGCCTCTTCGCCGTGACCAAGACCCTGGCCGAGGGCGACCCCGGGCTGGCCGCCGCCCTGATGGCACCGGCCTGGCTCGACCACCTGGGCGCTATCGGCGGCCAGGAAGTGGCGGCGCTGGTGCTCGACCCCGTGTGGCAGGCGCCCTCAGCCGGTGCCCAGGTGATGGCGCTGGCCCGTTCGCAGGCGGGACGGGCACTCTATCTGGCGCCAGACGGGGCCGCCCTGGGCCCGATCAGGGTGGGTGGCTCCGCCCAGCCGGTGGGACTGGCGGCGGCGGGCCTCGCCTGCCTGGAGGTCGGCGAGACGGACAGCTTACCCGGCACTTCGGACGCCCCGGCACTGTGGCGAGAGGCCGTGCTGTGGCCGATCAGTCTGATGCTCGGCGCCGGTCAGGCGGCCTTGGCGGCGGCCATCGGCTACGCCCTCACCCGCAAGGCCTTTGGCCAGCCGCTCAGCGCCTACCAAGGGGTGAGCTTTCCGCTGGCGGACGCCGCCACCTGGCTGGAGGCCGCCGAGGCACTGACAGAGCGGGCTCTGTTCCTGCACGGCTCGGGCAATGCAGACGCCCACGAGGCCATGCTGCAGGCACTCCTGGCCAGTCGCCAGGCCTCCTTCAAGGCTGGCGACGAGTCGGTCCAGACGCTGGGCGGTGCCGGTTTCGTGTCGGAGTTTCCGGTCGAGCTGTGGTTTCGGGACGCCGTGGCCGCTGGGGCCCTCACCGGCCAGACCGATCACTACACACTGTTATTGAGCCGGGGGGTGGTCTCGTGAGCTGGGAGTGGACGCCTCAGATGCGCCAGGTGCGCGACTTTCTCCATCACTTCGCCAAGACCGAGATCCGGCCCATTTCCCGCCAGGCCGACCAGGCGCACGAGGTACCGATGGCGTTTTTGACCAAGGTGAAGGCACTCGGCATCTCGATGGAGCCGATCCCGCGCTCCGTCGGCGGCGCCGGTGAGGGTGTGGGCGAGGAGGTCGACCGGAAGCGGGTGCGCCAGACCAACCGCATCGCCGTGGTGGCGGCCGAGGAGATGGCGTGGGGGGATGCCGCCGTCATCATCACGCTGCCGGGACCGGGGCTGGGCGGGCCGCCGGTGGCGGCTACCGGCACCGCCGAGCAGAAGGAGAGGCTCTTCTCCGTGTTCACTGCCCCGGAGCCGAAGTGGGGCGCCTATGCGCTGACCGAGCCGGAGGCGGGATCAGACGCCGCCGGCATCCAGATGACCGCAGCCAAGACCAAGGGCGGCTACATCCTGAACGGGACCAAAACCTTCATCACCAACGGGGCCAGAGCCGAGTGGATCGTCACCTTCGCCACCGTCGACCGCACGCTGGGACGCAGCGGCCAGCGCGCCTTCATCGTGGAACGCGGCCAGGCTGGCCTGGAGCCTGGGCGTATCTTCGACAAGCTGGGGCTGAGGGCGTCCGAGACCTCGGAGTTCAGCCTGGTCGATGCCTTCGTGCCCGAGCACAACCTGCTCGGCGGCGAAGCCTACTACCAGGAGCGTCAGGCCAAGGGATTCCGGGTGGCGATGGCCACCTTCGATTCGACCAGGCCGCTGGTGGCCGCGATGGCGGTAGGGATCGCCCGCGCCGCCCTGGAAGAAGCCCGGGAGCGGCTGACCCAGAACGGGGCACTCTCTTTGGCCACTCCCCTGGCTGGTGCCACCAGGGCCCGGCTCGGCCAGATGGCGGTGGATCTGGCGATGGCCAGGGCGCTGGTCTTGAGGGCGGCCGCCATGGCCGATGCCCAGCAGCCGAACGCCAAGATGGCCTCCATGTCCAAGGCCTTCTCCGGCCAGGTGGCGATGGCGATCTGCCGCCAGGCCATGGACCTGGTGGGCAGCGTCGGTGCCCTCGGCGACTCGCTGCTCGAGAAGTGGTATCGGGATATCAAGGTGTTCGACATTTTCGAAGGAACCGGCCAGATCCAGCGCATCGTCATCTCCAGGCGTCTATTCGAGGAGGCCGGGGCCTGAGGAGGGCGGGACATGGAACTTGAACTGGAGCAGCTGGAGCGTCTGTGGCAGGCTGTGTATCCGCCGGAGGTGCCGCGCCACCTCACCTACCCGGCGCTGGGCCTCGATGCACTGCTCAGACAGTCCGGCAAGGATCTGGGCGATCGTCAGGCCATGCTCTTCCTCGGCTCCCAGTGGACCTGGCGGCAGCTGACCGAGACGGCCGGCCGCTTCGCTGCCACACTGAGGGCGATGGGTGTGGGGCGTGGAGAGCGGGTGGTGATCATGCTCCCCAACTGCCCGCAGGCGGTGGCCGCCTTCTACGGTACCCTGTGGGCCCGGGCCGTGGCGGTGATGGTCAACCCCCTGTACGTGGAGCGCGAGCTGGCCGAGATCCTGACCGACTCCGGCGCCAGCCTCATCCTGGCCCTCGACCGCCTGGCGCCGCGGGTGGACAGTGTGCTCAAGGACCGGCCCGGCGTGCAGGTGATGTTTACCCACATCACCGACATGCTGCCGGCACCGAAGCGGCAGCTCGCTGAAGTGGTCGCCAAGCGGCGGGGGCAATGGGGGGACATCCCTCCCGCCCGCTCGTTTCGAACTCGGCTGGTGCGCGACGCCCTGCCGGCTCAGCCGGTTGAGCCGGAGGAACTGGCCGCCCTCCAGTACACGGGTGGCACCACCGGCACGCCGAAGGCCGTCATGCTCTCGCACCGCAACCTGGTGGCCAATGCCCTCCAGACCATGGTCTGGTCCCGCAGGCCCAGGGAGGCCGGGGCGCGGGTGATGGGGGTGTTGCCCTTCTTCCACGTCTACGGCATGACGGTGGCCATGAACATGGCGCTCATGTCGGGTGCCGCCATCGTGATCGAGCCGCGCTTCGACGCCAAGGAGCTGACCGATGCCCTGATCGCCTACCGCCCCCGCTTCTTCCCAGCCACCCCCACCATGTACGTGGCAGTGACCCGGGAAGCCGAGGGCCGCGATCTGGACCTGTCCTTCATCGCCGCCTGCATCTCCGGATCGGCGCCGCTGCCCCGTTCGGTCCAGGATGCCTTTGAGGCACTGACTCACGGCTATCTGGTGGAAGGCTACGGACTGAGCGAGGCCTCGCCGGTGACGCACTGCAATCCGCTTAGCGAGAAGCGCAAGCTGGGCACGGTCGGTGTGCCGTTCCCAGACACCGAGGGTGTGGTGGTGAACGGTGAGGGCCGGATGGCCGCCTTTGGGGAGCCGGGCGAGATCTGGGTGAGGGGCCCGCAGGTAATGCTGGGCTATTGGCAGCGGCCAGCCGAGACGGCCCAGGTTCTGACCGGCGAGGGCTGGCTGAAGACGGGGGACGTGGGGGTGCTGGACGAGGACGGGTTCCTCCGCGTGGTGGATCGCATCAAGGACGTGATCATCTCCGGCGGCTACAACATCTACCCCCGCGAGGTGGAGGAGGTTTTGCTCGGCCATGCCGAGGTGGCCGAGGCGTCCGTCTTCGGTGTCGACGACGCCTACCTCGGGCAGAGCGTGCGCGCGGCGGTGGTGCCGCGGCCGGGCGCCGAGTTGACCGTCGAGGAGATACGTCAGCACTGCCTCCGCCAGCTGGCCCGGTATAAGGTGCCGAGGGTCTTCGAGATCCGGGACAGCCTGCCCAAGTCGGTGCTGGGCAAGACGCTGCGCCGCGTGCTCAGCCAGGAGGCCCTGGCTTCACAGAAGGAGGTCGAGTCGTGACCGATGTGGTGATCGCTGGATTGGCCCGCACCCCGGTGGGCGCCTTTGGCGGCAACTTCAAGGATCTGTCAGCCTCCGCTCTGGGCGAGGTGGCCGCCGCCGCCACCCTGACCAGAGCCGGGCTCGAGGGTAGCCTGGTGGACGAGGTGGTGTGCGGCAGCGGCGGCCAGCCGATCGCCGAGGCCAACATCGCACGCCAGATTGGCCTCAGGCTGGGCCTTCCCCAGGCGACGCCCGCCTTCTCGGTGCAGCGCAACTGCGCCTCGGGACTGCAGGCGCTGACCTCGGCGGCTCAGGCAGTCTCGGCCCAGGACGCCGAGGTGGTGCTCGCCATCGGCACCGAGAACATGAGCCAGGCCCCCTACCTCAGCTATGGGGCGCGCTGGGGGCTCCGCCTGCGCCACCAGGAGCTCAGAGACGCCATCTGGGAGGGCCTGACCGACGGCTACACCGGCCTCTTGATGGGCGAGACGGCGGAGAACCTGGCCGAGCGCTACCAGATCAGTCGGCAGGCGCAGGACGCCTACGCCCTGGAAAGCCATCGCCTGGCCTTTCAGGCCAGCCGCAGCGGTGCCTTTCGGGACGAGATCGCCACGGTGGCTGTCGCCGCCCGCAAGGGTGATCCGCCTGTTGAGATCGGGCGGGACGAAGGCCCCAGCCCGGCTCTGTCGCCCGATCGGATGGCGATGGCGCCCACCATCTTCCGCCCTGGCGGCACGGTCACGCCCCTCAACTCCTGCCCGCTTAACGATGCGGCGGCCAGCTGCCTGGTCCTCTCGGAGGCAGCTGCCAGGCGGCGGGGCATCGTGCCCCAGGCCCGGCTCGTCGCCTACGCTTACGCCGGATGCGCTCCGGAGCTGATGGGCCTAGGGCCGGTACCAGCCACCAAGAAGGCGCTGGACAAGGCCGGGCTCCGGCTCGATCAGATGGACCTGATTGAGATCAACGAAGCCTTTGCGGCGCAGGTGCTGGCCTGCCAAGCGGAGCTCGGTTACGACCCCCGCCAGGCCAATGTGACGGGCGGGGCGATCGCTCTGGGCCACCCGATCGGTGCCACCGGGCTGCGTCTCACCGCCACCCTGGTCCACGCCATGATCCGCAGCGAAGCCCGCTACGGCCTGGTCACGCTTTGCATCGGCGGCGGCCAGGGCGCTGCCGCCATCTTTGAACGCTGGGGGGCGTAAGTGTGTTTGTGATGAAGGCCGGAGTGGTGGGGGCCGGTACCATGGGTGCCGAGATCGCACAGGCTATCTCGTTCGCCGAACTGCCGGTGGTGCTGGTCGATGTGTCAGAGGAGGCGCTGGCCCGGGGGCGGGCCAGGATTGAGGCGATCTACCAAAGGCGGGTGGAGAAGGGCCGCATGACCCCGTCTCAGGCGGGCGACCGGGTGAGCCTGATCCAGTTCGGCCAAGACCCCGCCCTCTTAGCTGACTGCGACCTGGTGATCGAGGCTGTGCCCGAGAAACTGGAGCTGAAGCAGGCGCTGATCGAGCGCCTGGATGGCGTCGTCTCCCCGCTCTGCGTGCTCGGGTCCAACACCTCGGCGCTCTCCATCACGGCCATGGCCCAGGCGAGCCGCCACCCGGAGCGGGTGGTCGGTCTGCACTTCTTCTTCCCAGCCTCCGTGATGCGGCTGGTCGAGGTGGTGCGGGGCGAGGCGACCAGCGCCGAGACGGTGGAGACGGCGGTCAGCTTCGTGGCCGATATCCGTAAGATCCCGGTGCGGGTCAAGGAGTGCCCCGGCTTCGTGGTCAACCGGGTGCTGATGGCGGCGATGGCCGAAGTGCTCCGCTACCAAGAGCAGAGCGGGGCCAGCTTCGCCGAGGTCGACGGTGCCGTCCTGGCCGCCGGCCTGGTGCCGATGGGCCCCTTCGGCCTGGCCGACCAGCTGGGCCTCGAGATCGTCCACGAGGTGCAGGCCACCCTGGCCGCCGCCTACGGCGACCGCTTCGCCGGCGGTGAGGCGGTGGCGGAGCGAGTCGCCACGGGTGCCCTGGGCGTCAAGAGCGGGCGCGGCTTTTACGACTACAGCGGCGGAGGTGCAGGCGATGGACGCTGAGTTCGACCAGGGTGTGGAGCGCTTCCAGCTGGCCGCCTTTCAGGAGGCCTGCCGGATTGTGGACGAAGGGGTAGCCACGGTCTCAGACGTGGACGTGGCGCTGCGGGCCGGCGCCGGGTTTAAGGAAGGGATCTTTGCCTGGGCCGACCGCCAGGGCCTCCCCGAGCTGGCGAGCCGCCTCGAGGCGCTGGCTGAGCGCCACGGCGAGTGGTTCAAGCCGCTGCCGGCGCTCACCGGGCGCATCGCCAGCGGCCGGAGTTTCACCGATGCCTGAGGCGGCGCCGCTGGTGACGGTCCGCCTCGACCTGCAGGTGGCCTGGCTGACCATCGACAACCCTCCGGCCAACGCCCTGTCCGCCGCTGTGCTGGAGGCCCTGGGCAGCGAACTCGATACCCTTGCCCACGATCAGGATGCCCGGGTGTTGGTGATCACGGGGGCCGGGTCCCAGTTTTTCAGCGCCGGTGCGGACCTCAAGGGTGCCTTGGCGCTCGACCTGCCTGCCTACCTCGCAGCCGGCCAGGACATCTTGAGCCGTCTCGCCGCCTTCAGCCGCCCGACCATTGCCATGCTCCAAGGCACGGCGCTGGGCGGCGGGCTGGAGCTGGCCATGGCCTGTGACATCCGGCTGGCCGCCGAGGGTGTGAGCCTGGGCCAGCCCGAGACCAACCTCGGCATCATCCCAGGCTGGGGCGGCACGCAGCGCCTGGCACGGCTGGTGGGTCGCTCCCGCGCCCTCGAGATGATCATGACCGGAGAGACGGTGAGCGCTCTGCAGGCGGAGAGCTTTGGCCTGGTCAACCGGACCCTGCCTGCGGACGCCCTGGTGGCCTACACCCGCAACCTCGCCGGCCGGCTCAGCCGGCAGCCGCCGATCGCCCTGGCCGAGGCCAAGGCGGCATTGGACCATGGTCTCAAGGAAGGCCTGGCCGCTGGCCTCGCGGCAGAGCGGGCAGCGATGCTGAGGGTGATCGGCTCAGACGATGCGCGTGAGGGCCTCCTCGCCTTCTTGGAGAAGCGGCGGCCCCGCTTCCACGGTCGCTGATGGGCCCTGCCCAGGGCGCCGGCCGGGCGGCTGTGATCCGCCGCCAGCCGGTGACGTGGCTATTGCTGCTTGCCATCGCCGCCGTCTGGGTGGTGGAAGGCGGCCTCACGATCGGCATCGGCGGCACCATCGCCGCATCTACGGCGATTGGGCTGGGCGCCCAGCTCACGCCCCTGGTCCTGGCCGGGCAGTGGTGGCGGCTGGTCAGTGCCATGTTCGTGCACTGGTCCTGGCTGCACGTCGGATTGAACGGATTCAGCCTGTACATCGTGGGCTCGGTGGTGGAGCCGGTCTACGGCGGCTGGCGGACACTGGGCGTCTATTTCCTGGGCGGTGTGCTGGGCGGCTTGGCCGTGCTGGCCCTGATGCCGCCAAATGTGGTCTCGGCCGGGGCCTCCGGCGCCATCTTCGCCCTGCTCGGGGCCGTCCTGGTGGTTGCCATCGTGGCCATCCGCCGCATCGGCCCCAGCCTCTTGTGGTGGGTGCTCGGCATCGTCGGCATCAACCTCGTCTTCGATGTGAGTGTGCCCTTCATCGCCATCTGGGACCACGTCGGCGGCTTCATTGGCGGCATCCTCGCCACCGTGGCCTTCGGTCTGCCTGGCCGGCGCTGGTCGTGGCTGAACGGCTTGGCTGCCGTCCTATTGGTGGCGCTTGGCGCGGCGCTCTGGCTGGTGGCCTGAAGGCCGCCCTGACGCGGCGAGAGACGGCCCAAGCCGTCTCTCGGTAGATGGAGGCGAGACCCTGGCTCAGCCGTTCAGCGCGTCCAGGCCGAAGAAGGTGCGGTTCACGTCGATGAAGTTCAGCCACTTGTCGGGCAGGACCGACTCCTCAAAGATGGCCGAGACCGGGCACACCGCCTCGCAGGCGCCGCAGTTGATGCAGTCGTCCGGATTGATGAAGTACTGATTGGCGTCGTCCGAGGAGTGGATGCAGTCCACCGGGCAGACGTCCACGCAACTGCGGTCCTTCACCCCGATGCAGGGCTCGGCGATGATGTAGGCCAACTGGCTGCCTCCTGAAGGAATAGGTTGAAAGCCGGTGCGGGGCCGCACTCATGATAGCAAAGGGCAAGGCCTGAGGCCAGCGGTGGCAGTCGACAGGGGACCGGCGAGGGGATAGGATGAGAGCGATGTCAAGCCATCGGGATGAGCGCCGTCTTAGCGCCGGACTCAGGCCGGACCAACAGGTCCGCCACATCAGCGGCATCGACCTCGAGGCCCTCGGTCGACGTGGCATCCGTACGCTCCTGATCGATTTTGACAACACCCTGGTCGCTCGCCATGAGGTGCGGCCCTCTGCCGCCGTGATCAGCTGGCTTGAGCGTGCCCGCGAGCTGGGGATCGAACCGGTAATCTTCTCCAACAACCGCTCGGAGCGTGTGAAGAGACTGGCGGCGGAGCTCTCCCTGCGCTGCTTCGTCGGTGTGCAAAAGCCCCTGCCGGGCGGCTACCGGCGTGTGCTGGCCAGCCTAGGCCAAACCCGGGCAGAAGCCGTCGCCGTCGGCGACCAGGTGTTCCGGGATGTTTGGGGTGCCAACCTTAGCGGCCTGCACAGCATTCTGGTGGAGCCGATCGATCGGCGTGAGTTCCTGCCGATCCGCCTGATCCGGCCGCTGGAACGGCTGGTCCTGGCATCGTTTCGCGAGCGGTCGCTGAAGCGTGCAGGCTGAGCACTAGGCCGGCGGCGCACCGAGCCCCGGCAGGGTCATGTACACGATCAGCTCCGGCAGACGCCCGGCCGCATCGACCCGCTGCACCAGAGCGGCGTCGATCACCATGTCTTTGGCAGCCAAGAGCTCGCCTGCCGAATTGTAGATGTCCTGCCCGACCAGCTTGCCCTCCAGGAAAGCCAGGACGTCCACTGCGCCCCCCGCCGAGACCCCGCCCATGTCGGGCTGGGGGGGAGGCGCGGCTGGCGTCGGCGGCTGAGGGCGCGGGGTGGGCCGCGGCGGCGCCGGAGCGGCGGGAGCTGCTGGAATAGGTGCTGGCGCCTCGGCCGCATAGGTTTCGGGGGGGACCTGTGGCGTCCAGCCGGGCGGTTCCGGAGCGTCGGCCAGGAGGTCGCTGCCAGCAACCGGCACCGGGACGTCGACCTGCCAGGATGGTGGGGGCAGAAGGCCCGCCAGTTCAGAGACAGTCGGTCCCAGCCCAGCGCCGCCGGCCTGTGCGACCTGCCTTGGCTGGCTAGGCGGCGTGAGCGGAGTGGGAACTGAGGGATGGGGAAGAGGGGGGGCGGCGGCTGACTGCTCGGGAGGAGACAGCGGTGACGCCAGGGCTGGTGGTGCCACCGGGGTGGCAGCGGGAGGTGGCCCGGCCGACTGGGCGGCGGGAGTCGGTGCCTCGGCTGGCGGTGCGGTGCGGGCTGGCCCCTCGTTGTTGGCCACGGGCTGAGCAGCGAGGGCTGCGGCCGGCGGGGCAGACCAGTCAGCGGCTGGTCCGGTCGGTGCCTCCTTACCTGGACGGGTGCCGGCCTCTGGAGCGTTCACGGGTGGCCAAGTCTGGTCAGTCACGTCACCTGCAGGAGCCGCGGTGGGGCCCTCCGCCTCGGCGGCGACCGGGGGCAGCGGTGGTGCAGGCTCGGCTGGCAGAAGCGGCTCCGGCCGGGGCGGCAGAACGCTCTCAGCCGGTGCGGCTGGTGCCTCGCTAAGTGCGGCTGCGGCCTGGCCAATCGACTCCAAATCGGGGGCGCTCACCCGATTCACGGCGAGCAGAGCCTGACCAGCAGGGACCTCCGGCAGGTCGGCGAGATCCATCAGGCGGGCCTCCGGCCGCACCATCACCGTGTGCTGCCCGATCGCCAGCACATCCTCGGCGGCAATGGCCCGCTCCGTCTCGGCGGTTGAGCCGATGACATACCCGAGAACGCGGGGCGGAAGGCCACTGACCACGATGCCGGTCACTGGTCCGCTCAGCTTGCCGTCCCGGCTTTGCACTCTCAGCCTGTCCATCGGGACGTCAAGGCGAGTCCTGCCGGCCGCCAGTGGATGTGCCGTCACTTGCGAAGCATCCAGATCGGACCCGAAGAGGAGTGGCGCCACGGCTACAAACTGGCTGTCGTGGTCGACGCCCGGTCGCATGGCGGACGTGGTCTGCAACATCGTCTCTCGAATGGTCGACATCAGCTGCCGCAGCCCATGGTCAATCTTTTGCCACTCTCGATCGATCGCCGGGACGAGCTGAGTCAGCTGCTCGCGCCGCAACTGATAAATCTGCTCTAGGCGGGAGATCTCATGCTGCGCGCCGACATCCATCAACTCTGAAGACGCCTTGGCAGTGGCCACCTGCGCCTCCAGGCTGGCCGTCTCCTGCTCCAGGTGACGAAGCAGATCGCGCATCGTCACGGCACGCTCCTGAGCCCTGGCCACCGACTCCCGCTCCAGCTCGATGGCCCGGGTCCAAACCTCGACCGCAGATCGCTCTGCGATCTCTAGCTCAACAAAGTACGCCCGAACGTCGGCGCGATTATAACCGAAAAGGCCTAGCGGCAACCTTCGGGAAGGCACCAGGCGGGATGAGTTGTCGGACATTATTCGGCCTGAGCAGCGGCTCCGGGGGCCGAGGGTTCGATCGGTGCGGGCTGGTCGCCGACGGTGCGGTTAAACTCAGAGCTCACGGAGAGGTCCTGCGCAGGCGTGCTCAGGGCCGCCACTGTCTTTTCAATCAACTCCAGGACGCCAGAGCGAAACTCCTCCATCAGCCGTTCCGTGCGCGAGAGCATGCTCTCACGCCGGGCCAGAATTGCCATGCGCTGGGCGTCCTCTTGAGTCATGCGTGCCTGTGCGTTCTGAACCCTGCGCACACCCTCGGCGAGCATGGTCAACGTGGATCGCAAGGAGCTCTGTGCCTGCTCTTGCTGATGGATCGCCTGTTCAATGGACCGAATGTCTTGGAGGTGACGTTCCAGCTCTTGGTGCAATGCGGCAAGTTGCGCCTCCCGCTCTGCCCGGCGCTTCTCCAATTCATCAGTGACTTGGGCCAGAAGACGATCTGTGGCCGCGACCCGACAGCCGAAGAGGCTGCGGCGAAAGTCACGGTCCATGGGGATGCCTCCGATCGTGGTGCTGAAGTCAGAGACTGGTGAGAGCCGACCAACAACTAGGGTACAAAAATCCAGTGAAAACAGTATCACCCCATGAACGCCGCGGCAAGGGGTTGGCCGGGAAATTGCGGTTGCCACATGATTATGTCAGTCGTGCAGCACCTAGGCGGGAGTGTTCCGTGCTTTTTCCAGATGGTTCAGCAGCCAGGCACTGACCATGTGTCGGATCCCCTGCTCGGTCTGGCCCAGAGAGCGTTCGAGGTGGGCCATCTGCGCCAGCAGGAAGGGTGCCATCGGGTTATTGGCGTTGGCCGCCATCACGCCGCGTAGCTGGTCGAGGGCCGGGGCAGCCAGGCCGACGCGCATCAGGGCGTAGGCCCGATCCAAGGCCAAGAGCTGCTGGCGCTGAGCATCAGCCGCCCGTGGGCTCAATCCAGCCAAACGCAGATAGGTACCCTGGTAGAGCCGGATGGTGCGGGCCACGGTGAAAAAGTTGAGGGCTCGCTCTCTGGCTGCCTGACCCAGCCGTTCGCGCAGCTTCTGGTCCTGAGCGAGCACGATCAGCGCCAGGGCGAGGCGGGCTGGGTCGCGGGCCGGCACCAGGATGCCGGTGTCGCCGATGGCCTCCCGGGTGCCACCTACGTCGGTCGCCACCACCGGCACGCCACTCATCATCGACTCGATCACGGAATAGGGGAAGGCCTCAGAGACGCTGGACTGGACCACGATATCAGCGCCCCGGTAGGACTCTGCGATGTTGGCGGTGGCGCCCGGGAAGTCGACCACATCGGCCAGGGCCAGCTCGCTGCGCAGGTCGAGCAGCTTGGTGTGATACTCCGGGACCGTCACGGCACCGCGCACCACAAAGCGCACCTTGCCGATCTTTTGCTCCACGATCGAGGCAGCGTGGAGTAAGGTCTCCAGGTCCTTGTTGGGGTCGCTGCGGGCCACGCAGAGGACCTCCAGCCGGTCGTGCTCTGGAGGCTCAGCGGCGGGTGTGAAGACCTGCGGGTCGACGCCGTTGTAAATGACCCGGATGCGGCCGGGGTCGGCGCCCAGCAACCGCTCCCAGCGCGCGTTGAAGGAGCAGACCGGAGATAGCTCGTCGGCGTAGTGGAGGTTGGCCCTGACCACGGTCTGGATCAGCGCGATCAGAAAGCGCTTGCTGAAGCCGGACATGTTGCTGCGCCCCACCGAGAGGTACTGTTCGCGCAGGTACACGCCGTGCTCGGTCAGGATGTACGGCGAGCCGAACTGGATCTTGGAGACGATGCCCGCCATGCCGCAGAAGGCGGCAGCTGAGGAATGGACCAGATCGACTTCGGGCAACGTCGTGTTCAGCACCGTGAAGAAGTGGTAGATCCAGCCCAGGGACTGGACCGCTTCAAAGACGGTGGGCGAGTCCCACAGGCCATCGGCTCCGGCGGCGACCACCCACTCCCGATAGTGGTCCCAGACCACCGGGTTCTTGAACGACATCTGGTAGTCATAGACCTGGAAGTAGCGGTAGAGGCCGGCCAGGGCCTCTCCCACCGCCTCCGGGTCCCCGCCGCTCGCCCGCATCTCGGCCAGGAACTGGTCGAACAGGGGGATGAATAGGCGCTCGATCTCCTGCGCGGAGGTGCGCTGCTTGCGCAGGAAAATCTGAGAGAAAGCGGCGTCCTGCCGGTGCTCGGAAGGGTCCTGAGTGCCCCACAGTGGCACCGTGACCACAGATTGGACGTGGCTGGGCATGGCGAAGCGGATGTTGACATAGGGGTTCATGGCGATGGCGAATACGATGAAATCGACATCTGGCATGCGCGTGATCAGGGTGTCGCACCAGGTGCTGACGCCGCCCGGGTGAAAGGGGTAGGTGCCTTCGGTCGCCAGAAGCACGAGCGGCCGTCTGGCCAATTCTCTCCCCCTCTCACCCTGGCAGTCCGCCGGTTGGCACAGCTGACGCTGTTACCACTATAGAGTGAAGCGAGGGGAGCGGGGAGACTGTTCGCATCGGGTCCAGCTGCTATCGCCGACTGTGCCCAACTGGACTGCCGGGGACGGACGGCACGGGCCGGCGCCAGGCCCCGGGCGGCAGGAGGGACGGGCGGCGGCACGGAATCCCCCGCGGTCCGATGTTTGCGTGTGAGGACCAACCACCGGGATGGATCATTCCTTGCCGCTTCGCCCTGTGACCATGCGCCGTCCGGCCAACGGCCGCGACGATGCCTACGAGCGCCTGCTGCGCCAGGTGATGGAGGCCAACCCGGACGTCCAGGACCCGATGGACGTGGCGGCGGTGATCGAGTCAACCGGCTGGACCGATCAGCGCATCGAGAGCAGCTTCGGCTACGCCAGCGTCTTTGAGCTGGCCGAGCAGATGTACCTGGACATCAAGCAGATGGTCGGCAGCCAGCCGATTCCGCCCAAGGTGGAGATCCCATTTTCGGTATTGCTGATGCAGACGGTGCGCCAGATCCTGCACGGCTTCACCTTCGCCCTGCCCATGGCCGTGTCGGTGCTGAGCATGATCCTGCTGCACATCTCAGTGGCATCGTATCTCTACTTCAGCGTCTATCAGGCCACCGCCCTGGCCTTGGCCACCTTCCTCAGCTTCATTGCCACCGGCGGCTTCTCCCAGGCCATGGCCAACACATACTACCTCCTGATCGGGCTTCAGGAGACCTCGATGGTGGAGCGCACCATGTACCTGATCATGCGCTGGGGATTCGTCTTCTCCGTGGTTGTGGCGCTGGGGGTCTTGCTCCTCGACACCATCTTTCCCCTGATGCCGATCTCTCTGGTCGCCTTCATGGGCGTCTACACCGTGATGCTGTCCATGCTCTGGCTGTCCTTCTCCGGTCTCTACGTGCTGCGCCGGGAGTACATCCTGACCCTGGTCACGGCGCTGGCGATTGGGGTCGCCTACCTGATGTGGACGCATGGCTTCCCGGTGGTGGTGGCCCAGGTGGTGGGCATCTTCGCCGCCACCGTGGTCACGGTCATCGTCAGCGTGGTGATCCTGCGTAAGAGCCTGGTGGGCACCAAGGACAGCGGGCGCATCATCAAGACCCGGATGTCACAGTTGGCCTACTCGACCTGGCCCTACTTCGTGTACGGCATTCTCTACTTCATCTTCATCTTTGCCGACCGCCTGATCGCCTGGTCGACCAACACCGTGTTCCTGCCCTATGACATCTGGTTTAGGGGTCAGTACGAACTGGGCATGGACTGGGCCCTGGCCGCACTGATCATTCCTCTTGCGGCTGCCGAGGCGATGATCAACTATGTGATGCGGCGCATGCAGACGGATGAGCACGAGGTGGGGCAGGAGGAAGTGACGAGGCTGACCGCACGGATGCGCCGGGTGTACATGACCGGCGTGGCCATCTTTCTGGGCGTGGCTGTGATCGGCTGGGCGGCGGCCCACCTCATGTTGTTGCTGGTGCTGCACCTGCCCGGCATGCAAAACGCCATCCCGGTGCGCGGCGTCGAACCGTTCGTGCTGGCCTGGGCCAGCTGGGCCTACGTCTTCCTGGCGATCTGCCTGTTCAACATCCTGCTCCTGTTCACCCTGTCGCAGCCCATCCCGGCCCTGCGCAGCATGATGACGGCTGTCGCCATCGACCTGGTGGTCGGCCTGGTCTCGACGCGCGTCTTCGCCGCCTACCAGTACGCCGTGCTCGGGCTGGCAGTCGGTGTGGCCTATCTCTTGATTGCCAGCACGGCGGAGGTGTGGCGCACCTTCGGCCGCATCGACTACATGCTGTTTAGGATCGCCTAGGCGGGCGGCGATGGCACTCCCGCTCTGGCTGACCGTGGAAACGCTGGCTCGGCTGGCGGTGGCCGTGCTGGTGGTGCTGGTCTGGTGGCCGGCCTATGCGTTGCCGCAGTACGGTGAGATGGATTATGTGGACCGCCTGGCCACCAATGCGGCGCGCATGATCCTCTTCCTGATCGTCGTCGGGTACATTCTGACGGCAGCCCACCTCCTGTTGTGGGTGCCGCTGGCCGTGCTGATCTTCCTGCTGCGCTTCTCGGTGCGGCCTGCCTATCGCAGCCGCTATGAACTCTCGGCCAATTCGCGCCTGGCTGCCTCTTTCCTGGCTGAGCTGGACCGGCTGGCAACCGCCCCCGGCCGCCTTGTGCACGGGTTCAAGGGTGGCTGGCAGCGCTTCTGGCGCCAGCTCCGCCCGCCCAGCCTCTATGGCCTGATCGCCACCATCGCCACCCTGGTGGTGGTCGGTGTGTCGGCAGTGGTGCGCTTCTGGGGCAACTGGACCCATGCCGCCCTCCCCTATTCGGACGCCTACGTGGTCATCGTCTGGATGAAGGACATCCTGGCCCAGCAGCTGTTCCCGGGCGGCATCTACCCGCGTGGCTTCCACCTGGTGCTGGCCGAGCTGGATAAGCTGAGCCTGGGCAGCCCGGTGGTGTTTGAGAAGTTCTTCGGGCCGGCCGTCGGCCTGGCCATGGTGCTGGCGGTCGGTTATTCGGCCTGGCGCCTGACCGGCCGGGTGGCACCCGGCATCGTGGCCATGCTGCTCTATGGCACCATGTTCTTCCTCTTCCCCTACGTGGCTGATCGCCAGGCCGCCACCGACAGCCAGGAGTTCGGCAACGTCTTCGCACTGCCAGTCGCCTACTTCGTCTACCAGTCTTGGGTCGACCCCAGGCAGAGAGGCTGGCGCTGGACCGCAGTCTGCCTCTTGGCCATCACCGGGCTGGTCCACCCCATCCCACTTTTGAATGCCACCATCGCCGCCGTCGCCGGTACGGTGGCGGGCTGGATGGCGGCAGGGATCGACCGGGAGGCGCTGGGCTGGTATCTGAAGTGGGTGCCGCTGACTGCCCTGCTGGTGGTCCTGCCGGTGGCCGTGCCCCACCTCTTGGGCATCCCACTCTACGCCTCCTCGGCCGGCTTCCTGACCGCGCACACCAACCTACCCGCGCCCAAAATCAGCCGGGTCGCTGAGGTAGCAGCAGCGGGCTGCGTTCTGCTCTTTCTCCTCCGCCTGATTCGGCGCCAGGAGGGGGCGCAGATCGGCGCGCCGCTGGTAGCTCTGTTCAGCCTGGCCGGGGCGGTGGCGGTCCAGCAGCTGCCGCGCTTTGGCATCAACTCCGCCCTGCTCACCACCAGGAGCGGCGAGTTTGTCGCCTTCTGTGAAGCGCTGGGGCTGGCCATGGCATGGTGCCTGATCGAGGAGGTGGTGGGCTGGGTGGTGCGCGAGAAGGCGGCCGCCTGGCTGTCCTTAATCTCTGCGATGGCGCTTAGCGCCTTCGCCTGGATGGCCTACCCGCCGCCCGCTCTGACTCCCTACTCCATGACCTCAGACGCCTATGTCGCCGCCTACGAACAGATCGCCACCACCCAGCCGGCCGGCACCTGGCTGGCCATCTCCAACAACTTCGGCTATTCCTTGGCGCTGGGCCAGGGCTTTCAGATTGATGTGCCGGTCTTCGTCAGCCACGTCTCGCCGACCGCGCCCTACCGGTGGCCGCACTACGCCCCTGGTGGTGGGGTGCGGCCGTATCCCCTGGCGCAGAGCGAGATCTTCTTCTTCGTCAACCACCACTACCACCTGGCGCCGGCGGCAGTTGCCGGGGCGCTCTACGCCGCCATCGACCGCCATGACACCGCCCTCATCACCGCCTGGCTCGCCAAGTGGGACGCCACCCACTCGCCACCGACGGTCTTCTTCTCCAGCCCGGAGCTGACGGTGTACGAACTCTCCTTGCACCCGACCGCCGCAGCCGCTGGGCGGCCGGCCCCTTCGGGCGGCTAGGTCATGATTCTGGGCTCACTCGGTGCCCTGATTCAGACCCTGCTCGGCTTTGTGGTGGCGATCTTGCTTTTGCCGGCGGTCGCTCTGGCCGGGCGGGAGGGCGAGGGCACCCTGGTGCGGCTCAGCACGGTGCTGGTGGCCGGGGTGGCCTTTTGGACGGGCGTCACCTTTCTGCTCACCCTGGCCCGCAGCGTGGAACTTGCCACCAGCATCGCCGCGGCCGTGATCGGCACGGCCCTGGTCGCCACCAGGGGGCGACGCCGCCAGAGCACCGAGGAGCGCCAGGTCAGTGCCAGGAAGGCCAGCCGGTTCTGGGACACCATGGATCCAGAGAGCCAGCACGGCTTCATCTGGTTCGTCTGGTCCTATCTCGGCGACTTGGTGCAGGCCATCCGGCACGCCCTCGCCAGCCTCCGTCAGCCGCTGGTGCTCGGCACCGCCCTGGCGCTTCTCGCCACCTTCGTCTGGCACCTGTTGGGACCCCTCCAGCAGGTTGCCCCCGGCACCGCCGAGGGGTATGTGGATCTCCTGGCGGTCAAGGAGATAGCCCTGAACCAGGGGCCCTATGTGCTGGGCCTCTTCCCGGAGGGCCTGCATGTGCTGGTGGCTGCCCTGGCCACCTTGTTCTTGAACAACCCGCTGTTGATCCTGCGCTTCTGGGGTGCCCTCACCGCCGTGATGATCGCACTGGCTGCCGGCACGTTGGCCTGGGAGGTGTCTGGCGGCAGTCTGTGGGCGGCCTTTGCAACCGTCGTCATGGCCGCTCTCACCACCTTGCCCACCGCCGGCGGCGTGCCCTGGCACCTGACCGCCCCGGCGGCGCCCAAGCTGGCCCTGGCCTTCTTGCTGTTTGGCATCGCCTTCTGCCTGCGCTGGCTGCGCGACGGAGACCGCCGCGACCGGCTGATGCTGACCCTGGCCACCCTGGTCACAGCACTGGTGGAGCCCTTGCTCCTGCCGTATCTCGTGGCTGCCGTCCTCCTGCTGGGCGTGAGCAGGGCGGTGTTCTTCGCCGAAGCCTGGCGGAGGAGCCTTATGGCCCTGGCAGCAGTGCTCATGGCCGCCCTGATCGGGCTCATCCCCATCGCCTTCGGGCTGTTGCTGAAGGTGGCGCCGCTCACCATCCTCTGGACCATGCGCATCCCATTCGTGACCCCTCTCGGGCTGACCGGCTGGCTGAGCGGCCCCCGCAGCCTGCTGTTGGTGGGAGCGGTGGTGCTCGGCCTCTTGATCCAGGCTGCCGTGACTGCCCGCACCTCCCGCCAGTGGTCTGCGGTGACCTTGGGCATGGCCCTGACCATTGCCGCCGGCTTCGGCCTCACCCACCTCCAGCCGTTTGGTCTCTACGACGTGGGCGGCGCAGGCCTGGCGTCCGACGTGGTCGGGGTGCTGGTGGTCAGCGCCTTCTTCGGCTGGGCCTTCCTGGGAGCGCTCAGCCAGCGCGCCAATCAGGCGGTGGCGGTCATGCTCCTCCTGGTCACCCTCGGCCCCAGCCTCTACCTGGCACCACTTCGGCCGGCGCCGCTGAGGCGCTTCGAGCCGGTGGGCTCAGGCCGGGTCTACCTCGAGATCAGCAACGCCTTCCCCGCCTACACCTGGACCCTGATCTCGCCGACCCAGCAGTACAGCGAGGTGCTGGGCAAGGGCTGGCACGTGGAGCTCATCACCTTTGTGGCCCAGGCCCAGCTGGCCAATGCCGAAAACCCCAGCTTCCGCCCGCTGGACGCCAGGCACCTGGCCATCCTGACGCCCGATATCTTCCTGGATATCCCGCTCGAGCCGCCCGGCTTCGGCCATCCCGTCACCACGGCCGACGCCCGCCTGCCCCTGCCCTCCGGCGGTGGCACCGCCGTCTACTCGGGCGTGCAAGGAGCCGCCGTCAGCGGGCGGGCCCTGGTCTGGGGGCTGGCCTACCTGAAGTCCCATCCACACACGGCCAGCGTATACTTCCACAATAGCCAGCTGCTCGTCATCTGGATCCAGCAGCCATGAGCGAAGCATCCGAGGATAGGGGGGCGGGCCATGGATAGCGGCGTCTGGGCGCTTCTGGTGAGTTCCGCCCTCGGCCTGTTCGGCCGCCGGCCCGCCCGCCAGGGTTCGGTCGACGAGGCATGGGGGGAAGTGCTCAATGCCATGAAGCCGCCCTATGACTTGCAGGCCACGCTGTTCGCCGCCCTCACCGGCCTGGGCAAGCTGGTGGAGGCGCCGGGCTACTACGCTTACGCCGCCGACGCCGCGGAGGGCCCCTTGTTGCTGAAGGCGACCCGCACGGCGACTGGCACACCGACCATCGGGCCCAACTATGCGGGACTGGTGGGCGGGGGGCCGATCCGCCAGGCGCCGCTTGACCTGCCCATGCCGGCCGACCCCCTGCAGTTGGTCGTGGACGGCACCAAGGTGGAGCCCTATGTCAGTATCAGCTGCGGAGAGCAGGCGCTGCTCCGGATTGCGGTGCCGGCCCGCTTTCACCTGGACGAGCCCCTGCGCCAGGCCCTGCTCGCCTACGCCTACCGCCTGCGCCCCCTTTTGGCAGTCGTGCTCTACGCCGACCGCCTCGGCCGGCGCGCCGAGGAGAACCGCATCGAGGCCACCACGCAGCAGCGAGCCCTGGAACTTGTGCTGCAGGTGGACGAGGTGCTGCGCCTGGTCTGCCGGCTGGGCAGCGAGGCGCTGGCTGCGAACAGCGGCTACTTTGCACACTGGCAAGATGGTGCCGGTGAGACGGACATGCTCTGGCAGGGAGAAGATCAGGCGCTGGTGGAGGCGATCGACCCCCGCCAGCTGGCAGCCGCCCTGCCGGTCGCCCAGGCGGCGGTGTGGTCGGCACCGAGGCTACCGGCGCCCGTCTTGCGTCTGGGCTACAAGGGCTTCGTGGTGGTGCCGGTGGCGGCCGGGCGAGAGCGGGGAGCGGTGGTCTATGCCGCCAAGGAAGCCATCGCCGCCAGCGACCACCTGCGCCGCCTCCTCGCCGTGCTGGGGCAGAGCCTGGCCGCCACCTTCCAGGGCCGGGCCCTCTCCGCCGCCACCACGGCCAGCTATGTGGAAACCCTCTACGCCATCGTCGATATGCTGGACGCCGCCGACCCCTTCAATCAGGGTCACTCCCGCCAGGTCGCCGAGGTGGCGACGAGCCTGGGCCGCTCGCTCGGCATGAGCGCTTCGGACCTGGCCCAGATTGAGATGGCGGGACGCCTCCATGACCTGGGCATGGTGGCGGTGAGCCTCGATCTGCCCATGACCAAAGGCACGCTGTCCGAGACCAGCCGGGCCCTGATTCAGCGCCATCCTGAGATCGGGTACGATCTCCTGGCCAGCCTGCCCGAACAGGTCGCCTCCCACACTGTCCGCGATGCGGTACGCTACCACCACGAGCGCTGGGACGGCCTGGGCTACCCGGAGGGTCTGGCCGGCGAGGACATCCCGCTGGCTGGCCGCCTGCTTGCCACCGCGGAGAACTACGTGGCGCGCACCTCGGCCCGCAGCTACCGGGCCGGCCTGCCGCCGGAGCGCGCCCTGTTCGAGGTGGATAAACTGCGCTCGACGCAGCTGGACCCGGCCATGGTCGACCTGCTGCTCAGCACGATGGCCAGCCGGGGCATTGTGCCGAGAGAGCCCGAGATCTAGTCCGAGCGGGGAGGAAACAGCCCGGTGCCCAGCCTCAAACCGCCGCGCATCCGCGCCCGCTCCTACACCGTCTACTACGGGTACGGCCCGCTCCAGGGCATCGACCAATACGAGCTGGCCATCCTGGAGCCGAATGGCTGGCGATCAGCTGACCTCGCCTACCTGAAGGGGCGCGGGGTGAAGCTGCTGGCCTATGTGGGCGCCATGGAAGCCGCCCCGCACGTCGTCCAGAAACTGAGACTGCAGAGCCGGGATCTCCTGCGCGTCAATGGCGAGCCGTGGCTTCGGGAGGAGTTTGGCACCTACGTGGTGGATCCCCGCTCGGCCGTCTGGAGGCACCATCTGCTCGAGCAGATGACAGCCCTGGCCCACGCCGGGTGGGACGGCGTCTTCCTGGACAGCCTGGGCGACGTGGAGGACCCGGCAGTGGCTGGTGACACCGGCTGGCTGCTCTCGGCCGCGGCCGACCTGGTGCGGATGGCGAGGAGTGTGTTCCCGGACAAGCTGGTGGTGATGAACAACGGGTTGTGGCTGCTCTTGCCGCTGGTGGCCAGCTACCTGGATGGCATCTGCTGGGAGGGGACGCTGTCCGAAGAGGAGCTGGCGGCGCCGTGGGCGCAGATGACGCTCGACACCCTGCTCCAGTACTCGAACACGCTGGGCCTGGTGCCGATGCTCCTGTCCTTGGTCGCGCCGTCAGCCGACTCGGACCGGCAGCTGGAATACCTGAAGGCTCTGGCCCGCAAGTTCGGCTTCTTGCACTACGCCGCCCCCTTCGACTATGCGCAGGGCGTCCGCACACCGGCTGGCGATATTGTGCGCGGGCGGTGAGACAGTGGCCCTGACAGCGTCTGGCAATCACCCCGTCACCACGGCGCTGATCCCGGTCTACAACGAGCGCACCACCGTGATCGGGGTGCTGGCCGAGATCGGCGCCTGGGTGGATCAGACCGTGGTGGTCGACGACGGATCAACCGACGGCTCCACCGGGCTGTTGGACGCCTGGGCGACCGCCGGTGCCGGCCGCGTCGTATTGCATCACCCGCGAAACCGCGGCATGTCCAAGGGCCTGCTCACCGGCTTCTCCTACCTGATGACGCAGCTGGATGAGGGCAGGTTGGCCCGGGACGACGTTCTGGTCATGCTCGATGCCGACGGTCAGCATCTCCCCTCCGAAATCCCGCTCCTGGTGCGTCGGCTCAGCGAGGGGCCCTTCGATGTGGTGCTCGGCCGGCGCGACCTCAGCCGCTACCCGTTCGGCAAGCGGTTCGGCAACCGCTGCCTGTCCTGGTGGGCCTCGCGCCTGGGCGGCCAGCCTTACACCGACGCCGAGAGCGGGTTTCGGGTGATGCGGCTTTGGACGGTGGAGCGGCTCTTGCCCTACTTCACGGCCCTGGCCTATGGCTGCGCCCAGGAGATCGCGGTGCTGACCGCCCGGCAGGGGGCACGGGTCGACAACAGCCAGCCGGTGACCATCCGCTTTTACCGCAAGGGGGTGCGCCATCGGGACGGCATCACCAACGCCGTGATGGCGCTGGTGGCGTTCGGGCGCTCTCTGACCAGACCGCGCCTGGACGCCCGGCAGCGGGCTCGCCTGGCCCTGGCAGGGGTGTCAGTGGTGGGCGGCGGGCCGGGTGAGCGATGAGGATTCTCACCACCGACGGCCAGCTCAGAAAGACACTGACCGTTGTGCGCTCGCTGGGGGCCGCCGGCCACGAGGTCTGGGTGGCCGAGGATACGCCGATCGCCCTGGCCCGCTTTTCGCACTGGGCCGCCGGCGCGCTCGTCTCACCGCCGCTCGGAGATGTGGACAGGCTGGCCGACTGGCTGGGGCAGGCGGTCAGGACACAGGGCATCGATCTGGTGATGCCGATGGACGATGAGAGCACCGAGGCCACCATTCACCTGGGCAGTGCCCTGGGTGCCCTGAGCCTGGTCCCGGAGGCCGAGCAGTTTTGGACCTTCCGGGACAAGGAGAGGACAGCCCACGCGGCAGCCCGGGCCGGAGTGGCAGTGCCGCAGTGGCACGCCGTGGCGAGCGAAGCTGATCTCAAGGAGGCCCTTCAGCGCTGGCCGGGCGGATTCATCCTGCGGCCCCGCCTGGGCGGCGGCGGCCGCGGCGTGGAAGTCGTCCGCACCTGGGCCGAGGCCCGGCGCTGGGTCGCGCGCTGGGCCGGTCCAAGCGGCGGCATGCTGGCCCAGGAGTTTATCGCGGTCGCTGCCAAGTGGGACGTCGGGCTGCTCTACGATCAGGCCGGCACCCTGGCGGCCAGCTTTGTGCAGAAGGAGCTGCGCTGGTATCCCGAGCCCTTTGGCACCAGCACGGTCCAGGTCAGCTCAGACCGCCCGGACCTGGTGGCGCTGGCCCGCCAGTTGGTGGAGGCGGTGGGCTTTAGAGGGCCGGTGGAGGTGGAGTTCCTGGAGGAGGCGGGAAGCGGCCGCCTCTGGCTGGCAGAGGTCAACCCGCGCTACTGGGCGTCCCTGGCGCTCGCGGTCGAGGC
>JAJZLH010000050.1 GCA_021803575.1 Bacillota bacterium | reverse complement strand
ACCGGTGCGATACGCTCTGCCACACGGAAGCACTCCTTTTCTGTTGGCCGGTACCACCAGATTTGGAGCTGCTTCCGCTTTTTCCCCCTTTCTCACCACTCACCCCACAGGTTTCAGCCTAGAGCCCGGGCGCACTTGACCCTGGGCGGCGGGGCTGGTATGGTGCTCCTCACCACCATCTACCGAGGAGGTGCACGGTTGGCACAGCGTCGGAACGGTTCAGCCACGAGGAGGGCCAGGCTGGCGCGCGCCTGGGTACCCCTCCCACACCGCATCTGCTGAGTTAGATCAGCCGCGAGGGGGCCCAGGGCGACAGCCCTGGGCCCTTCTCATTTGCTTTGGTCGATGTCTCGGCCCGATCACAAGGAGGTGTCCCATGCCACCGACCAAGACCTCTTTCCACCTGTTGCGTCTGGATGAGCTGAGCGCGGCTGAGATCGGGGAACTGCTGTCCGAGGCCCAGCGGACGAGGGGACAGCGCTCCGAGGAAGCGAGGGGCCGGGTGCTCGGCCTCTTGTTCACCAAGCCGTCGACCCGCACCCGCGTCTCGTTCGAGGTGGCGATGGCGCAGCTGGGCGGCCAGTCCGTCTTCCTCTCCAGCGAGACGACGCAGCTTTCCCGCGGAGAGAGCCTCGCCCACACGGCCCGTGTCTTAGGGCGCTACCTGGATGCAGTCGCCATGCGCACACATCGGCAGGAGGATGTGGAACTGGTGGCGGCCGAGAGCCGGATTCCGGTGGTGAACGCCCTGACTGAGCGCTTCCACCCGATGCAGGTGCTGGCCGACCTGCTGACGGTGAGCAGCCGCAGGGGCCAGTTGCACGGCCTCACTTATGCCTACGTCGGCGACGGCAACAACATGGCCAATACCTGGATCCTGGCCCAGGGCGTGCTGGGGTTGGACTTGCGCCTGGCCACGCCGCCGGGCTTTGGCCCAGACCCGACGGTGCTGGCGGCGCCGGCGGTGCGTCGCCATCCGCCCACGCTTCTGGCCGATCCCAAGGAGGCAGTCCGGGGTGCCGACGTGGTGATCACCGATACCTGGGTGAGCATGGGCATGGAGGCAGAGGCAGCCGACCGAATCCGCCTATTCGCCCCCTATCAGGTCAATGCCGCACTGATGGCCTTGGCCGACCCGGACGCCGTGTTCTTGCACTGCCTGCCTGCCCACGTCGGTGAAGAGGTGACGGCCGAGGTGATCGAGGGACCGCAGTCGGCTGTGTGGGACGAGGCTGAGAATCGTCTCCACGTCCAAAAGGCCTGGCTCCGCGCACTCTGGGGAGGTGCCTCGTAGATGGCCACAGCAGAGAAGACGGTCGTGCTGGCGTACTCAGGTGGCCTCGACACCTCCGTGGCGATCCGCTGGCTGATCGACACATATGGCTATCAGGTGGTGGCGCTGTCCGTCGACCTGGGCGAGACGAAGGACCCGGAGGCGCTGAAGGCCAAGGCGCTGGCCATCGGGGCCAAGGCGGCGGTGGTGGTGGACGGCAGGGCTGAGTTCGCGGCCGAGTTCCTGACACCTGCCCTGTGGGGTAACGCTCTCTACCAGCGGGAGTACCCGCTGGCCACGGCCTTGGCCCGACCCCTGATCGCCAAGCACCTGGTGGCCGCGGCCCGAGAGTTCGGCGCCGAGGCGGTGGCGCATGGCTGCACTGGCAAGGGCAACGACCAGGTACGGTTTGACGTGGCGGTGGCATCCTTGGCCCCGGATCTGGCGGTGGTCGCCCCGGTGCGCGAGTGGGCGTGGAGCCGAGGCCAGGAGATGGCCTATGCCGAGGCTCACCACATCCCCGTGCCGGCAACGATCGAGAGTCCGTACAGTGTGGACGCCAACCTGTGGGGCCGGTCGATCGAGGGCGGGGTGCTGGAGGACCCGTGGGTTGAGCCGCCGGAGGCCTGCTACGCCTGGACGGCCGGGCCGGAGGCCTGGCCAGCCGAGGGCGAGGAGATCACGCTCTCGTTTGTGGCCGGTGTGCCCGTCCAGCTAAATGGTGCGGCGATGGCGCTGGAGGAGCTGATTTCAGCCGTGGGCGAGGTGGCGGGCCGCCACGGCGTCGGCCGGCTCGACCTCCTGGAAGACCGACTGGTCGGGATCAAGAGCCGGGAGGTGTATGAGGCCCCGGCCGCCGTCACCCTGATCGGTGCCCATCGGGCGGCGGAGGCGCTGACACTGCCCAGGGATCTCCTTGCGCACAAGGCCGGCATTGAGGAGGTGCTGGCGCAGACCATTTACAATGGCCTCTGGTATGGGCCCCTGACCAAGGCCCTCCTTGCCTACCTGGAAGAGACCCAGCGCCCGGTGGAGGCGGAGGTGCGGCTGCGGCTGAAGGCGGGACAGGCCACCGTGGTCGGGCGGCGCTCCACCCGTTCGCTCTATCGCCCTGAGCTCGCCACCTACGGTGAGGGAGATGCCTTCGACGCTCAAGCCGCCACCGGCTTTATCAAGATCTGGGGCCTGCCCATGAAGGCGGTGGCCAACGCCCATGGCCGATAAGGTCTGGTCTGGACGCCTGCCGGCCGGGATGGACACCGGTTTCGAGGCCTTCGCCCGCTCTTTGCCTGCTGACCTCCACCTCTTTTCGCACGACATCGCCGGTTCACTCGCGCACCTGCATGCCATCAGACAGGCTGGCCTTGTCAGCGATGCGGAGGCAGAGCGGGTGGAGGCGGCGCTGCGCGATATTGCCACTGCCGGCCCGGAGGCGTTCCCATGGCGCGACAGCGATGAAGACCTGCACACCGCCATCGAACGCCTGGTGGTGGAGCGGGTAGGGGAGGCGGGACTCCGCCTGCACACGGGGCGTAGCCGCAACGACCAGGTTGCGACCGCCAGCCATCTGTACGCCCGCCAGGAGGCAGCAGCCCTGGCCCGCGCCTGCTTGGACCTGGCCGACGCTGTCCTGGCACAGGCGGAGGCCGCCGGCGACCAGGTGGTGGTGGGCATGACCCACCTCCAGCCGGCTCAGCCGGTGCTGCTGGCGCACCACCTTCTGACCTACGCCTGGATGGCCGGGCGCGACGCGGAGCGTTTCTTGGCCGCCTCCGCCAGCGCCAGCCGGTGGTCGCCGCTCGGTGCCGGTGCCCTGGCCGGGACCGGCTTTCCTTTGGACACCGCTCGGGAAGCCGCAGAGATGGGATTCCTTGCCCCCTATCCCAACTCGATCGACGCCGTATCCGATCGCGACTACCTAGCCGAGCTGACCTTTGCCGCCGCCCTGGCCACCTCACACCTGTCCCGGCTGGCCGAAGAGCTGATCCTGTGGAGCCACCCCTCCTTCGGGCGGGTGCGCCTTGGCGACGCATTTGTCACCGGCTCGTCGATGATGCCGCAAAAGCGCAATCCGGACAGTGCGGAGTTGATCCGAGCCAAGAGCGCCGGCGTGATCGGAGATCTGGTCTCCCTGCTCTCCCTATTGAAGGCACTGCCGCTGGCCTACATGCGCGACTTGCAGGAGGACAAGCCGCCTGTCTATCGAGCGGTGCAGGCCGCCAAGGAGTCGTTGGCCCTGATGTGCAGCGTGGTACGCACCGCTACCTTCCTGCCGGCCGAGCCGGTGTATGGGGACCTGTCCCTCGCCACCGAACTGGCCGATCACCTGGTGGCGGGCGGTGTGCCGTTTCGAATCGCGCACGCCGTCGTGGGCAAGCTGAGCGCCACAGCCGAAGAACTGGGCGGCAACTTCGCCCGCCTCACCCGCGCCGAGTTCCAGGAGGCCAGTCCACTGTTTGCCACCGGGCTGGCCACGCTGTTAGACCCGCACCAGGCAGTGCAGCGGCACAGAGTGATTGGCGGCACGGCGCCTGCGGCCGTCAAGGAGCAGATGGTATCCTTGCGTGAACTGCTGGCCGAGCTCCGGCAGAGAGAGGGCCATGCCCGTTGAGCAGGCATCTCGGACTGTGGTAGACTCACGACGCCCCAATTCTCACGCTGGCTAAGGCACCCGGACGGTGGCCGCGAGGCTCCCGGGCGCCGATGCGGTCAGCGGAGGCAAAACCGAGGAGGGATTCAGCGCGTGAGCTACATTTCCATGAAGCAGCTGCTTGAGGCGGGCGTACACTTCGGACACCAGACCAGACGGTGGAACCCGAAGATGCGCCCGTACATTTTCTCGGAGCGCAACGGCATCTACATCATCGACCTGCAGCAGACGGTGCGCATGGCCGAGGACGCCTATACCTTCGTCCGGGACACCGCCATGAGCGGCGGCCGGGTGCTGTTTGTCGGCACCAAGAAGCAGGCTCAGGAGTCGATTCGGGAAGAGGCGACCCGCTGCGGCGAGTTCTATGTGAATGAGCGCTGGCTGGGCGGCACCCTCACCAACTTCCAGACCATCCGCAAGCGGATCCAGCGCCTGATCGAGCTGGAGGAGATGGAGGCGTCGGGCCGGCTGACGCGCCTCACCAAGCGCGAGGTGAGCCGGCTGGCCGGCGAGCAGGAGCGGCTGGAGAAGTTCCTGGGCGGCATCAAGGGCATGAGCAAACTGCCCCAGCTCCTGTTCGTGGTCGATCCGCGCAAGGAGCACATCGCCGTCACAGAGGCCCGCGCCCTCGGCATCCCGATCGTCGCCATCGTGGACACCAACTGCGATCCGGATGAGATTGACTTCATCATCCCCGGCAACGACGACGCCATCCGCTCGGTCCGCCTGATCGCCTCCAAGATGGCAGACGCCATCCTGGAAGGCCGCCAGGGCGTGCAGCTCACCGACGACGACCAGGAGGGTCAGGTCTGGACGGCGGAGACGGCAGAGCTGGAAGAGGGCCTGGACGAGGATGGCGAAGAGGCGGATGTGGAGCCGGACAAACCGGAGACATCCGATATCACGGCCGCCCTGTTCGGAGCCGAGGAGGAAGTCTAGGTGGCAACGATTACCGCCGACGCCGTGCGCCAGCTCAGGGAGCGCACCGGTGCCGGCATGATGGACTGCAAGCGGGCCCTGGAGCACACCAATGGCGACATGGAGGCGGCCAGCGAGCACCTGCGCAAGCAGGGACTGGCCAGCGCCGCCCGAAAGTCTGGGCGGCTGGCTGCCGAGGGTGTCGTGGAGGCCTACGTGCACTCCGGCGGCCGGATCGGCGTCCTGATCGAGGTCAACTGCGAGACCGACTTCGTGGCGCACACGGACGACTTCCGTCAGCTCTGCCACGACCTCGCCCTGCAGGTGGCAGCGTCCAGCCCAGTCTATGTGTCGCGGGACGAGGTGCCAGCGGAGACGGTGGCACGCGAGGCCGACATCCTGCGCGCCCAGGCCGAGTCCAGCGGCAAGCCGGCGGCGGTGGTGGAGAAGATGGTGGAGGGCCGGCTGGCCAAGTTCTATGAGGAGACCTGCCTGCTCGAGCAGCCGTTCATCCGCACGCCTGAGCTGACCGTGTCCGCCCGCCTGGCCGAAACGGTGGCGAAGACGGGGGAGAATATCCAGGTGCGCCGGTTCACCCGCTACGAAGTGGCCGAGGGCCTGGCGCCGGCAGCGAGCCCCCAAGGGTAGGCGAAGCGGCAGACTGGAAGGCCAGCTGCCGGGAAGGAGGCCGCGATGGCCAACCAGCCCAGGTATCGGCGAGTCGTGCTCAAGCTGTCTGGAGAGGCACTGGCCGGCGAGCGGGGGTTTGGCATCGACCCCGAGGTGGTGAGCTCGCTGGCCCTGCAGGTGGCGGAGGTGATGGCCGCCGGCGTAGAGGTGGGGGTGGTGGTCGGCGGCGGCAACTTCTGGCGGGGCACCGACGCCAAGGCCTCGGACATGGACCGCGCCCAGGCCGACTACATGGGCATGCTGGCCACCGTCATCAACGCCCTGGCTCTGCAGGACGCCCTGGAGCATCACGGGGTGCCGTGCCGGGTGCAGACCGCCATCGAGATGCGGACCGTAGCTGAGCCCTACATCCGGCGCCGGGCCATCCGGCACATGGAGAAGGGGCGGGTGGTGGTGTTCGCGGCGGGGACCGGCAACCCGTACTTCTCCACCGACACGGCAGCAGCCCTGAGAGCAGCCGAGATCGAGGCCGAGGTCATGCTGAAGGCAACCCGCGAGGCCGGCGTCTTTGACGCCGACCCGCGCACCCATCCCCAGGCCCAGAAGTTCGACCGCATCGGCTATCTGGAGGTGCTGCAGCGCGGCCTGGCGGTGATGGACACCACGGCCACCTCGCTGTGCATGGACAACGCCATCCCGATCGTGGTCTTCAATGTGGAGGTGCCAGGCAACATCCTGAAGGCGGTCTTGGGCGAACCGATCGGCACGGTGGTGGGCGGGGAGGGCGAAGCGTGAACCCGATTCTGTCTGACGTCGAGGCAAGGATGGCCAAATCGGTGGAGGTGACCCGCCACGAGCTGGCGGGCGTGCGGGCCGGACGGGCCTCACCTGCCCTGCTCGAGCGGATCATGGTCGACTACTACGGCAGCCCAATGCCGCTCAACCAGATCGCCCAGATCCAGGTGCCGGAGGCCCGGCTGCTGTTGATCCAGCCCTGGGACAAGAGCATCCTGCCCGAGGTGGAGCGGGCGATCATGAAGTCCGACCTGGGGCTCACTCCCAACAACGACGGTGCGGTGATCCGGCTGGTCATTCCGGCGCTCACAGAAGAGCGGCGGCGCGAACTGGTGAAGGTGGTGCACAAGAAGGCGGAGGAGGAGCGGGTGGCCATCCGCAATCTGCGCCGGGAAGCCATGGAGCGCATCGGCCGAGAGCAGAAGGAAGGCCGCCTGTCTGAAGATGAGGCGTCCCGGCTGGAGTCCGACGTGCAGAAGATGACAGACCGGCACGTGGCCGAGATCGACGCCCTCCTGGAGACCAAAGAGCGCGACATCATGGAGGTCTAACGGCGGTGGCAAGCACCGCTGGCACCAGCGGGCCCTCGCCCCAGGTGCCGGCTCACATCGCCATCATCATGGACGGCAACGGCCGCTGGGCCGTCCGCCGCGGCCTGGCCCGCGCCGACGGCCACCGCCAGGGCGTGCTGGCCCTGAAGACGATCGTCAAGGCGGCCCGGGCCCGCGACATCCGCTACCTCACCGTCTACGCCTTCTCGACAGAGAACTGGCGCCGGCCCCAGGCCGAGATAGACTTGTTGATGGGCCTCTTGGTCGAGTTCCTGGCCTCTGAGGTCGACGAACTCCGGGCTCAGGGCGTGCGTCTGGCCGTGATCGGTCACCCGGAGGAGCTGCCGGCCAGCTGCCAGGGCGCGCTGGCGTCGGGGCTGGCCCGCACCGCCCAGGGACAGGATCTGGTGCTGACCCTGGCCCTCAACTACGGCTCCCGGCGGGAGATCGTGGACGCCGCCCGCCAGCTGGCCGAAGAGGCACAGACCGGATTGATCGCGCCGGACGAGATCACCGACCAGGTCTTCTCCCAGCACCTCTACACCCGCCGGCTGCCTGACCCGGACCTGATCATCCGCCCCTCCGGCGAGTGGCGCCTGTCCAACTTCCTGCTCTGGCAGGCCGCCTACGCCGAGATCTACTCGACCGAGGTGCTGTGGCCGGACTTTGACGCCCAAGAACTCGACCGGGCCATCGCCGCCTACCAGCGGCGCGACCGCCGCTTCGGCGCCCTGGGCGGGCAGGAGAGCCAAGCGTGAGCACCCTGGGCAGACGGGCGCTCTCCCTGGCCATCGCCCTGCCGGTGATCATCGTGGCCGACCTGGTCAACCCCTGGGTGTTCGCCGCCGTGATCCTCGGCCTCTACATCATGGGCGCCCGCGAGATCCAGACCATCGTGGCAGAACTGGGCGCCAAGCCGCAGTGGCTGCTCAGCGCCCTCGGCGCCGCCTTCCTGGTTCTCGGCATGCTGAACCGGGTGAGCGCCTTCTTGCCGGCCACCATGATTCTGCTCCTCACGGCGGCGGCCCTGATCATGGTGAACGGCGAGACGGTGGGCGCCGCACTCGGCTTTTTGCTTGTGCTATGGCTGGCCTGGCCCTTGGGGCTGGTCCTGGCGCTTCGCCTGGACGGGGTGGCGATCAGCCTCAGCACCTTCGCCCTGGTCTGGGTGGGCGACATCGCCGCCTACCTGGTCGGCTCCGCCTTCGGCCGCAACCGCCTGGTGCCCCGGGTGTCGCCCAGCAAGACCTGGGAGGGCAGTCTGGCTGGGCTGGCCGCGACCATGGCGGTCGGCGCCCTGGTGGCACCCTGGTTTGCCATCTCCGCCCTGGCCGGGCTGGCGCTGGGCTTTGCGACCGGTGTGCTCGCCCAGGCCGGCGACCTGTTCGAGTCGTCCTTGAAGCGGCATGCCCACCTCAAGGATTCCGGCACTTTCCTGCCTGGGCACGGCGGCGTGCTGGACCGCATCGACGCTCTCCTGTTCGGGGTACTGGCCATCTTCTACTTTCTGCAGCTGCACCTGCAGAACCGGCTGCCCGGCCACTGATGGCGACGCCGCCTGTCAGGGTCGCCGTGCTGGGCGCCACGGGCTCCGTGGGCAGCCAGGCGCTCGCCGTGTCGGAGGCGCTCGGGTTCCAGGTGGCAGTGGTGGCGGGCCGGGAGCTGACGCCTGAGCTCCTGGCCGTGATCGACCGTCACCGCCCCCGCCTGGTGGCGGTGCGAAGGGCCGCCCCAGCCCGCCGTCTTCGGCTGCCGGACGGCTGCCGGCTGGTGGTGGGACCGACCGCCCTCGCCCAGGTGGCCCAATCCCCCCTGGTCGACCGGGTGGTGATGGCCGTGCTCGGCCTGGCTGGGCTCGCCCCCACCATCGCCGCCCTCTCCGCCGGCAAGGTGGTGGCCCTGGCCACCAAGGAAGTGCTCGTTGCCGGCGGAGAGCTGGTGATGCGAGCGGCCCGCCGCGGCCGGCTCCTGCCGGTCGACTCCGAGCATGCCGCCCTGTTTCAGATCCTGGGCGGCCAGCCCTGGCAGCCTGGCCTGACCCTGTGGCTGACCGCCTCCGGCGGCGCGCTCCGGGACTGGCCCCTCGGCCGCCTGGATGAGGCCACCGCCGAAGATGTGCTGCGCCACCCCACCTGGTCGATGGGCGAGAAGATCACGGTCGACTCCGCCAGCCTGATGAACAAGGGGCTGGAGGTGATCGAGGCGCACCACCTGTTCTCCGCCCCCTATCAGGCGGTGAAGGTGGCGCTGCAGCGCGACTCCTTCGCCCATGGTGCCGTCGCCTACCCGGACGGCAGCCTCATCGCCCAGCTGGCACCGCCGGATATGCGCCTGCCCATCGCCAGAGCACTCGCCTGGCCTGCCGAGCCGCCGCCGGTGGCGCCGGTGATGCCGCTCACCGAACTGCCGCCGATCCGCTTCGAGCCGGTGCCCCGGGAGCGCTTTCCGGCTTTGCAACTGGCCTATGAGGCCGGTACAATGGGGGGCGTCAGCCCAGCCCTGCTCAGTTCCGCCAACGACGCAGCCGTGGCGCTGTTTCTGGCCAGGCGCATCCGCTTCTCGGAGATCGTGCCGCTGGTCAGCCAGGCGGTGGCGGAGGGCGGTCACTGGCAGGCCGCCCGCCTGAACCTCACCAACCTGAAGTCCGCCGACCGCTGGGCCCGCCGCCGGGTGGGGGAGCTGGCCGGAGGGGGCGTGTCAGCGTGATCACCATCGTGGCCTTTCTGATCCTGATCGGCGTGCTGATCGTGATCCACGAAGGCGGGCACTTCCTGGTGGCCCGGGCCAGCGGCATCGGCGTGGTCGAGTTTGCGGTCGGCTTCGGCCGCCGCCTCCTGTCGGTCACGCACCGCGGCACCCGCTATGCCATCAACCTCCTGCCCCTGGGCGGCTACGTGATGCTGGCCGGAATGGACCGCACCGTGCCTCAGACGCCGGACAGCTTCTATCTGCGCCCCCTGTGGGCGCGCTTTGTGACCATCCTGGCCGGCCCGGTCGCCAACTACCTCTTGGCGGTCGTGCTGTTCGCCTGGGTGCTGGCCGGCTGGGGCGTCGCCACCGTGCCTGGTCCGGTGATCGGCCAGGTGCTGCCCGGATACCCGGCCGCTGCTGCCGGCATCCGGCCCGGCGACCGCATTCTGGCCATCGACGGTCACCGCATCACCAGTTGGAATCAGATCTCAGTGCTGGAGGGGCGGATCGGAAGTAGCCCGATGACGGTGCTGCTTGAGCGCTCCGGCCATGACCTCACCGTCACGGTGACGCCGGTCCGGATTCCGGGTGCGCCCGGGCCGGAAATGGGCGTGACTGCCGCCGTCCGCTACCAGCGGCTCAGCCCGGCGGTGGCCCTGTCCCAGGGCTGGACGGAGGCATGGGCCGCCATTGCCGCCACGGCCGCCGCCCTGTGGGGGGCCGCCGCCCACGGCGCGGCGCCGCCCCTGGTCGGCGTGGTCGGCATCGCCTCCCTGGCCGGGCAGAGCCTGGCCGTCGGTCTCAGCCAATTCATCTTCTTCGCCGGCATTCTGTCCGTGAACCTGGCCCTGTTCAACCTCCTGCCGATTCCTCCCCTGGACGGTTCCCGCCTCCTGTTCATCGCCGTGGAGGCGATCCGCCGTCGGCCGCTGTCCAGGAACCTGGAGGCGGCAGTCAACGCGGTGGGCTTCTACCTCCTGATCGCCGCCGCCATGGTGCTGGCAGTTCACGACGTGACCGGTCGCCTGTAACCTGTAAGATGGAAGGCACGGAGGCGAGGACATGAAGGTAACGAGACGGATCAGCCGCCAGGTGGTGGTGGGCAAGAACCGGCCGAAGCCGGTCCTGATCGGTGGCGGCGCTCCGATCAGCGTGCAGGGCATGACCAAGACCGATACGGAGGACCGGGACGCCACCATCGATCAGATTCTGCGCATGGCAGACGCCGGCTGCGAGATCGTGCGCGTCTCGGTGCCGACGCCCCGGGCCGCCGACCAGATGGAGGCGATCGTCAAGGCCAGCCCCATCCCGGTGGTGGCCGACATCCACTTCGACTGGCGGCTGGCGCTGCGGGCGCTGGACGCTGGCGTCGACAAGCTGCGCATCAATCCGGGCAACATCGGCAGCCGCGAGAAGATCAAAGAGGTGGTGGAGCGCGCCAAGGAGCGGGGCGTGCCGATCCGGGTCGGCGTCAACTCCGGCTCGCTGGAGAAGGACATCCTGGAGAAGCACGGCTATCCGAAACCGGAGGCGCTGGTGGAGAGCGCCATCCGGCACCTGCGCTACCTGGAGGACCTGGGCCACACCGAGGCGGTGGTGTCGGTCAAAGCCTCCGATGTCACCACCATGATCGAGGCCTACCGCCTCCTGGCCGCCGCTGTGGACTACCCGCTGCACCTCGGCGTCACAGAGTCGGGCACGGTGCCGTCCGGCACCGTACGCTCCTCGGTCGGCCTGGGCGTGCTCCTGGCCGAAGGCATCGGCGACACCATTCGGGTGTCCTTGGCCGGTGAGGTGGCGGATGAGATCCGGGTGGCCCGGGAGATCCTGAAGTCGCTCGACCTGCGCGTCTTCGGACCGACGGTGGTTGCGTGCCCCACCTGTGCCCGCTGCGACATCGACGTCTTCAAGGTGGCCGCCGAGGTGGAGCAGAAGCTGAAAGGGGTGACCCTGCCGCTGCGCATCTCGGTGCTGGGCTGTGCCGTGAACGGACCGGGCGAGGCCAGGGAGAGCGACATCGGCATTGCCGGCGGCCCCGGCTTCGGCATCCTCTTCCGCCACGGCGAGAAGGTGGGCAGGGTGGAGGAGCGGGACATGATCGATCGGCTCATCGACGAGGTGAAGAAGATGGAGAAGGAGGCCGTCGAGCAGCGTGGCTGAGGCCGGTCCCTTCGTGAAGGAGATCACGCCGCCTGACCAGGACTACAGCCAGTGGTACCAGGACGTGGTACGCAAGGCCGATCTGGCCGACTACGGGCCGGTGGCCGGCTTCATGGTGATGAAGCCGGCCGGCTACGCCCTGTGGGAGAACATCCAAGCTGGCCTGGACCGGCGCTTCAAGGCCACCGGCCACGTCAACGCCTACTTTCCACTCCTGATTCCGGAGAGCCTCTTGATGCAGGAGGCCGCCCACGTGGCCGGCTTCACACCTGAGGTGGCCTGGGTCACCCAGGGCGGCCAGGAGCAGCTCAGCGAGCGCCTGGCCATCCGGCCCACCTCCGAGGTGATGGTGGGCGCCATGTACGCCAAGTGGGTGCAGTCCTATCGGGACCTGCCGCTTCTGATCAACCAGTGGAACAACGTGGTGCGCTGGGAGAAGGTCACCCGCCCCTTCCTGCGCGGCAAGGAGTTCCTCTGGCAGGAGGGGCACACGGCGCACAGCTCGGCTGAGGAGGCGATGGCGGAGACCCTCCGCATGCTGGAGGTCTACCGCGAGTTCCTGGAGACCGAGCTGGCCATGCCTACCCGCAAGGGTCAGAAGTCGGACAGCGAGAAGTTCGCCGGCGCTGAGCTCACCTACTCGGTGGAGGCGATGATGGGCGATCGAAGGGCGCTGCAGGCCGGCACCTCGCACTACTTCGGCACCCGCTTTGCCACGGCGTACGGAATTCGCTTCCTGGACCGGGACGGGGTGGAGAAGCACGCCTTCACCACCTCGTGGGGCATGTCCACCCGGGTGATCGGCGCCCTGATCATGGTGCACGGCGATGGGCGCGGCCTCGTGCTACCGCCCCGCCTGGCACCGATCCAGGCGGTGATCGTACCGATCGGTGCAAACGCCTCGCCGGAGGTGCTCGGCGCCGCCCAAAGACTCCATGGCGAGCTCTCCGAGACCCTGCGCGTCCACCTTGACCAGCGCCCGGAGTACACCCCCGGCTGGAAGTTCAACGAGTGGGAGATGCGGGGGGTGCCGCTCCGCCTGGAGCTTGGCCCCCGGGACATGGCGGCCGGCCAGGTGGTGGTGGTGCGCCGGGACACCGGCGAGAAACGCCCCTTGCCGCTGGCCGGCCTGGCAGGGCAGCTCGGCGAACTGCTCGAAGCGGTACAGGCAGACATGCTGAGCCGGGCAGAGGAGCGCCTCCGCCAGCACACGCACGCCGCGTCGGACTACGGCGAGGCCCGCCAGATCCTCACCGACCGGCTGGGCTGGGTGGAGGCTGGCTGGTGCGGGTCAGTGGCCTGCGAGGATCAGGTCAAGGAAGAGACCGGAGCGACGCTCCGCAATCTGCCGCTCGATCAGCCTGCTCCGGCCCTGTGCCTGGTCTGCGGGCAGCCGGCGCGGCACATGGCGTTGTGGGGGAGGGCGTACTAATCCAACCGGTAGCACCGTCGGCGCCGCCCATCGAGCGGACCGACCGCATTTCAGCCGTGATCCCGGCCTACAACGAGGAGCGCTCGATCGGCGATGTGGTGCGCACGCTCCGCCAGCACAGCAGCATCGACGAGGTGATCGTGGTCTCCGACGGCTCCACCGATGGCACCGCCGAACAGGCCCGCCAGGCCGGCGCCTACGTGGTGGAGTTGCCAGAGAACAGGGGCAAGGGCGCGGCACTGCGCACCGGGGCCGCCATCAGCCAGGGCAACGTGCTGCTCTTCTTGGACGCGGACCTGATTGGGCTGACCTCCCAGCACATCGACCAACTGCTGGAAGCGGTCATGTCTAGGGAGAGCGACATGACGGTGGGCGTGTTCGACCGCGGCCGCGGTTCCACCGATCTGGCTCAGGCGCTGGCGCCCACGCTGTCCGGGCAGCGGGTGGTGCGCAAGGAGGTGCTCGACCAGGTGGTCGGTCTGGAGGCTGCGGGCTACGGTGCCGAGGTGGCGCTGACCAGGCACATGAAACGCCACCGCTACCGGATCACGGAGGTGACCCTGCCGGAGATGACGCACCACACCAAGGAAGAGAAACGCGGGCTGATGAAGGGGTTCGCCGCCCGCATGCGCATGTACTGGGAGATCGTGAAGTACCTCGCCGACTAGCCTCCCCTGACCCTGAGGAGGACGCTGTGACAGATCTTGAGCAATTCTGGGCCCAGGCGGTGCGCCACCACCTGCCTGGCCATGTCTGGGGTTTTCTGGCCAGCCCGTCCCTGCAATTGGCTGAGGGCCGGCTCATGGTCGGCGTCAGCTCTGAAATCGGCCTGGCCCTGGTCCAGGGCGCGGCCGGCTTCGAAGGGCTCTGCCAGGCCGTCCGAGCGGAGCTTGGTGTCGAGCTGAGCCTGATCCAGGATGCGGCAGCCCTCACCCCCGAGCTGACTCAGCCCGAAGCACCTCTGCCGCCGGCCAAAGACACGGCCGTCCGCCACGGCCGGCCGGTGCGCGGCAAGGTGGTCGACCCGGAGCGGATGGAAGACGCCGAGGGACCGGTGCGGCTCAAGGCGCGCCTGGTGACCCTCTCGCTGGACCGCCGCCGGGACGGCGGCTGGACGCTCCGCATGCTGCTGACCGGTGGCGGCGACAGCGTGGTGGCCAAGCTGTTCGGCCGGGCGGACGAGGCGCCGCCCCAGCTTGGGCCTGGCATGCTGGTCGATCTGCACGGTGATCGCGCCTACGACCGCTACGAACACCAGTGGGGTGTGGTGGTGCGCGACCTGGTGGCCAGCCAGGCGGCAGGTGCCGGCTGGTCCGGGCGGCGGCGGGTGGAGTGGCACCTGCACACCCGCATGTCGGCCATGGACGGGCTGATCGACCCCGCGCAGCTAATGGCGCGGGCCCAGGCCCTGGGGCTCGACGGCGTGGTGCTGACCGACCATGGCGTGATCCAGGCCTTCCCCGAGGCGTACGAGGCGGCCCGCCGGCACGGCGTGCGGCTCTACCTGGGCCTGGAGGCCTACCTGCGGGAGGAGCCCCGCCCCTACCTGGGACCTAGCGGCACCTGGCCGTCTTCCTTGGTGGCGGTCGATGTGGAGACCACCTCGCTGTCGCCCTTGACCGGGGAGGTGATCGAACTGGGCGCCGCCCGCATCAGCGAGGGGCAGGTGGTGGACCGCTTCCAGGCCCTGGTCCGGCCCACTCAGCCCGTGGGCGACGAGACCTACCGTCTGACCGGGATCGACGCCGCCGAGCTGGCCCGGGCCCAGCCGCTCAGCGAGGTGTGGCCCCGTTTTCGCCAGTTCGTGGCCGACGACGTCCTGCTCGCCCACAACGCGGCCTTCGACCGCGGCTTTCTCTTGGCCTCGGCCCAGCGCATGGAGGACCCCTGGACGCCGTCCCTGGTGGACACCCTGGCCGTCGGCCGCATCCTCTTCCCCGACCTGCGCAGCCACCGCCTGCCCGAGCTTGCCGCCCACCTTGGCATGCGGATGGACAGCCAGCACCGCGCCGAGTCGGATGCCGCCACGGCCGGGCTGGTCGGCTGGGCCATGCGCCAGCCCTTCCTCGCCCTCTCCGCCGAGGCGCTCAGCGAAGCTCTGAGCCGGGCCAGCAGCCTGGCCCGCCCCATGCACGGCCAGGTGGTGGCTCGCTCCCGGCCCGGGTTGCGCAGCCTCTACCACCTGGTTACGACCGCGCACCTGAACGGATTCAGGCGGGTGCCGACCCTGTCCTGGCCGGACATTGAGGCGGCCCGGGCGGAGCTTCTGATCGGCGCCTCCGCCTGTCCTGCCGGCGAACTGATGCGCGCCCTGCTCCAGGGCGAGCCGGAGCCGGAGCTGATCGCCCGGGCCGGCCGCTACGACTACCTGGAAGTGCTGCCCACCGACCGCCTCCTGGCCGGGGCGGAGCCCGGCTACCGGCTGGACCAGGCCAGTGCGGAGCACCTGACCCGCCGGCTGGTTGAGCTGGGCCGGCGCAGCGGACGGCCGGTGATCGCCGTCTCGGATGCCCACCACCTGGACCCCGAGCAGGAGACCCTCCGCCACATCCTGCACCGCAACAGCGGTGAGGCCTGGCGAGGCGGACACCTGCCTGACCCGGGGGCGATGGTGGCCGGACTCAGCCACCTGGGCGACGAGGTCGCCGCCGAGCTGGTGTTCGATGCCACCGAGCAGCTGGCCGAACGGCTGGAGGCCGGTCTCCGCCCTGTGCCCGAGGGGCTGCAGGTGCCGCGTCTGGCCGGTGCCGCCGAAGAGGTGAGTGCCGTGGCCACGGCCCGCCTGGAAGCCCTCTACGGCCAGGACAAGGCGGCACACGAGCGGCTTGCGACAGAACTACAGGCCATCCTGGCCCACGGCTTTGCGCCGATCTACCTCTTGGCCCGCCGCCTCACCGAGAAGGCGCGGCGGGATGGAGAACTGGTCGGCTCCCGCGGTTCGGTCGGGTCCTCCTTCGTCGCCTACCTGCTCGAAATCAGCGAGGTCAATCCGTTGCCGCCGCACTGGCGCTGCCCGGCCTGCCGCCGGGTGTGGTGGGCGGAGCCCGGGGCGGCCAGCGGCTTCGATCTGCCCGATCGCACCTGCGACTGCGGCCATCTGTGCATCAAAGATGGTCAGGAGATTCCATTCGAGACCTTTCTCGGCTTTAAGGGCGACAAGGTGCCGGACATCGACCTGAACTTCTCCGGCCCCTACCAGGCGGTCATCCACCGCTACGTAGAAGAGCTGGTGGGCGGCGGCAAGGTCTACCGGGCGGGCACCATCTCCACCATCGCTGAGCGCACCGCCTTCGGCCTGGTCAAGGCCGCCCTCCAGGAGACCGGGCAGAGCCGCCGGCAGGCCCACATCGAGCAGCTGGCCTTTGGCCTGGTCGGGGTCAAACGCACCACCGGCCAGCACCCGGGCGGCGTGATCATCGTGCCGGAGGAGGTGGACGTGCATGACTTCACGCCGCTGCAGCATCCGGCGGACGACCAGAGTTCAGAGACCATCACCACCCACTTCGACTACAACGCCATCTCCAGCCGGCTGCTTAAGCTCGACCTGCTCGGCCACGACGATCCCACCGTGCTCCGTCTGCTGCATCGGCTGACCGGGGTCGATCCGGCACTGGTGCCTCTGGACGACCACCAGACGCTGTCTGTGTTCTCTTCCACCGCCGCCCTGGGCGTGAGCCCGGAGGCGATCGGCGCCAACGTGGGGACGATCGGGGTGCCAGAATTCGGGACGCGCTTCGTGCGCGGCATGCTGGAGATCACCAGGCCCAGGAGCTTCGGCGAACTGGTCCGCATCTCCGGGCTCTCCCACGGCACCGACGTATGGGCCAACAACGCCCGTGAACTGATCCGCTCCGGCGTGGCGAGTCTGGCTGAGGTGGTGGCGACCCGGGATGACATCATGCTTGGCCTGATCGCCCAGGGCGCCCCGCCCGAGACAGCGTTTCGCCTGATGGAGGATCTGCGCAAGGGCCGGGGCCTGAAGGACACCGACGAGTCGTTTTTGGCCTCGCTGGGCACGCCGCAGTGGCTGGTCGGCTCGCTGAAGAAGATGACTTACCTTTTCCCCAAGGCCCATGCCGCCGCCTACGTGATGATGGCGGTGCGCATCGCCTTCTTCAAAGTGCACCACGCCCAGGCCTTCTACGCTGCCTACTTCTCGGTGCGCACCGACGATCTCAGCCTGGATCTGGTGACGGCCGCTCCGGCCGAGGTGCGGCGTCAGATCGCGGAACTGGAGCAGCGAACCGATCCCACCGCCAAGGAGCGCTCCCTCTTGACCGTCCTGGAGGTGATCCGGGAGATGCAGGCCCGAGCCATCGCCTTCGCCCCTCTCGACATCAACCGGTCGGCGGCGACCGAGTGCGGCCTGGAAGGCCCAGGCCGCCTGCTGCCGCCGCTCTCCGTGCTGCCGGGCCTCGGCGCCCAGGGGGCCGCTGCGCTGGTCAGCGCCAGGGAGGAGCAGCCCTTCGCCTCGGCCGAGGACCTGCAGACCCGCACCCGGCTGAGCCGTCCCTTGGTGGAGAGGCTAAAGCGGGAGGGCCTGATCCGCAGCACAGCCGACACCGACCAGATGCGCCTGTTCTAGCCCTGGTTTCCCTTCTCGCCCACAGCGTGATAGTATTTCAACGGTGCGGACTGGAGTGGGCCTCCCCACTCCAGTCGGCATCAGATGAGGGGATGGCCGTTGCACCGGGTCTCGGACCAACACCGCCACGCTCGGGGCACAGTGGCCGTCGTCGTCCGGGCCCAGGGCTCCGAGTCGTGGCAGCTCAACCCGAGAGCCCTGGCCGCTGAGGGGCGGACCACTGTCAGCCTTGACGGAGCCGGCGGCGCCTGGCACGAGGACTGGCAAGGGTTGGCCGGCAGCCCGGACCTGAAATCCCCGCGGCCAGGACGCAGGCTGGCCCGTCTGCAGGATGTGAGACGGCCTCGGGAATGCCGGCCGCCGTCCCTCGGGGCTGGACGAGGGGCACACTGGATGGACTTGGCGGCGGACGGCTGCCAAGAGCCACCTCGGCCCCGGGTGGAGGCGCAGGGATTCACGACCCAGAGGGGTTGCGCGCTGGCTGAGAGGCGCCGAAGAGAGGATTGGGTCTGGCATGAACGAGGAATTGGTAAGCGCACTCGACGTTCTGGAACGCGAGCGAGGCATCGACAAGGACGTCCTGCTGGAGGCCCTGGAGGCCGCCCTCGTCTCCGCCTTTCGGCGCAACTTCGGCGCCAACCAAAATGTACGGGTGACAATCGACCGGGAGACCGGCGATATCCGGGTGATCGGTCAGCGGCGGGTCGTGGACGAGGTGGCCGACCCGCGCACGGAGATCGCGCTGGCCGAGGCCCTGGAACTGGGCCCGGACTACCAGCTTGACGACATCGTGGAGACCGAGGTGACGCCTGGCGCCTTCGGTCGAATCGCCGCCCAGACCGCTCGCCAGGTGGTCATGCAGCGGCTTCGGGAAGCAGAGCGCGGCATGATCTACGAGGAGTTCCACAGCCGCGAGGGCGACATCATCTCGGGCGTGGTGCACCGCTACGAGCACCGCACCGCCTTCATGGACCTGGGCCGGGCCGAGGCGGTGCTTCTGCCTTCCGAGCAGATCCCCGGCGAGTCGATCCTGCCCGGAACCCGTCTCAAGGCCTACGTGGTCGAGGTGAGGCGCACCACCAAGGGCCCACAGATCATGATCTCGCGCACCCACCCCGGCCTCTTGCGCCGCCTCTTGGAGTTGGAGGTGCCAGAGATCCACGATGGCACGGTGGAGATCAAGGCCCTGGCCCGGGAGGCCGGCTCGCGCTCCAAGGTGGCAGTGGCCGCTCGGGTGGAGGGGGTTGATCCGGTCGGGGCCTGCGTCGGCCAGAAGGCCGCCCGCATCACCGCCATCAGCCGGGAGCTGGCGGACGAGAAGATCGATATCATCGCCTGGGACGAGGAGGAGGTCCAGTTCGTGGCCCGCTCCCTGGCACCGGCCAAGGTGCTGTCCGTGGCCCTGGAGCCGGATGCCAGGGCGGCCCGGGTGGTGGTCGCCGACTACCAGCTGTCGCTGGCCATCGGCAAGGAGGGGCAGAACGCCCGCCTCGCCGCCAAGTTGACCGGCTGGAAGATCGACATCAAGAGTGAGGGGGGCCGGCCGTGACGAAAGTCCGCCGCCAGCCGGAGCGCACCTGCGTCGCCTGCGGCGTGAAGCGGCCGAAGCGAGAGCTCTTCCGGGTGGTGCGCGCCCCCAGCGGGTCGGTGTCCTTCGATGCCAGCGGCAAGGCTCAGGGCCGGGGCGCCTACCTGTGCGGCGAGGCGGCCTGCCTCGCCCGGGCGACGGCCCGCCTGGCCCACGCACTGGAGACCCTGGTCTCCGAGGAGGTGATGGCCGATGTCCGAACGCAGATCGAAGCCCACCGGGACGCTCCTGTCCATGGTCGGGCTGGCGCTCAGGGCGGGGCAGCTAGCGGTCGGCGCTGAGGCCGTGGCCGCCGCCCTCGGCCGCGGGCGGGCCCACCTGGTGGTCCTGGCCCGAGACCTCTCGGCAGGCAGCCGCCGCCGGGTGGAGCGGGCCGCCGGTGCGGTGCCCACGGTCTCGCTCGGCGAGTCCATGGCTGCCCTTGGCCAGGCGCTCGGCCGCAATCCGACCGGCATGGCTGCGGTGCTAGATGTGCATCTGGCCAGAGAGATCCAGCGCCGCCATCAGTTTCCGGACGGAGGTGAGGGCGGCCCCAGCGGCCGCCTGGCAGGATGAGAGTACATGAACTGGCCAAAGAGCTGAGCATCGACTCGAGGCGCCTGATCGCCCTTCTGAAACGGCTGGGCGTGGATGTGCGAAACCACATGTCGACCCTCGAGGACGACCAGGTTCAGCGCGTCCGCGACATCGTCTCAGGCAAGGCGGCAGCAGAGGTAGCGCCGGAGCCGGCGGTGAAGCCGGCGGGCGGATCGCCGGTCGGCGGCGCGGCCCCGCCCAAGCCCAAGCCGGTGCCGCCTCCGGCCCCGCGCACCGTACATCCGGCACCAGCCAGCGTGCGGCCCAGAGAGCCGCTCTCCACACCCAGGCCGGCGGGCGAGCGACCTCGCTTCACACCGTCCAGCGCCCTGCCTGCCGCCCGGAGCACCACCACCTTCGGGCCGCCGCCCTCTGCCGCAAGCTTCCGCCCGACCAGCGGCTATGCACCGGCGGCCGAGGCGCCGGCCGCCGTGAACTTCGAACCGCCCCGCCGCGACGGCGGTCGCCCCTCTGGCAAGGACGAGCGTAACTCGCGCGCCACCTGGCTGGAGCGCGAGGACCGCGGCAACCTGCGCAAGCTGACACCGGTGCGCCGGAAGAAGGCGCCCCGCGCCAACCAGCCACGCCCGGACCGCACGGTGGTGATCGACGGGCCAATGACCGTCTCCACCTTGTCGCAGCGTTTCGGCGTGCCGGCCGCCGAGATCATCAAGCAGCTGATGCAACTCGGCATCCTGGCCACCATCAACCAGGAGGTGGACGCCGACACCGCCGAGGTGATGGCGGCCGAGTTCGGGCTCAGGACCGAGGTCAAGGCGGCCAAGCCCGACCTGGAGGAGGCCCTGACCGCCGCCCCCGAGGTGAACCCCGAGGCGCTTGAGCCCAGGGCTCCGGTGGTGACGGTGATGGGTCACGTCGACCATGGCAAGACCTCTCTGCTTGACGCCTACCGGGAGACCAGGGTCACCCAGCAGGAGGCCGGCGGCATCACCCAGCACATCGGTGCCTACACCGTGTCGCTGCACGGCAAGAAGATCGTCTTTCTGGACACGCCCGGACATGAGGCCTTCACGGCCATGCGGGCCAGGGGCGCCGGCCTCACCGACATCGCCGTGCTGGTGGTGGCGGCCGACGACGGCGTGATGCCGCAGACGGTGGAGGCGATCAGCCATGCCCGGGCGGCAGGCGTGCCGATCGTGGTGGCCATGAACAAGATCGACCGGCCGGAGGCCAACCCGGAGCGGCTGCGGCAGCAGCTGTCCGAACACGGGCTGATCTCCGAGGAGTGGGGCGGCGACACCATCATGGTGCCGGTCTCCGCCAAGACCCACGAGGGCCTGGACCAGCTCTTGGAGATGCTTCTGCTGGTGGCTGAGATGCTGGATCTGAAGGCCGATCCGACCCTGCCAGGCCGCGGCACCGTGATCGAGGCCCAGCTGGACAAGGGGCGGGGCCCGGTCGCCACCGTGCTGGTGCAGAGCGGCACCCTGAAGGTGGGCGACACCTTCGTGGCAGGGTCCGCCTTCGGCAAGGTACGGGCGCTGTTCGACGACAAGGGCAAGTCGATCAAGCGGGCTGGCCCGGCCACGCCGGTCGAGGTGGTCGGCCTGGCCGACCTGCCCGAAGGCGGTGACCGCCTGATCGTGGTCGCCGACGAGCGCATGGCCCGCCAGCTGGCCGATCAGCGGGCGCAGCGGGACCGGCTGGAGTCCAGCTCCGGCATCGCCCGCGGCTCCCTGGAGCAGCTCTACGCCCGCATCGCCGAGGGCGATGTGCAGGAGCTGCGGATGGTCCTGAAGGGGGACGTGCAGGGCTCCGTCGAGGCGGTGAAGGAAGCGATCGGCCGCCTCGCCCGCCAGGACGTGCACGTGCAGGTGCTCCACGACGGGGTCGGCGCCATCACCGAGTCGGATATCACGCTGGCCGCCGCCTCGCGGGCCGTGGTGGTCGGATTCAACGTGCGGCCGACACCGAGCGCCAAGCGGCTGGCCGACACCGAGGGCGTCGAGATTCGCACCTACCGCGTCATCTACGAACTTCTGGAAGAGATTGAGGCTGCCATGAAGGGACTGCTCGCCCCCACTCTGCGCGAGGTGATCCTTGGTCACGCCGAGGTGCGCCAGGTCTTCCACGTGTCGAAGATCGGGACGGTGGCCGGCCTCTACGTCACCGACGGCAAGCTGGCCCGAAACGCCTCCGTGCGCCTGCTCCGAGACGGCACCATCGTCCACGAGGGCAGGGTCGACTCGCTGCGCCGCTTCAAGGACGACGCCCGCGAGGTGAACGCCGGCATGGAGTGCGGGCTCACGCTGGAGAAGTTCAACGACTTCAAGGTCGGGGACATCCTGGAGATCCTGACCATGGAAGAGGTGCCCGTCACCTAGGATGGTGGTGCTCGTGGCGCAGGCCACCTTCCACCTCGGCTACTGCCAGAGCCTGAAGGATAAGCGCCAAATCAGACGTAAGCTTCTGGATGGCCTCAGGGCACGCTTTTCCGCCGCCGTGGCGGAGGTCGCGGATCAGGACCGGCCGAAGCTCCTGTCCGTGGCCTGGGTGCTGGTCGGCCAGGACGCCGCCGTGCTGCGGCCGGTGATGGACCGTGCGCTGGACTGGGCCGTCAGTGTGGCCGGGGACCCGGTGGCCCTTTCGATCGATGTGAGGTAGTGGGTGAGAACATGCCAGAGCGCCGCCAGCGTCTTGCCGCTGAAATCCAGGATGTGGTGGCCGCCGTGCTGGCCGGCCTGTCCGACCCCCGTCTTGGCTTTGCCAGCGTGGTGCGGGTCGAGGTGAGCCGCGACCTGGCGGTGGCGGACGTTTACGTCAGCGTGCTGGGCGAGGCTGAGGTCTGGGCATCGTCGGCCAAGGCGCTGGCTTCGGCCACCAGCCTCACCCGGCGCAGGGTGGCCGAGCGCCTTCAGCTGCGCAAGGCGCCGGAGCTGCGCTGGAAGATGGACCCGTCCTTGGCCAATAGCCAGCGCATCGACCTCCTGTTGGGAGAAATCCACAGGCGGGAGCAGCGGTGACCACCGCCCTGGAGGCGATCAGCCAGGCAAAGCGCCTGCTCTTGTGCCTGCACACCAAACCAGACGGAGACGCTGTAGGCAGCAACCTGGCGATGGCCCTGGCCCTCGGCCGGGCCGGGAAGGACGTGCTGGTGGTCAGCGCCGACCCTTTGCCTGACATCTATGGCTTTCTGCCCGGAGCCAAGGGGATCCGCCCCTGGTCCGCGGCCGAGGGGCGGACCTTCGACGCCGTCCTCACCCTCGACTTGGCCGAGATGGCACGGGCCCAGGCGCCCTTCGAGCTGCATCACTATGCACCCCTGGTGATCAACGTCGATCACCACCTGACCAACCCGCTGTTCGGCGAGGTCAATCTGGTCGACCCCTTGGCCTCGGCCGTGGGCGAACTGGTGATGGACCTTCTGGACGGCATGCACCTGGTGATCGACAAAGAGATCGCACTCTGCCTGTATGTGGCGATCTCGACCGACACCGGGCGGTTCAGCTTCGACAGCACCAGCCCGGAGACGCACCGCAAGACGGCCCGCCTTCTAGAGGCCGGCGTGGAGCCGGGCGAAGTCTCGACCGCGGTGTATGAGAGCCTGCCACTCGCCACTCTGCGTCTGCTTGGCCTGGCGCTCAGCACCCTGCGCGTCCACCACGGCGGCCAGGTCGCCGTGATGCGCCTGGAGAGCACCGCCATGGCCAGCCTGGGCCTGGAGGGGCGCGACGGTGAGTCCTTCGAGATCGTCAGCTTCGCCAGAAGCGTCAAGGGCGCCTTGGTCGGTGCCCTCCTCCGTGACGAGGCGGGACAGGTGCGAATCAGCCTCAGGTCGCGCCCCGGGGTCGACGTCAGCCAGGTGGCGCATGACCTGGGCGGCGGCGGCCACCCGCAGGCCGCTGGCATCACGCTCGGCCCCTGCACCCTCGAGGAGGCCGAGGCGAGACTGCTGGTCGCTCTGGCACAGGCGTTGCCAGTACGATGACAGATGGCTTCTTGGTGCTCTGGAAGCCGCCTGGGCCGACCTCCCACGATCTGGTCCAAGAGGTGCGTGCCCGCCTGGCGGAGCCGGCCGGCCACCTGGGCACGCTCGACCCGCTGGCCTCCGGCGTGCTGGTGGTAGCGGTGGGCAGGGCGCGCCGGCTGGTGCGCTACCTGGTCGGAGTCGATAAGAGCTACTTCAGCGAGGTGTGGTTCGGCCTCGCCACCACTAGCGGCGATCTGGCCGGAGAGGTTACCGCCTTAAGCTCGGCCGCCCGCCTCACCAAGAAGGCGGTGAGGGACGGGCTGGGCGCCATGGTCGGCCAGCGCACCTACCGGGTGCCGTTGGCCTCGGCCGTCAAGGTAGGCGGAGAGCCCCTCTATCGCCGGTTTCGGCGAGGCGAAGAGGTGGAGCGGCCGGAGCGTACGGTGACGGTGGCCGAGGCGGCGCTGGTCGGCCTCGTGCCAGGGAGGGTGGCCCGGGCCGCCGTCTTCTGGCGGGTATCCTCGGGGGCCTACATCCGGACGCTGGCCGAAGAGCTGGGCAGGGAACTCGGCCTGGCCGCCACCCTGGCCAGTCTGGTGCGCCTGAGCGTGGGTCCGTTTGGCGAAGCTGAGGCCGTGCCCCCCGCCGAGATCGGCCCGGAGCGCCTTTTGCCGCTGGACACGCCGTTCGCCAGCTGGCCGAGGTGGCCGATCGGTCTCGAGACCTGGGCCAAGGTGCGCCAGGGTCAGCGGCTAATGCCGCCAACCTCGCTGCCGGCGGGGCTTTCCCTGGCCGTGGCCGAGGCTTCTGGCCGCCTGTTGGCGGTGGGGCGCCGTGACGGCGATCTCTGGCGCCCGCTGACGGTGGTGGGCGAGTGAGCGCCACCTGGCTTGAGCTACCAGACCGGCCAGGCCGGCCTTTGGCTTTGGCCCTCGGCAACTTCGACGGCGTCCACCTCGGCCATCAGGCGGTGCTCTCCGCCCTAGGGGCGGCAGGTGACCTGCTCCCGGCGGCGCTGGTGCTCGACCCGCACCCCCGCCAGGTGCTCCGGCCCGAGGAGCCTCTGCAGCTCCTCACCACCATGCCGGAGCGGGCGGCGCTCCTCCATGCCTATGGTGTGAAGGCCGCCTACCGGCTGCCTTTCAGCGATGAGGTGCGGAACATGACGCCCGAAGCCTTCGTGCGGGAGGTATTGCACGAGCGGCTTGGCGTGCGGCTGGTGGTGGTCGGTAGCAGCTATCGCTTCGGCCACCGGGCGGCCGGAGACGTGGCGGCGTTACGCCGCCTGGGACGGGCCCTGGACATGGAAGTACGGGTCGCCCCCGCCCTGCGTATCGGCGGTGAAGTGGTCTCGGCCAGCGCCATCCGCAGGCAGCTTGGGGCCGGCCGGCTGGCCATGGCCAGGCGGCGGCTGGGCCGTCCCTACCAGATCGGTGGCATGGTGGTGCACGGCGAGGGCAGGGGCCGCCGGCTCGGCTTTGCCACGGCCAATCTGGCCCTGCCGGCCGGCAAGCTCCGCCCGGCCGACGGCATCTACGCCGCCTTCGCCGGCCCCCCCGGCGGGCGCTGGCAGATGGCCGCCGTCCATCTCGGGCCGAGGCCGATGTTCGGCCCGGAGCCGGTGGTGGAAGTCCACCTCCTGGATGGCGGGGACGACCTCTATGGCCGCCACCTCGAAGTGGCGCTGGTCCGGCGGCTGCGCCCAGCCCGCGCCTTTGCGTCGCTGGACGCCCTGGCCCGGCAGATGGCAAACGACGTGACAGAGGCCAGGCGCTGGCTGGGCGAGGAGGCCCGGCTGCCTCGGGCCGTTGAACCCGCCACCTGGTTGTGATACGTTCAGACCCGACCGTGAGCAGAGATTGCCTAGGCGGGCACCGGTCCGCACTGCTGGGCCAAGGGGTGCTCCGCCCCTGGCGCGGCGTGGCGGGAAGCCCCCAGGAACTAGGGAGGACACAGCGGGTGACCACAGTGACCAGTACCAAGCACGACGTGATTGATGCCTACCGGCGGCACGAGGGAGACACCGGCTCACCTGAGGTGCAGATCGCCCTGCTCACCGGGCGCATCACGGCCCTGACCGAGCACCTGAAGGTGCACAAGAAGGACTTCCATTCCCGGCGGGGACTGCTGCAGATGGTCGGCCAGCGCAGACGGCTTCTGGCCTATCTGCACCGCTTGGATGCCGAGCGATACCTGAGCCTGGTGGAGCGGTTGGGTCTGAGACACTGACAGACCGGCAGCGGGAGACCGCTGCTGGCCTTTTGATGGGTGGATGGGGGAGCAGAAAGAAGGGGCGAAGAGATGGATCAGGTGTACACAGAAGAGATCGTGTGGGGCGGCCGCACCCTGAAGCTGGAGACGGGCCGTCTGGCCGGACTGGCCAACGGTGCGGTGTTGGTTTCGTACGGCGACACTTCGGTGCTGGTCACCGCCTGCGTGGCGGACAAGCCCAGGCCGGGCGCCGATTTTTTCCCGCTGACGGTCGACTATGAGGAGCGGCTCTACTCGGTAGGGCGCATCCCCGGCGGTTTCATCAAGCGCGAGGGGCGCGGCGCCGACCGCACCACCCTGGCCTGCCGGCTGACCGACCGGCCGATCCGGCCGCTCTTCCCCAAGGGCGTGCGCAACGAGGTTCAGGTCATCGCCACCGTCCTGTCCGTCGACCACGACAGCCCATCCGAGATCCCTGGCATCATCGGCGCCTCCTGCGCCCTCACCCTCTCGGACATCCCCTTCGCCGGGCCGATCGGCGCCTGCGTGGTCGGCTGGAAGAACGGTCAGTACATCCTGAACCCGACCGTCGCCGACACCGAGGGCAGCCTGATCGACCTGACCGTGGCCGGCAGCCAGGACGCGGTGATCATGATCGAGGCCGGTGCCCAGGAGGTGCCTGAGGCGGAGATCCTCGGCGCCATCCGCTTCGGCCACGACGCCATCCAGCCGGTGATCGAGATGCAGAGGCGGCTTCAGGCCAAGGCTGGCAAGGCGAAGATGACGCTGCCCCTGTTCACGGTCCCCGACGAGCTGGCGGAGGCCGTGCGGCAGGAGGCGGAGAGCCGGATCCGGCTGGCCGTGCGCAACGCCGACAAGGACGCCCGCGACGCCGCCCTGGCTGAACTCCAGGCCCAGACCGAACAGGCCCTGGCCAGCCGTTTCCCCGAGGCCGGGGACACGGTAGGAGACGCCTTCCATGACCTGCTCAAGAAGGAAGTGCGCCGCGCCATCCTGGAGGAGGGGATCCGGCCGGACGGCCGGAAGAGCGACGAGATCCGGCCGATCTGGTGCCAGGCCGGGATTCTGGCCCGCACCCACGGCTCCGGCCTCTTCACTAGGGGCCAGACCCAGGTGCTGAGCGTGTGCACGCTGGGCTCCCTGTCTGACATTCAGCGCCTGGACAACATCGGCATCGAGGAAGAGAAGCGCTACATGCACCACTATAACTTCCCGCCTTTCTCGACCGGCGAGGCCAGGCCGATGCGCGGCCCCAGCCGGCGCTCGATCGGGCACGGCGCCCTGGCCGAGCGGGCGCTGGAGCCTGTCATCCCGGACGTGGAGCACTTCCCCTACGCCATCCGCGTGGTCTCTGAGGTGCTCTCTTCCAACGGGTCGACCTCGATGGGGTCGGTCTGCGGCTCCACGCTCTCGCTGATGGACGCCGGCGTGCCGATCACGGCGCCGGTGGCCGGCGTCGCCATGGGCCTGGTCAAGGAAGCGGACCGGGTGGCGATTTTGACCGACATCCAGGGTATGGAGGACGACCTCGGCGACATGGACTTCAAGGTGGCAGGCACGGCCAAGGGCGTGACCGCCATCCAGATGGACATCAAGATCGGCGGCCTGGCCGACCAGATCCTGGAGCGGGCGCTGGAGCAGGCCCGGCAGGGCCGGCTGTTCATCCTGGACAAGATGCTGGCCGTGCTGCCCACCGCCCGCGCCGAGATGTCGCCGCACGCCCCGAGGGTGCTGATCCTGAAGGTCCCCCAGGACAAGATCCGCGAGGTGATCGGACCCGGCGGCAAGGTGATCAACGGCATCATCGAAAAGACCAAGGTCGGCAGCCAGCGGGTCGAGATCAACATCGAGGACGACGGCACGATCTACATCAACGCCGTGAACCGGGAGGCCGGCGAGGCCGCCAAGCGGATGGTGATGGCCATCGTCAAGGAGCCCGAGGTAGGCGAGGTTTACCTGGGCAAGGTGGTGCGGCTGATGCCGTTTGGCGCCTTCGTCGAACTGACGCCGGGCAAGGACGGACTGGTGCACATCTCCCAGTTCTCCGATCAGCGCATCAACAAGGTGGAAGACGTGGTCAGCGTCGGCGACGAGATCTGGGTGAAGGTGATCGAGGTGGACAGCCTGGGCCGGGTCAACCTGTCGCACAAAGAGGCGCTGCGCGGCCACCCGGAGCGGGAGCGCACACCCCAGGCCTGAAGGAAGTTGGACCCCGGTCGGTAATGGTGACTGGGGCCGTCCACGTTTGCGTTGCGAATGGGAGACTGGACAGTGGCCGATATCCGCATCCTCTCCAACGGTGTCACGCTGGTGGCGGAACGTGACCCCAACAGCCTGAGCGCGGCCTACGGCGTGTTCGTCCGGGCCGGCTCCTGCCTGGAGCACCCCGAGCAGCACGGCATCTCGCACCTGATCGAGCACATGGTGTTCAAGGGGACCCGCGGCATGAGCGGCCAGGAGATCGCCCGCGCCATCGACGATCTGGGTGGCGACCTCAACGCCTACAGCTCGAAGGAGTTCACCCTCTTCTACAGCCGGGTGCTGCCGCATCGCGGCCAGGCAGCGCTCCGCCTCCTGGCCGACCTGGCTCTGCAGCCCCGCTTCGACGCCGCCGACCTCACCCGCGAGCGCCAGGTGGTGGTGGAGGAGATCCGCCTCTTGGAGGACGCCCCGGACGAGCTGGTGCACGATCTCCTGGAGGGGACGGTCTTTCGCGGCCACGCCCTGTCCTCTCCCGTGCTGGGCCGGATAGACAACGTGCTGAGTTTCGATGCCTCCGACCTCACCGACTTCTACCGGGCCCACTACCACGGCGCCAACACCGTGGTCTCAGCAGCCGGCGCCATCGACCCCAAGCAGTTCTTCGAGCAGGCCCAGATGCTGTTTGCCGCCATGCCGCCCGGCCAGGCGGCGGCGCCGGTGGCGGCGCCGAGCCCCAGCCGCGGCCTGGAGATCCGGGAGCGGCCGTCCGGCGAGCTGCACGTCACCATCGGCGGGCAGGCGGTGCCGCTGGCCGACCCTGCCGTCTACGCCATGCAGCTGCTGTTGGCGATCATGGGCGGGGGACCGAGTTCCCGGCTGTTCCAGAAGCTACGCGAGGAATCGGGCATCTCCTACTCCGTCTACGCCTACGATGCCCTCTACTCGGTGGCTGGCATGTTCGGCGTCTACCTGGACCTGGCGCCGGAGTCACTGCGCCAGGCCATCACCATGGTGGGCGAGGTGCTGACCAGCCTCAGGCTGCGCCCGGCCGACCACGATGAACTGCACCGGGCCAAGGAGCAGGTGGCGGCCGGATTCATCCTCGGCCTCGAGACGACCTACAACCGCATGGAGCGGAACGGCGCCAACCTCCTGCTCCTGGGCCGCATCCCCACCGTCGAGGAAGTGCTGGCCAACATCCGCGGGGTTTCGGCAGAACAGGTGCAGGCGGCGGCGGAGTTGATGCTCAGGCCCGAGCGCCTGTCCATGGCCGCGGTCGGCCCCTGGCCGGAGGAGGTGACGGTGGAGGATTGGACCTTCCTGTCCTGATCTCCGGCCCCGGCGCCGACCCCGCTTACGCCACCGCCGGTGCGGCCGGCGCCGATCTGCGCGCCTTCCTGCCTGAGCCGCTCACCATCCCTGCCCATGCCCAGGCGCTGGTGCCGACCGGCATCCGCCTGGCCATCCCGGTGGGATACGTGGGAGACGTGCGCGGCCGTTCCGGACTGGCGCTGCGCCATCGGCTGCGCGTCCACCCGGGAACGATCGATGCCGACTACCGCGGCGAGATTTTGGTCCTGATCGAGAACGGTGCAGACGCCGCCTTCGTGGTGGAGCCAGGAGCGCGCATCGCCCAGCTGGTGATCCACCCGGTAGCCCGGGCGGTCTTCCGGCGCGCCCCCCTCGACGCCACCGAACGCCAGGACGGCGGCTTCGGACACAGCGGGGACGCCTGAGGCGAACGGCCGCACACGGCCCGGTGCGCAGGAGTCCTGCTGGCAGTAGAGAATCTGGCCCTAGGTTCACGTTGGACGGCCCTGGGGGAGGGATGGCGCCGAGCGCGGGTGTCGCTCGTCTGAGAGAGGAGTCAATCGTGGGAGGGATTCTGTGAGCGCACATGCGTCGGGGCTGAAGCGCGAGCTCAGCTTTCTCGACCTACTCATGGCCTCGATGGGTGGAATCATCGGCTCCGGCTGGCTATTCGGCTCCATGTACGGGGCGAACATCGCCGGCCCGGCGGCAATCGTATCCTGGATCATCGGCGGTATCGCCGTCCTGGTGATCGGCCTCGTCTTCGCTGAACTGGGCGGCGCCCTGCCGCAGGCCGGCGGCATCGTCCGCTACCCCCAGTACTCGCACGGCCCGTTCGTCAGCGTCATCATGGGCATGGCGGCCATCGTCGCCTACGCCTCAGTGCCCCCGATCGAAGCGCTGGCTGCCATTCAGTATGGCGCCTACTACTTCCCGGGACTGTTCGTGAACGGATCGGCCACCACGCTTGGCCTCTTCGTGGCGGCCCTCTTGATGGTGCTGTTCTTCTTCCTGAACTACTACGGCGTCAAGGCTTTCGCCCGCATCAACACGCCGTGGACCCTGCTCAAGGTCGCCATCCCGTCCTTGGCCATCATCGTCATCCTGATCACCACCGTCCACGGCGGCAACTTCAGCGCCCAGGGCGGCTTCATGCCCTACGGTGCCTCCTCCGTCCTGTCGGCTGTGCCGCTGGGCGGCATCGTCTTCTCCTACCTCGGCTTCCGCCAGGCCCTCGACCTGGCCGGAGAGGCCAAGAACCCGCAGCGCGACGTACCTCGGGCTGTGATCACGGCCATCCTGATCGGCATCGTCATCTACGTGCTCCTGCAGGTGGTGTTCATCGGAGCGCTTCCCGCCTCGGACATCGCCGGCGGCTGGGCCAAGCTCTCCCTGAGTTCTCCCTTCGCCGACCTGGCCCTGGCCCTCGGGCTGGGCTGGCTTTCTGTGATCCTGTTCGCCGACGCCGTCTGGTCGCCGACCGGAACAGGCAATGTCTACTTCGCGTCCACCTCGCGCATCGCCTATGCGCTCAGCCAGAACCGCTACACGCCGAAGGGGCTGGGTAGAATCAACCTGGCCGGCGTGCCGTGGGTGGCCTTGATCGTCACCTTCATCCTCGGCCTCCTGTTCCTCCTGCCCTTCCCGGCATGGAGCAAGCTGGTCGGCATCGTGTCGTCGGCCACTGTCTTCACCTACATGATCGGACCGGTCGCCGCAGCCACCCTGCGCCGCACCATGCCCGAACTGCACCGGCCGTTCACCCTGCAGGGGCTCGGCTTCTGGTCGCCGGTCGCCTTCGTGATCGGCTCCTTGATCATCTACTGGACCGGCTGGGCGCTGGACTCAGTGATCCTGCTGGTCGTTCTCATCCTGGTCTTGGCGGTTGCCGTCTACACGGCAGCCAGCGCCGACGCCGACAAGGCCATCCTGTCCGCCAAGAACCTGGGGGCAGGTACCTGGCTGATCGTCTACATGCTCGTCATGCTGGCCATGACCCGCTTCGGCTCCAGCAACTTCGGCGCTCCCAACCCGGTGATCGCCTTCCCGCTGGACCTGGTGGTGGTCATCATCGTCTCCTTGGCCTTCTACTACTGGGGCGTCGCCAGCGGCTACCGGACCGTAGACGCCGAGAACCACGGCAAGGAAGAGGCCGTCGCCGGCAAGTAGCATCCACCTCTCACTGCAGGGGCCGGGCGTGTGTCCGGCCCCTGTTGCGTGCCGAGGCCCTGTTGTCCCAGGTACGGTAAGATGGCCTTGACCCGCAAAGAGGGGACAGCATGGCAGATTTGAACGTCGGCGTGGTCGGAGCGAGCGGCATGGTGGGCCAGGAGATCCTGGTGGTGCTGGGCGAGCGCTCGTTCCCGGTGGGGGAGCTGCGCCTCGCCGCCTCGCACCGCTCGGCCGGCGACCGCGCCCTGGCCCTGGGCCGGCGCCTCACACTGACCGAACCGGATGAGGCCTTCTTCCAGGGGCTGGACCTGGTCTTCTCGGCCGTCTCGGCCGACGTGGCGCGCCGCCTGTTGCCGCTGGCCAGGGCCGCCGGCAGCGTGATGATCGACAAGTCGAATGCCTTCCGCCTCGACCCCGATGTGCCCCTGGTCGTGCCTGAGGTGAACCGGGCCGCCCTGGCCGGCCAGCCGCGCCTGATCGCCTCGCCCAACTGCTCGACCATCCCCTTGGTCATGGTGCTCGACCGCCTCAGACAGCTTGGCGCCATCCGCCAGGTCGAGGTGTCCACCTACCAGGCCGTGTCAGGAACCGGCCGAGAGGCTGTGTCGGCCCTGACGGCGGAGATCGCCGGACAGCGGCCCGACCCCGAGGTCTACCCGAAGCCGATCGGCTTCAACGTGATGCCCTTGGTCGACCAGCTCTCGGCCGACGGGCACAGCCTGGAGGAGGACAAACTGCGCCTGGAGAGCCGGAAGGTGCTGGGCGAGCCCACCCTCCGCCTCAGTTCCACGGCTGTCCGGGTGCCGGTCTACCGCGGGCACAGCGAGGCGGTGACTGTCACCTTCGCCCAGCCGATCGACCTGGGCGAGGTGCGGGCCCGGCTGGATGGTGCCCCTGGGCTCAAGCTGGTGGAGCCGCCCGATCTGCCCACGCCTCTCGATGCGGATGGCAACGACCTGGTCTGGGTCGGCCGGCTGCGCCTGGATCGGGACGACCCGTCCCGCCTGCTCCTGTTCCTGGTCACTGACAATCTGCGCAAGGGCGCCGCCACCAACGCCGTGCAGATCGCCGAAGCGCTGTGGGGTCTTCACCCGTGAGGGTCCTGGTCCAGAAGTTCGGCGGCACCTCAGTCGCCACGGCAGAGCAGCGTGAGGTGGCGGTGCGGCTGGTCGAACGGGCGCGGGCGAAGGGCCTGGCCGTGGTGGTGGTGGTGTCGGCCATGGGCCGCCACGGCGACCCCTATGCCACCGACACCCTGCTTGGCCTCCTCTCAGGCGAGCCGGCCGTGACGCCCGCCGAGCGGGACCGCCTGGTGGCGGTCGGCGAGCTGGTCAGCGCCGTGATCCTGGCCGGAGCCCTCCGCCGTCACGGTCTCGACCCGGTGGTGATGAGCGGCGCCGAGGCGGGGATTGTGACCGATGACCGCCACGGCGAGGCCCGCATCCTGTCTGTGGATCCCGAGCCTGTCCTGGCCCGTCTCAGGGCCGCTCAGGTGCCGGTGGTCACCGGCTTCCAGGGGGCCACGGCAACGGGGGCGCTGACCACGCTGGGGCGCGGCGGCAGCGACACCACGGCGGCGGCGCTGGGCGCTGCCCTGGCCGCCGAGTGCGTCGAGATCTACACCGACGTCCCCGGCGTGATGAGCGCCGACCCGAGGCAGGTGCCGGCGGCCCGGGTGGTGGCGGCGGCCGACTACGAGGAGGTCTTCCAGCTGGCGTCGCTCGGCGCCAAGGTGATCCACCCCCGGGCGATTGCCATGGCCGCCCAGACCAGGACGCCGCTCTTGGTGCGCCAGCTGAGCGAGGAGGAGGGGAGCGCCACCCGCATCGGAAGCAGCCCAGACACGCCCGACCTCTGGCAGAACCGGCGCCCGGACGCCTCCGTGGTCGGGGTTTCGGTCATCTCCGACCTGATGCAGTTGCGCGTGGAGGGGACACCGCTCACTGCCGAGAGCATCCGCGCCCTGTTCCGGTGCCTGGCCAACGCCGCCGTGTCGGTCGACATGATCAACGTGTTCCCCGAACAGGTGGCGGTCGCCATCCGGGAGGAGGACTGGCCCGCGGCCGAGGCGGCGCTGGCCGGACTGCCGCTCCGCCTGAACAGGCGGGAAGACGCAGCCAAGGTCTCGATCGTCGGCTGGGCCATCCACGGCCTGCCAGGGGTGATGAGCCTGGTGGTCGAAACGCTGGTCGGGGCCGAAGTGCCGATCTGGGCCACCTCGGACTCCCACCAGTCCATCTCCTGCCTGGTTCCGGCCGCTCGGGCGACCGCAGCCGCCCAGGCCCTGCACCAGGCCTTCGGGCTGGGAGCGGACCATCGGGAGGAGGAACACGCATGATCCAGGCCCGCCTGTTCACGGCGATGGTGACCCCGTTTCAGGCCGATCTCACCCTGGACCTGAAGGCCGCCCGCAGGCTGGCTGCCTGGCTGGTCGAACAGGGCTCGGACGGGCTGGTGGTGGCCGGCTCCACCGGCGAGTCTCCCACCCTCAGCGAGGACGAGAAGCTCGCTCTGTTCAGCGCCGTGCGGGAAGCGGTCGGTGACCGGGCCCTGGTCTTCGCCAACACCGGCAGCAACGACACGGCCCGGTCGGTCGACTTCAGCCGACGGGCAGCCCTCGGCGGCGTCGACGGCCTGATGGCTGTGGTCCCTTACTACAACAAGCCCTCCCAGGCCGGTATGTTCGCCCACTTCTCGGCCATCGCCGAGGCGAGTGAACTGCCCCTGATGCTGTACAACGTGCCCTCGCGCACCGGCGCCAATCTCATGCCGGAGACAGCGGCCCGGCTGGCCGCCGCCCATCCCAGCATTCAGGCAGTGAAGGAGGCGGCCGGCAGCCTCGATCAGGCAGCGGAACTCACCCGCCTCCTGCCGGAGGGCGTCGCCGTCTACTCCGGGGACGACAGCCTGACCTTGCCGATGCTGGCGGTGGGTGCCGTGGGCGTGGTGTCGGTCGCCTCGCACCTGGTGGGCACGCCCATCCGCCAGATGCTCGCTGCCTTTGAGTCCGGCCGCCTGGCCGAGGCGACGGCCCTTCATCGCCGGCTGCTGCCCCTGTTCCGAGGCCTCTTTCTGGCGCCCAACCCCACGCCGGTGAAGGCGGCCCTGAACATGATCGGACAGGCGGTCGGCCCCTGCCGGCTGCCGCTGGTGGCGCTCACACCAGACGAGCTCCGCCAGCTCACCGAGACCCTGGCCGCGGCCGGCCTCACCGTCCGCACCTGAGGCCCTGCCGGCACATTGGCGGCCATCGCCTTGCCAGGGCAGGTGAGGTGTGCCATAGTACCGGTAGCTTGATCAGATCGGACTGAACCTTCGGCGTGCCGGAGGATGGAGGCGAGACCTGGCGCTGGGGGATAGACCCCAGCCTGTCGCCGTGTGAATAGGCGGCGGAGGGCTTGGCTCACCTGTGGTCTTTCCCAGGTGAGCGGGATCATGGCGACCCACATTTGAGGAGGAGAGTTGTGCCCAAGAAGGACCGGTTGCGCGTCATCCCGCTAGGTGGACTCGGTGAGATTGGCAAGAACATGATGGTGTACGAGTACGAGGACGAGATCGTGGTGATCGACGCCGGCCTCGCCTTTCCAGACGACGACATGTTCGGCATCGACTATGTGATCCCGGACATCTCCTACCTGGTGGAGAACCGCCAGAAGGTGAAGGGTATCTTCCTCACCCACGGGCACGAGGACCACATCGGCGCTCTGCCCTATGTCCTGCAGCAGCTGGACGTGCCGATCTTCACCGGCCGGCTCACCCTGGGCATGATCAAGCGCAAGCTGCAAGAGCATGGCCTCGCCCCGCACAAGGACTCGCGCGAGATCAACCCCGGTGAACTGATCCGCTTCCAGCACCTGGCGCTGGTCGCATTTCGGGTCAACCACTCCATCCCGGACGCCGTCGGCTTCATGATCGATACGCCGGTCGGGCGCATCGTCCAGACCGGTGACTTCAAGTTCGACCAGACCCCGGTCGACGGCCAGGTGGCCGACTTCTTCCGCCTGACCGAGATCGGCCAGAAGGGCGTGCTCGCCCTGTTCGCCGATTCCACCAACGCCGAGCGGCCCGGCTTCACCGGGTCGGAGAAGGCGGTCGGCGGTGTGCTTGAGGACGTGATCCGGGCCGCCCCTGGCCGTGTCTTCGTGGCCTCGTTCGCCTCCAACGTGCACCGCATTCAGCAGGTGATCGCCGTCGCCGCCAAGCTGGGGCGCAAGGTGGCAATCTTGGGCCGCTCCATGGAGAACGTGGTCGGGGTCGCCATCGAACTCGGCTATCTGCAGGTGCCGGAAGCGACCATCATCCCGATCGACGAGGTCTCGCGCTTCACGCCGGCCCAGCTGGTGATCCTGACCACCGGTTCCCAGGGCGAGCCGATGGCGGCCCTGTCGCGCATGGCCAGCGCCGAGCACAAGCGAATCGAGATCGTGACTGGCGACACGGTGATCATCGCCGCCACACCAATCCCCGGCAACGAGCGGCTGGTCGGCAAGACCATCAACAATCTCTACAAGCGGGGCGCCACGGTGGTGAACAGCGCCATGGCCGGCGTCCACGTCTCGGGGCACGCCAGCCAGGAAGAACTGAAGCTGATGCATACCTTCATCCGCCCCAAGTTCTTCATCCCGGTCCACGGCGAGTACCGCCACCTGATCCGGCATCGCCAGCTGGCCGAGGCGATGGGTATGCCCCGCGAGAACATTCTGATCGGCGACAACGGCAGCGTCTTCGAGTTCACCAAGGACAGCGCCGAAATCTCTGGCCATGTGCAGGCCGGCCCGGTGTTCATCGACGGCCTGGGTGTCGGCGACGTCGGCCACATCGTGCTCAGGGACCGCAAGCTTCTGGCCGAGGACGGCGTGATCGTGGTGGTGCTGGCCATCGACCGCAGCTCCAACCAGCTGATCGGCGGACCTGACATCGTGAGCCGCGGCTTCGTCTACGTCAGGGAGTCCGACGCCCTTTTGGACGAGGCCAAGCAGCGCATCCGCGACAGCATCGAGCAGGCCGATGCCCAGGTGGTCGGCGATTGGTCCAACCTGAAGGGACTGGTCAGAGAGACGCTTGGCCGCTTCCTCTATGAGAAGACGCGGCGGCGGCCGATGATCCTACCGATCGTGGTTGAGGCCTAAGGGCCGAGCCCCTGGGCGGTGCCCACTGGTGGCGGGGGCAGGGGCGGAACCCCTGCCCCAATCCATGCGCCTGGCCAGGTTCGGCTGGCCTCCTGGCGCCAGCGCACCTTCAGACCCCGCACCAGCCCAGGTGCTGCGCGGGAAGGGACCCACCGGCAGGGCACGAACTGATCTGACAGATCCGCCCCCAGCCACTAAGAGGAGAGACTTCTTGGCAGCTCGGAAGACGCGTAGTCGTAAGCGGCAGCGTGCGCTGCATGCCGTGCGCCGGCCCCAGCCGAAGCTCCCCGGGGCCTATTGGGGATTCTTCTGGCTGGCGGTGGGCGCCTTGGCCCTGGTCTTTCTGGCCGACCCCGGAGGCCTCCTCGGCCAAGGCATCGCCCAGCTCTTGACCAATAGCTTCGGTCACGCCGCCGACGTGATGGCGGTCCTCTTGATCCTGCTCGGCGGCGCCAGGCTGGTCGGCCGGCCGCTCACCCACCTCGCTGAACGCGCCGCCGCCTGGATCCTGGCCCTGGCCTGGTTGCCAGTGGTGGCCGTCCCCCTGCTCGGGCCGTCTGGCGGCGGCCACTACGGCGAGGCGATCTGGAAGTTTCTGGCCACTCTGGCCGGGCCAGGCGGGCGGGTGGTGCTGCTCCTGCTCTGGCCTCTTTTGGCCAGCCTGCTTTGGGATCATCTGTGGCCAGCCAACCTCCTGACCCGGCGCTCGGCCCGGCCGAGGCCCCATCCGCAGGTGAGCGTGCCGGCGGCCGAGAG
>JAJZLH010000040.1 GCA_021803575.1 Bacillota bacterium | reverse complement strand
GCGGCAGGAACAGCCTGAAGCTGAGCGAGACCGGTTTGCCGTCGATGGTCTTGGTCATGACCCCGTTGTTCTCCGCCCAGCCGTCGGCCAGGAGGAGAGATTTCCCCTTGGCCGGATCGTAGGCGAGCGGCGGCGGCATGCGTTTCGCGTTGTACACGGAGAGGACCGGCGTGGGCGGAATCGGTCCGTACTGCTGGACGCCGTAGCCATCACCAAGGATCTGGATGTAGGCGGCCTGGTTGAGTCCGAGCTGAAGGGCCTGGCGCACGGCCAGTTCCTGGAAGGCGAGCCCGATGCCGGAAGGGGCAAGGGGGCTGAGGTTCAGGCTGAGGTAGAAGGTGCAAAAGGGAGGTCGGGTGCTGCGCAGTTTGTAGCCAGGGATGTTGGTCTGATGGCGGGCCAGGGCGGCGGACGTCAGGTAGCCGCTGCTGAGCTGGCCCATCTCCAGGGCTGACTGTTCGGCCGCACTGGAGTTGAAGGACTGAAAAATCAGGGTCTTGATCGCAGGGAGATGGCCGTCGTAGTTCGGATTGGCGGTGAACTCCCAGTAGTCGTGGGGCACCATGGTCTTGAAGAGGTATGGCCCGTCCACGACCGAGAAGGGCGGGGCCGTCGGTTTGTCCATCACGCTAGTCGGGTTGTTGACGCTCCCCATGTAGCTGAGGAGGGCCGCAATCTCGGCGGGAGTGAGGGAGGTGGCGGGTGCCACCGGGACACCGGCTGCCTCCTCCCAGACCGCGGCCGGCATCGGCAGGAGCGGGGCCAGGGCGTTTCGCTCGAACCAGCCGGCACTGACCGGCCGGTTGACCGTGATGCGGAAGGTGGCGGCGTTGGGGGCGCTGATGCTGACCCAGCCGATGCCGTCCGGCCCGAGCGTGCCGAGCGGACCCAGGCCGCCGATACCACAGCCGGCGTAGCCGTAGTAGATGGACGGTGGATACGCCGGCCCGTGGGCGCAGGAGGCGGCTGCCAGGATCGCCGTGAAGGCCACATCGTTGGCAGTGACCGGCCTGCCGTTCGTCCAGGTCCACTTCGGATTCAAGGTGACGGTGAAGGTCCGGCTGTCGTTGGATACACGGACAGACTGGGCGAGCGAGCGCCCAAAGTCGATCGAATCGCTGGCGGTGACGAACAGCAGAGGCTTATACATCAACAGGGTCGTCTGTACATTGGTGGCAAAGTAGCTCGCGACCCCGAGCAATGGGACAAAGGCGTTGAGGGTGGTGTAGGGCGGCAGGGCGATCACGGCCTGGCCACGGACGGCCCATCCCGGCATCGGCTGCGGAGGACTGGTCCTCGAGCCGCATCCGGCCAGGATCGGCCCCAGCATCAAGACGGTCAACAGGCTCGCTGTCCAGCGGCGGCTCGGGCCCATGGTATACCTCCGACCGGGCGATGGGATCGGACGGATCCCAGGTGAGCCCTTTCTCTGCCAAAGGCGCGCCGTCCTCCCAGCCTAGCAGCGCCCAGAGGCCGGGGACGCCACTAGCGGTGCGGCTCACCGGGCCACCGGCCCGCCGCCAGTCGACCCTCGGTGTGACACAGGCCTGTGCCGCTGGTCGGAGGCCCGGGCATAGGCTCGTCCTGATCCGCACCTGGCGTGTTGTTCCTCTGGGCGGATCCTCTAGCAACACAGGCGTCTTGGCCTAGACCTCGATCCGGCCCTCCAGGGCTCGGGCCAGCGTCACCTCGTCGGCGAAGTCGATGTCGGCGCCAGCCGGCAGGCCGCGGGCGATGCGCGATACCTTGAGATCGGGCCGCCTCAGGATCTTGGCCAAATAGAGGGCAGTGGCGTCCCCCTCCACGTCCGGGTCGGTGGCCAGGATCAGCTCCGTCACGCCATCCGCACCGAGGCGCTGGATCAGCTCCCGGACCCGCAGGTCCTCGGGGCCGATCCCATCCATCGGCGACAGGGCACCACCCAGAACGTGGTAGACGCCGCGGTACTCGCGGATCCGCTCCACAGCCTGCACGTCGCGCGGCTCTTCTACCACCAGGATCGTGGAGCGGTCGCGCCCCGGGTCGGCACAGATCGCGCAGGGATCCTGGTCGGTCAGGTCCTGGCAGACCGAGCACCGCCTGACCTGGCCTCTGGCCTCGGTCAGGGCCTGGCTGAGTGCCGCCACCCGCTCCGGATCCTGGCGCAGCACCCAGTAGGCCATGCGCTGAGCGCTCTTCGGCCCGATCCCGGGCAGCCTTGCCAGTTCCTCGACCAACCGGGCAATCGGTCCGCTAGTGTTCATCCCAGGGGCGGCAGCTGGAGCTGCCCGGTGACCTTGGCCATCGCCTGCTGGGCCAGCGCCCGGGATCGGTTCAGGGCATCATTGATCGCCGCCAGCAAGAGGTCCTCCAGCATCTCCGCATCGCCGGCCGCCAGCACCTCCGGGCTCACCCGGAGCGAGCGGATCTCCTGGGCTCCGGTCGCTACCACTCGCACTGCACCGCCGCCGGCCGTGGCCTCCACCGTCTCTCTGGCCAGGCTCTCCTGCACCTGCCTGGCCTCGGCTTGCATCTTCTGCGCCTGCTTCATCAGCTTGCGCATGTCCATGCCCACTGTTTATCGCTCCTCGCTCATCATGAAGTGGGTCTCCACCGGCTGGCCGATCAGCTGGGTCAGCCCCTTCTCGAACAGTTTCCGGGCGTCCTCCTGCTCAGCCCGGATCAAGGAGCCCCTCGACTTGAAGCTGATCCAGGCCTGCCCGCCCTGGTGGCAGCCGCTGGCGCCCTGCAGGATGAGATCGAACCAGCGCTCCCGGCCGCCGGCCAGTTGGGCGAGCTGCGCCAGGTCAAGCGGTGTGGCGTCAGCAGGTATCTGGGTGGGCGGATGATTCGCGGCGGGTTCCTTCGCCGCCGGCGCGGCGGGGACGGCCGGCAGCTGCCGGCTCGTCGCCGCCACGGTTAGGAGCCGCGCCTCCAGGCCCAGCCGCCCGCTCTCGGCACCGGCGCCGCCTGACTCCAGGTCCAGCAGTTCACGGCAAAGACCAAGCAGCAAGGCGGCGCCTGGCCTGGGGTCCCCCCGGTAGGCCGCCGTCAGCCGCCGGCCCGCCTCGTCGAGCAGGTCGCGGCTGAGCTGGCGGAAGTCCGCCCCCTCCTCCTCCAGCGCCGCCGTCCGGTCCAGCACGGCCTCGCCGTCGCCAGCCAGTACGGCGGCCAAGAGCGCCGAGAGTTCGTCGGCCGGCACGCTGCCCAGGGCGGTGCGGACATCTGTCACCTCCACCTCGCCCTCGGCGTAGGAGGCGGCCAGTTCCAGCATGGCCAGGGCGTCGCGCATGCAGCCCTCCGCCCGCCGGGTGATCCAGGCCACCGCTTCGGGCGACACCAAGAGCTTGGCCTCGGCTGCCACCATCGTCAGCTGGGCGGCCACCTCGGCATCGCCGATGCGGCGCAGGTTGATGCGCTGACAGCGGGAGAGCACGGTCGGCAGCATCTTCTCCGGGGCGGTGGTGGCGAACAGGAAGACGAGGTGCTCGGGCGGCTCCTCCAGGATCTTGAGCAGGACATTGCAGGACTGCGGACTGAGCATGTGCGCTTCGTCCAGGATGTAGACCCGCCGGCGTCCGATCGGCGGGACGAACTGGGCCCTCTCCCTAAGGTCGCGGGTGTCGTCGACGCCCCCGTTTGAGGCGGCGTCGATTTCGACAGTGTAGAGCTGGCTGTTCAGGCAGGCCTCACAGCGAAGACAGGGTTCGCCGTCATCGGGGTCAAGGCAGTTCGCCGCCATGGCCACGATCCGGGCCAGGCTGGTCTTGCCCACGCCGCGCGGCCCGCTCAGGAGGTAGGCGTGGCCGAGCCGGCCCCGGCGCAGGGCGTTGCGCAGGATGGCGACGGCGTGCGGCTGACCCACCACCTCCCTAAAGCGGTGCGGCCGGTAGATCCGGTAGAGGGCCTGGTACACCCGATCGTCGTCCAGTTCTGGTGCCCTCCTTCCCAGCTGGTCCGGGCTCCGACGTGAAGGGGGAAGCCGGTCGGCTTCCCCCTTCCCAATTGGGCGGCCGTGCACCGGCCTTTGACCGCCGCCTCCCACCGGGGGACCGCCCGCCTTCCCTCTGGCCCGGGGGACCTGCGGCACTCGCATTCGCTCCTTACCGCTGCTCCCTTCCGGGCCTGACGGGGTTCAGAGGTCCGCGTCGCGCAGGGCCGAACCGTCAACGGGTCGTTGGGTGGTGTGCAATGAGAGCCGGGGCCGGGGGCCGGGATTCAACCCCGCTGTAGCGGATTGCGGGTAGAGGGCACCGCTACCTCCCCGTCTAGCACGGCCAAAGCGAAAAATCTGGCGGAGAGGGTGGGATTCGAACCCACGAGGCAGGTTTTGGCCCGCCTGGATGCTTTCCAGACATCCTCCTTCAACCACTCGGACACCTCTCCAAAACAGTGATGGCGGAGGGAGTGGGATTCGAACCCACGAGACGGGTTTGTGCCCGTCTACCGCATTTCGAGTGCGGCTCTTTCAACCGCTCAGACATCCCTCCTCGACAGGAAAAACCTCTTCAAGAGGGCACTTGCTTCCTCCTCCATCAATCCCCCCAGCACCTCGGTGCGCCTGGCCTCCAGGCCCTCCCCCAGCACGTGCTGGCGAGAGCCCAACGCTCCGCGCTCCGGGTCGTAGGCGGCGAACACCACCTGCTTCAGCCGGGCCTCGGCGATCGCCGCCGCACACATCAGACACGGCTCCAGCGTGACGTAGATGGTAGCCTCAGCCAGGCGCCAGTCCTCCAGCTCCCGAGCGGCGGCCCTCAGCGCCAGGATCTCGGCGTGGGCGGTGGGGTCGTGCAGGGTCTGGCGGAGATTGTGGGCCCGGGCCACCACGGCGCCGTCTTGCACCACGACGGCGCCCACTGGCACCTCGCCCATGGAGAGGGCGACTTCCGCCTCGGCCAGAGCCTGCTGCAGAAAGTGCCTGTGCGCAAGCGCCGCCCCCACTCGTCGCAATTGGCGCCCCTGGAGGGACTCGAACCCCCGACAGACAGGGTTTAGGAAACCCCCGCTCTATCCACCTGAGCTACAGGGGCGAAGGCTGGCGCGCCCAGAAGGATTTGAACCCTCGACCTCGTGGTCCGTAGCCACGCGCTCTATCCACTGAGCTATGGGCGCTTCAGGCCGCTAGGATAGCACATTCCCCGCCCGATTTCACGGCCGGAGCCGCGCCGGTGCGGGGAGTTGGCTGGCTGGCGGAGGGAGAGGGATTTGAACCCTCGCGGGGCATTTTGTGCCCCCTACAGTCTTAGCAGGACCGCCCCTTCAGCCACTTGGGTATCCCTCCGCAGGATCTCCCATTATAGCGAAGCGAAGCGTGCCGTGGCCAGCGCGCAGGTTCCGCCGTCCGGCTGGGGAGGCCGCTTCACAAGCGGTCATTCCGGCCGTGCCTCTCCCGCCGGCGGCACCACTTCCGACGGCCCACGCATGAAGCCCATTGGCTCCTTCGGTGTCTGTGCTGCCTTCCGATCATGGTAGAGCACCGTGAGCAGGATGGGGATGACGGACCCGGTGACAGCGCTGACTGCGGCGCCGCCCACCAGCCCTGGGCCCAGTGACCCGAAGTAGCCGCCGATGGTCGGTGTCAGGACGTACGTCGCCTGCGGGGAGCCGGACAGTCCGGCATGGCCGACGACGAGGCTGATCAGGCCGTCCACCACGGCGATCGCCAGCCCGAAGATGACGCTGGCGCCGAAGATGCGCCAGAAGGCACCTCGGGACAGTCTGAACGCATCACCAAAAGAGCCCCACAGGGTGTCTCGGCCGATCACCAGGGCGGGGATGGCCAGCACGAAGCGGAAGTAGAAGATGAGGCCCGGGATGATCAGAAAGATGGTCAGGATGCTGGTCCCTACCCCGAGCAGAAGGGTCAGTGCGATCAGCGGCAAGAGAATGGGCGCCACCTGCTCCACGGACTGCAGCGCCGTGGTGGGATGGCCTGCGTAGAAGGAGTCGGCCAGGCGGATGGAGGCGGCCTGCAGCAGCACGCCGGCCAAAAAGCCGAACACAGCGACCAGGGCGAGGGCTCCCAGCGGAGAGGCACCGCCGACCAGGAGTCCGGTCAGGGCGACTAGCACCACATAGGGCACCTGGCTGAGGAGCCCGACCGCCACAAAACTGGGGAACCCTCTGCGGTAGATGGCCCAGGTGGCATCCAGCACCTGCCCGAAGCTCAATGGCCCCACGTCCCAAGCTCCCCTCGGCAGTCTGTCGGCTCAGCGGCCAGGCCAGAAGGGCCGTCTGAGCTCCTGCTTCATCACCTTGCCCGTGCCGGTCTTGGGCAGCTCCGGGCGGAACTCGATGTTCCTTGGAATCTTGAAGCCGGCCAGCCGACCGCGCAAGTGGGCGATCAGCTCTTCTGCCGACGCCGTGGCCTGGGGTTTCAGGGCGACGAAGGCGTAGGGCACCTCTCCCCACTTCTCGTCCGGGACCGCCACCACCGCTGCCTCCAGCACAGCCGGATGGCTGTAGAGGGCGTTCTCCACCTCGACCGAGCTGATATTCTCGCCGCCGCTGATGATGATGTCCTTCTTGCGGTCGACGATTTGCAGGTAGCCATGGCGATTCACCACCGCCATGTCGCCGGTGTGGAACCAGCCGTCGATGAACACCTCGGCCGTCTCAGCCGGCCGGTTCCAGTAGCCGGGGCTGACGCTGTCCGCCCTGGCCCAGATCTCACCGATGGTCTCATCGTCCCAGGCCACCTCGTGGCCGTCCTGATCCATCACCCGCACCTCGACGCCGATGATGGGAATGCCGGTGCGGGCCCTGAACTCGTCCTGCTCGTCGAGCGGCAGGCCGGACAGTTCGGGGGTCACGTTGGCGATGGTCAGCACCGGGCTGGTTTCAGACAGTCCGTAGCCGACCGTGCAGCGCACCCCTAGATCGTGGCGGGCGGCCCGGATCAGGGTCGGCGGCGGCGGCGCGCCGCCGATCATGATGTGCTCGAGGGCGTCCAGCTCGCCCTGGTGGGCGGGCGCCGCAACCAACAGGGCCGCCAACATGCTCGGCACCATCATGGCCAGGGTCACCCGCTCCGCCTTGACCAGACGGAAGAACTCCTCGACGTCGAAGCGGGCCGTCACCACCTGGGTCGCACCCATGGCCACGATGTAGTGCGGCGCCCCCCAGCCGTTGACGTGGAAGAGCGGCACCGTGCCCACCAGCTGAACCTCGTCCGGTCTGACCGGCAGCGAGATGGCGACGCCCAGTGCATGGCTGTACAGATTGCGGTGGGTGAGCATGACGCCCTTCGGCCGGCCGGTGGTACCCGAGGTGTAGAAGATCTCGGCGACGTCCGACTCGGAAATGGTGCTGCCCAGCTGGTCAGTCGGCTCGGCAGCGGCCAGGAGCGTTTCGTAGTCCAGCCAGTGGGCGGGGTGGTCCTGGCCGTCGAGGCAGATCACCCGGCCGCCCAGCGCGCCTTCCAGCCGGCCGGCCAGAGGTGCCAGGGCGCTGTCTGTGATCAGGAGTTTGGCGCCTAGGTCGCCCAGGATGAACTCCAGCTCGGGCTGGGTGAGCCGGACGTTGAGCGGGCTGAGAATGGCTCCCAGGCCAGGCACGGCGTAGTAGAGTTCAACCAGTCGGTGACAGTTCAATCCCAGGTACGCCACCCGGTCGCCCTTGACCACTCCCAGCGCGCTCAGGGCGGCGGCGGCGCGGCGAACCCGTTCGCCCAGGCGCTGGTATGTGAGCCGCTCGCCCTTGCAGACCACAGCCTCCTTGCTGGCATGGAGGCGCTCGCTCTCGGTCAGGAACCGGATCGGACTCTGTGTGACTTCCACCCGCCTCGCCTCCCTAGCGGCTTCCCCAGGGCCTGTTCCGAGTGCGTCCGGCAGATCCCCTTCCCGAACCGGAACTGGTGTTGGCGGAGGGGGTGGGATTCGAACCCACGAGGACTTTCGCCCTAGCGGTTTTCAAGACCGCCGCCTTCGGCCACTCGGCCACCCCTCCCAACGGTGCGCCTTACCGGATCTCGCTCTGACCGCCCAGATAGGGCCCGAGCGCCGCCGGCAGCCGCACGCTGCCGTCTGGCTGCTGGTAGTTCTCCAAGATGGCGGCAAACGTCCTGCCCACGGCCAGGCCGGATCCATTCAGGGTATGGGCGTGACGCACCTCGCCATCGGCGGTGCGGTAGCGGATGTTGGCCCGCCGGGCCTGGAAGGCGCCGAAATTGCTGCATGACGAGATCTCCCGGTAGGTGCCCTGGGCCGGGAACCACACCTCCAGGTCGTACTGCTTGGTGTTGGCAAAGGTCATCTCGCCGGTGGCCACCACCACCGTGCGGTAGGGCAGCTCCAGGGCCTCCAGCACCGACTCGCAGTCGAGGCGCAAGGACTCCAGTTCAAGGTCCGAGCGCTCGGACGTGCAAAACTTCACCAGCTCCACCTTATTGAACTGGTGATTGCGGATCAGGCCTCTGGTGTCCCGTCCGGCTGAGCCAGCCTCGGAGCGGAAGCACGGCGTGTAGGCGCAGTAGCGAATGGGCAAGGCGTCTTCGGCCAGGATCTCGCCCCGGTGCAGGTTGGTCACCGGCACCTCGGCGGTCGGGATCAGGTAGTAGCCGTCTGTGGTCTGGAACATGTCCTGTCCGAACTTCGGCAGCTGGCCGGTGCCGAAGGCGCTGTCGGCGTTGACCAGAAGCGGCGGCCAGATCTCCGTGTAGCCGTGCTTCTGCGTGTGCAGGTCCAGCATGAAGTCGATCAGGGCCCGCTCCAGGCGCGCGCCGTCTCCTTTCAAGAAGGCGAAGCGGGGACCGCTCACCTTGCCGGCCCTCTCGAAGTCGACGATGCCAAGCTCGACCCCGACCTCCCAGTGCGGCCTTGGCTCAGAAATGAAGGCCGGCTGGGCGCCCCAGCGCCGCACCTCCAGGTTCTGGCTCTCGTCGCCGTCGGGCACCTCATCGGCCGGAATGTTGGGCAGTTCGCCGAGGATGCGGCTGATCTCCGGCTCCAGTTCGGCCAGCGCCGCCTCCGCCTCTTGAATCGACACACCCAGCCCCCGGGCCGCGCTCTGTGCCGCTTCCTCCACACTGCCACCGGCTCGCCGCTGGGCGGCGATTGCCTCGCTGGCCCGGTTCCTCTCCGCCCGCAGCCCCTCCACCCGCTGGAGGATCTCGCGCCTTCTCACATCCAGGGCGAGCAGCTGGTCGATCGCGGCCGGTGCACCGCCCTTACGCGCCACGCCCAGCCGGTAGCGCTCCGGATCCTGGCGGATGTCCCTCAGATCGTGCACGGCCGCCCCTCCTCCCAGCAATGAAAACAGCGACCGTCCCGGTTAGGGACGAGTCGCTCTGGCTCGTGGTGCCACCCTAGTTGGTCCCTAGGGACCCACTTGACGCCGCTAACGCCGGCCCGCGCCTGACTCGTCGCCAGGGCCTCGGGAGTGGATCGCCGCCTGCTGCCTCGCCACTCGCACCGACCGTGGCGTCTCTTCTGGCTGATCAGGGGCTGGCTCCGTCATCGTGGCGCTGACGCTAGCAGACCTCCCAAGCGCTGTCAATCGCTGCTTGCCACTTTGTTATATGTCTGCTATATCAATCGTGGTGATAGGCATGATTCTGCTTCTGGACCACAGCAAGGGCCGCCCCCTGTACCGGCAGATCTACGACCAGCTGATCGGGGCACTAGCCGGCCGCCGGCTCTCGCCCGGCAGCCGGCTGCCCACCGTGCGCCGCCTGGCAGCCGACCTCTCGGTCAACCTGCACACCGTGCGCCGGGCGTACGTGATGCTGGCAGAGGCCGGACTGATCAGCCTGGAGCGCCACAACGGGGCGCGGGTGCTGGCCCTGCCTCCGCCCTCCCCAGCACTCAGCGACCGCTTCGGCGCCGAGCTGCGTCGCCTGGTGGCCGAGGGTCTCGCTGGCGGGCTCACACCGGACCTGATCACCGAGCTCTGCCAGCAGGCGGTCGCCGATCTCTCCCAGCCGCCACTGTAAAGGAGACACCGCTATGCCGATCCCGGACGCGATCCTGGCCGCCGTGATGGTGGCCTCTGCGCTGGGCCTGTGGTTCCTGCCCCAGGTGACGGACCCCTCGATCGCCTTTGGCGTGCGCATCCCGCCGGAACGCCGCAGCGATCCCGCCGTCGTCGCAGCCACCCGCAACTATCGGCTGGGCCTGGCCATCAGCCTCGCAACTGGCCTGGTCCTGCTCCTTGCGGTGCCCTGGCCCAAGGTCGGCCTGGCCGGTCCCCAGCTCCTGTTCCTGGCCCTCTTCTTTGTCAACTACCTGATCGCCAGGCACCAGGTCCTGGACGCCAAACAGGCTGGACAGTGGTTTCAGGGCCTCCGCCAGGGCACGGCGGCGGCCACCGACCCCGACCTGGGCCAAGGCGCCTTCCCCTGGCTGTACCTAGCGCCCGCTGTGGTGCTTCTGGTCCTGACCCTGGTCATCGGCATCGCCAGCTACCGGGCTCTGCCGGCGCTGATCCCCGTTCACTTCAGCCTGCTCGGCCAGCCCACCCGGTACGCGGCCAAGAGCTGGGCCAGTGCCTTGTTCCCGGTCTGGCTGCAACTGCTGGTCACCGGCCTGATCACCGCCGCCTCCTGGCTCAGCTGGCGGAGCCCCCGCCAGATCAACCCGGCCCAGCCGGGAGCTTCCCTCGAGCGCAGCTGGCAGTTCCGGGCCCGCATGATCCGGCTGATCCTGCTGCTCGCCGCCGCCGTGAATCTGATGCTGCTCGCCTCCGGCCTCACGGTGTGGCGCATCCTGCAGGCGGGTCCCCCCCTGCGCATCGTCCTCATCCTGATCCCGCTGGTGGCCGCCGCCATCCTGGTCATCGTCAGCTACCGGATGGGCCAGGAGGGGGTGCGGCTTGCGGCACCGAGCGAGGCGCCCACCGGGCTTGTCGCCCGCGACGATGACCGCCTGTGGAAGGGCGGCATGCTCTACTTCAACCCCAACGACCCCGCCATCCTCGTGCCCAAGCGCTTCGGCATCGGTTGGACGCTCAACTTCGGCCATTGGCTGGCGTGGCTGGTGATTCCGGCCATCGTGGCCGTGACCGTGGCGCTTCGCCTCCTCGTCCGCTAGCGGCAGGCGGAGCCTGGGCCCCCACGCCGTCGCTGCCGCTGCGATTCAGGTCAGCGGTGGTGGGATGGGGCCTTGGTCACGAAGCGGTCCAGGAACATGCGGTGCAGCCGGGTGTCCGCGGTGAGTTCAGGGTGGAAGGCGGCCGCCAGGCACCGGCCCTCTTGGCAGAGCACCACCTCGCCCTGGTGCCGGGCCAGGATCTCGACGCCAGGTCCGGTGCGCGTCACCACCGGCGCCCGGATGAACACGCCGCGCACCCCGTCCGGCAGGCCCGTGACCTCAATCTCCGTCTCAAAGCTCTCGCGCTGGCGGCCGTAGTGATTGCGGTCCACCGCCATGTCCATCAGGCCAAGCCTGGGCTGAGATGAGCCCAGGATGTCCCGGGCCAGCACGATCATGCCTGCGCAGGTGCCAAACAGCGGCAGTTCGCTCTCCCGGATCGCATCGATCAGGCCGTACTCCTCCATCAGCATGCCGATGGTGGTCGACTCGCCGCCGGGCAGGATCAGCGCCTGCACATCGGCCAGGTCCTTGACGGTGCGCACTTCCCTGCCCTCGACACCGAGTCGGGCCAGGGCCTGGATGTGCTCCCGGAAGGCCCCTTGCAGGGCCAGGACACCGATCCTCACTGGGTGCGGTCCTGCATGCGGTCGTCCGGCCCCAGCCTGGAGATCTCGAGGCCGCGCATCGGCTCGCCCAGGTGCTCCGACACCTCGGCCAGCACGGCGGCGTCCCGGTAGTGGGTGGTGGCCCGCACCACGGCGCGGGCGGTTGCCTCCGGGTCCTCCGACTTGAACACACCGGAGCCGACGAAGATGCCATCGGAGCCGAGCTGCATCATCAGCGCGGCGTCGGCGGGTGTGGCGATGCCGCCGGCGGCGAAGTTCACGACCGGCAGCTTGCCGGTGTCGTGCACCGCCTTCAAGAGGTCGAGCGGCACGCCCAGCTCCTTGGCGTAGACCGGGAGCTCATCCTCGGGCGTGGCCACCGCCTGCCGGATCTGCTGCTGCATCAGGCGCTGATGGCGGACCGCCTCCACCACGTTGCCGGTGCCCGGCTCGCCCTTGGTCCGGATCATGGCCGCGCCCTCGGCCACACGACGCAGCGCCTCGCCCAGGTTCCTGGCGCCGCAGACGAAGGGCACGGTGAACTTCCACTTGTCGATGTGGTAGGTGTCGTCGGCGGGGGTGAGCACCTCGCTCTCGTCGATGTAGTCGACGGCCAGTGCCTCCAAAATCTGCGCCTCCACGAAGTGGCCGATGCGCACCTTGGCCATGACCGGAATGGTGACGGCCGCCATAATCTCCTTCACCCGCACCGGGTCGGCCATGCGCGCCACCCCGCCCGCCGCCCGGATGTCGGCCGGCACCCGCTCCAGCGCCATCACGGCGCAGGCTCCGGCCGCTTCGGCGATCCGGGCCTGCTCGGCGGTGGTGACGTCCATGATCACGCCGCCCTTGAGCATCTCAGCGAGACCGGCCTTGACCCGAAACGTTCCCTGCTCGTCCATGCGGTGTATCTCCCCGTTGGCGGAAGCTTAGATCGCACCTATGCTAGCACATCCGGCTCCTCTCGGCGGCCGGTTCAGGATGGGCTGGCCGGACCCGCCGGCTCGGCCCAGGCCAGCTCCAGGCCCGGCCGGATGCCCAGCCGCTCAGCTGCGCCTGGGGACAGTTCCAGGGCGTGTCTGGCACCAGCGGCCGACCGAACCAGCCGCCACGGCCGGGCCGCCTGGCGCACAGCCAGGACGCGGCCCGCCCGGTCGAGCATCACGACGTCGATCGGCACCCGCATGAACATGGTGTGAACAGCCGGGGTGTGGAGCAGGAGCAAGGCGTCAGAGGGTCCCACCTCATGCCCCATCCAGCCCCAAAACCGCCCCCAGAAGGTACTCGCCAGCCGGACCCGGGGGTGCAGCAGGCGGCCGGTCGGCGCCTCGACCAGCCGCACCCAGCGGCTCATGCCAGGCTGGGGTCGTCCTCGGGCGTGGAGCGGGCCACAGCCAGCACCTGATCACCGCTGTCCAGCCGGATCGCCTTCACGCCAGTGGCGGTGCGTCCCTGGCGGGGGATGTCCTTGACCGCAAAGCGGATCAGGATGCCCTCGCCGGTGATCACGATCAGCTCGTCGGCCGGGTTGACCGCCCGAATCTCCGCCACCCGGTCCCCTTTGTCCTTGAGGCCGAGCGCCTTGACGCCAAACCCGCCCCGTCCCTGCACCCGGTAGCCGCTCAGCGCCGAGCGCTTGCCATAGCCCTTCCTGGTCAGCACCACCAGATCCTGTCCGCTCTCTGGCACGGCGATGCCGCGCACCCGGTCGCCAGCGGCGAGGCGGATGCCCCGGACGCCATGGGCACCACGCCCGGTGGGGCGCACGTCCTCCTCCCGGAAGCGGATGGACTGCCCCTTCTCGGTGACCAGGATCACCTCGCGGTCGCCGGAGGTGGCCCTGGCGTGCAGCAGCTTGTCACCCTCGTCCAGGCCGATGGCGATGATGCCGTTGGCGCGGATGTTGGCGAACTCGGTGAGCGGGGTCTTCTTCACGGTGCCGCGCTCGGTGGCCATGAACAGGTAGCCCTCGGTCTCCTGGCCCGCGGCCAGCGGGAAGAAGGTGGTTACCTCCTCCTCCCCCGACATCGGCAGGAGGTTGACGATGGCGGTGCCCCGGGCGGTGCGGCCGGCCTCCGGCAGCTCGTACGCCTTCAGCTTGAAGACCCGGCCGCGGCTGGTGAAGAACAAGATGGGCCGCCGAGCCGTGGTCACGAACAGGTGCTCGATGAAGTCCTCCTGGCGCGCCTTCATGCCGGTGATGCCGCGGCCGCCGCGGCGCTGGGTGTGATAGGTGGAGAGCGGCTGGCGCTTCACGTAGCCGGCGTGGGTCATGGTCACCACCACGCTCTCGTCGGCCACCAGGTCCTCGTCGCTGAGCTCGCCCGGGTGGGGCACCAGCATGGTGCGCCGGGGGTTGGCGAAGGTCTTGCGCACCGCCTCCAGCTCCGTCTTGACGATGCCGCGCACCATCTCGTCGGAGGCCAGCACCGCCCTCAAGTAGGCGATGGAGGTCTCGAGGGCGGCGTGTTCGTCCTCGATCTTCTGCCGCTCCAGGGCGGTGAGGCGGGAGAGCCGCATCTCTAGCACGGCCTGGGCCTGGGCCTCGCTGAGCCCAAACTGTGCCACCAGGCCGTCCTTGGCCTCGGGCACGTCGGAGGCCGCCCGGATCAGGGCGATCACGGCGTCCAGCTGGTCGATGCAGATGAGCAGCCCTTCCAGGATGTGGGCCCGCTCCTCAGCCCGGGTCAGGTCGAACTGGGTGCGGCGGAGGATGATCTGCTTCTGGTAGTCGATGTAGGCCAACAGCGCCTCTCTGAGGCTCAAGAGGCGCGGCCTGCCCCCGACCAGGGCCAAGAGGATGACACCAAAGCCCTGCTGCAGGGCGGTGAACTTGTAGAGCTTGTTGAGCAGCACGTTGACGTTGACGTCCCGCCGGCACTCGATCACCACCCGCATGCCGCTGCGGTCCGACTCGTCGCGCAGGTCGGTGATGCCGTCCAGCCGCTTCTCGTGCACCAGTTCGGCAATCTTCTCGATCAGCTTTGCCTTGTTCACCTGGTAGGGCAGCTCTGTGATCACGATCCGGGGCTTGCCGCCGGCGGCCACCTCCACGGTGGCCACGCCCCGGATCGTGATCGAGCCGCGGCCGGTGAGCAGGGCCTGGCGGATGCCCTCACGGCCCAGGATCTGCCCGCCGGTCGGGAAGTCAGGCCCCTTCACCAGCGCCAGGAGCTCGCTGTCCGGAGCCTCGGGGTTGGCCAGCAGCAACAGCGTCCCGTCCACCACCTCGCCCAGGTTGTGCGGCGGGATGTTGGTGGCCATGCCGACGGCGATGCCGGAGGCGCCGTTGATCAGGAGGTTGGGCAGCCTGGCCGGCAGCACAGTCGGCTCTTGCCCCTTCTCGTCGAAGTTGGGGACGAAGTCGACCGTGTCCTTTTCGATGTCCCTCAGGAGCTCAGCGGTGATCTTGGCCATCCGCACCTCGGTGTAGCGCATGGCCGCCGCTGAGTCGCCGTCGATCGAGCCGAAGTTGCCGTGGCCGTCAATCAGCGGCTCGCGCAGAGAGAAGTCCTGGGCCATGCGCACCAGGGCGTCGTAGACAGCCAGGTCGCCGTGCGGGTGGTAGTGGCCGAGCACGTCGCCCACCACCACCGCCGACTTGCGGTAGGGCCGCTCGGCGGTCAGGCCCATGGTGTGCATCGAGTAGAGGATACGGCGCTGCACCGGCTTCAGGCCGTCGCGCACGTCCGGCAGGGCCCGCTGCACGATCACGCTCATGGCGTAGTCGATGTAGGAGCGCTTCATCTCGTCTTCGATTGCGACTGACTGGACCCGACCGATCTCGGCCACGCCGTCCCCTCCCGCTCATCCCTGGTCCAGGATACCGGAGCCCAGGTCCCTATGCCATGCCTATCCGCCAAGCGGCAGCGGCCGGCCCTGGGTCAGCTCCGTGATCCACTCCGCCACCTCCGGCGGCTTGGGGCCCCGTCGCACCATCAGGTACACGCTGTCGACCGGCAGCGGCACCCCGCCGAGCTCTATCTCCGCCATCCGCCCCTCGGCCAGTTCCCGGGCCACCGCCGCCCGCGGCAGGAGTGAGGCCCCCAGCCCTTCCTCCACCAGCCGCCGGGTCACGGCCACCTGGCGCACCGCCACCGGGCGCGGCTCGAAGCCGTGGCGGCGGAGGGTGGCCAGGATCTCGTCCCAGTATCCGGGGTGGCTGTGGGTGAAGAGGACGCCGCCGCCCAGCACCTCCTGGGCGGTGGGCAGCGGTGAGTCGTGGTCGCCGGGCGGTGTGCCCACCACCAGCGAGAGCCGGCTCTGCCACAGCCGCCCGGCCGCCAGTCCCGGCAGGAAGATGAGGTGGCGGCCGATGCCCACGTCCACCTTGCCGCTGGCCACGGCGGCCGGAATCTCGGCCGAAGGCAGGACGTCCAGGTCCAGCTCGTCGCCGGGATGCAGCGCCGCCCAGCGCGCCAAGTGCCTCGGCAGGTAGACCTCGGCGACCATGGCCGAGGTGGCGACGGTGAGCCGGCCACCGGGCGGCAGTGGCCGGGTGGCCTCCCTGGCCCGCTGCCAGCTGTCCAGCACCGCCCGGGCGTGGGGCAGGAAGGCGGCGCCGGCTTCGCTGAGATAGAGGCCGCGGCCCTGGCGGACGAACAGGCTCTGGCCCAGCGAGCGCTCGAGCGCCTGCACCTGCCGGGAGACCGCCGCCTCCGAGCGGTGCAGGAGCAATGCGGCCCGCCGGAAGTTCTCGGTGCGGGCCGCCGTCACGAAGGTCTCCAGCAGGTCAGTGTCCATGCTCCGACTATTTCTCTTTCCGCATCAATAGTCCCCTTATGTTGCGCTTTTATTTTCGCTGCGGTTGGGGCCAGATGGAGCGAGGAGGGATGTGACACCATGGCCAGGCCGCTTTTTGAGCCGCCGTCTCCAGTCTTGTTCCGGGAGCTCTTCCCCTACACCTCGCCGCCGCTCTCCCCTCTCTCCCAGCCCCACCTGCCGCTGCGTCTCGGCCCTGACCCCCATCTCACCGACACCACCTTCCGGGACGGCCAGCAGGCGCGCCCTCCATACACGCCGCAGCAAGTCGGGCACCTCTTCGACCTGCTGCACCGGCTGGCCGGCCCGCGCGGGCTGATCCGGCAGAGCGAGTTCTTCCTCTATAGCGAGCGCGACCGTGCGGCGCTGCGCCTGTGCCAGGAGCGCGGCTACCGGTTCCCAGAGCCGACCGGCTGGATCCGGGCCGCCCGCCAGGACGTGGAGCTGGTGCGACACGCCGGCGTCAGCGAGACCGGCGTGCTCACGCCGGCGTCTGACTACCACATCGTGGCCAAGCTGGGCCTTACCCGGTCCAAGGCCCTCGACCGCTACCTCGGCATCGTCCAGGACATCCTGGCCATGGGCATCCGGCCGCGCTGCCACCTGGAGGACGTGACCCGGGCGGACGTCTTTGGCTTCGTGCTGCCCTATCTGGAGCGCCTGACCGAGCTCTCGGCGGAGAGCGGCGTCGAGATCCGGGTCCGGCTGTGCGACACCATGGGCTTCGGCCTGCCCTGGTCCGAGGCAGACCTGCCCCGCGGCGTCCCCCAGCTCGTCCGGGCCATCACCGATGAGACAGGGACGGTGGGAGGTCGCCTGGAGTGGCACGGACACAACGACTTCCACCTCGGCGTCGCCAACGCCATGGCCGCCTGGCTGCACGGTGTCTCGGCCGTGAATGGCACCTGGCTCGGCTTCGGCGAGCGCACCGGCAACACGCCCTTGGAGGGGCTCGTCTTCCTGTGGATGGGCCTGACCGGCGCCAGCGACGTCGACACCCTGGCCATCACCGAGGCCGCCCGCTTCTTCAGGGAGGAGCTGGGGGTGGAGATCCCGGCCGGCATGCCGTTCGTGGGCAGTGCCATGGCCACGACCGCCGCTGGTATTCACGCCGACGGTCTGATCAAGGACCCCGAGATCTACTCCATCTTCGACACGGCCAAGCTCCTGGCGAGGCCGCCCGGCGTCCTCATCACCGACAAGGGCGGATCGGCCGCTCTCGCCCTCTGGCTGAACGGCCAGCGCCAGCTGCGGGGCCTGCCGCCCCTGGCCAAGAACACTCCCGACCTCGCTCCCCTGGCCACCTGGGTGCAAGAACTCTACCAACAGGGCCGGCAGACCGCCGTCTCCGACGTGGAACTGTTGGCCGCCGTGGAAAGGCTCTCACCCAGCCTACTCAACTGAGCGGCTGCTCAGGCGAGGCCCATCTCCAGCTCCTTAAGCTGCCGATCCGCCGTGGTCATCCGCTCGGCGCCCTCCGCCGTGACCAGGTAGTCGTCTTCGATGCGCACCCCGCCCACTCCGGGCAGGTAGATGCCTGGCTCGATGGTGACCACCATGCCCGGCGCCAGCACGGTACTGTCCTTACCATGCATGGAGGGTGGCTCGTGCACCTCCAGGCCCAGCCCGTGGCCCACCCGGTGGGTGAACTTGTCTCCGAAGCCGGCGGCTGTGATCACGTCCCTGGCCGCCCGGTCCACATCCCTGGCCACGGCCCCTGGCCGCAGCACCGCCGCCGCCGCCAGATGCGCCTCCAGGACCAGCTGGTAGATGCGCCGCATCTGCTCGGAGGCGGCGCCGTAGAAGGCGGTGCGGGTAATGTCGGAGGGGTAGCCCTCCACCCTGGCGCCAATGTCCAGCAGCACGGCGTCGCCGCTGGCCAGCTTGCGCGCGCCGGCCTCCCCGTGGGGCAGGGCGCTGTCGGCGCCAAACTGCACCAGCGAGGGAAAGGCCGCCTGGGCACCGTAGTGACGCTCCAGGCGCTGGTCAATCAGACCGGCCAGCTGCCGCTCGCTGAGGCCTGGCTGCAGCTGGGAGAAGGCCCAGGCCACCACCTCATCGATGATGCGGCATGCCCGGCGCATGGCGCTCAGTTCGCTCTCGTCCTTGATGAGGCGCATCGCCTCCAGCCGGCTGCTGAGGTCAGCCACCTCATGCGCCTGCCAGGCCGCCTCAAGGAGGTCCAGCCGCGCCACGGTCAGGTGCCGCTTTTCGACAGCCAGTGTGCCCTCGGGCCGATGGCGGGCGAGCGCGGCCTCCAAGTCCTCGTCGTCGGCGACGGCAATGACCTGGCCAGAAAAGCCGCCGGCCGCCGCCGCTTCCAGCTCTGGCACGAACAGCACGGCCGTCCGTCTGGTGAGGAGCAGGCCGTAGAAGCGCTCCCTGGGCTGGATGAAGATGCCCGTCAGGTAGAGAATGCTGATCGGTGCGCTGACGAACAACGCCTGACCGTCGGTCAGCGCCCCTTGCAAGGTGCGGAGGCGGGTCATGGTTACTCCTCCTTGATCCGGTTTATCCGCCGGGTGTATTCGGCCCACCGCCCTGCCCTTCCTGTGTCGGCCGCCGGTGCATCAGCCGGCGCTGGGCAATCCAGGCGAAACCGAGCAGCACCACAAAGCCGGCCACGATCACCACATCCTGCCACAGGGCCGCCTGGGCGCGCAGCAGCAGGCCAACCACGGCCAGTCCAGGCAGGATGCCGATGCCGGTGGCCACTCCGTACGGGAGCGGGCTGATCGGGCTGAGGCCGGCCAAGAGAGACACCGGCGCAAAGGGCACGGGCAGGACTCGGGCCAGCAGCACCCCCACCGGACCCAGGGTGCTGACGTACGGACGCAGCCGCTCCACCACCCGCTCCGGCACCAGCCGGGCGAGCAGGGGGTGGCCCACCCAGCGGGCCAGGTAGAAGCCGAGGTAGGCGGCCAGCATCAGCCCGATCCAGCTTGCGGCGATGCCAGTGGCCGGTCCCATGGCGGCCACCGCCAGCACGATGATCGGTGTGACCGGATAGGGCAACACGGCGTGCAGCGTGATCACGGCGATGGTGATGAGGGGGGCCAGGCCGCCGGCGTTAAGGACGGTGCGGTGGAACCAGTGAAATTCGGCACCGATCAGGCGCGGATCGGAGCCGACCCACACAATCGCCGCCAGCGCCGCCGCCGCCACCAGGCTGCGTACAGCCCACAGCCACCGTCTCGGCCCCCCCGCCGCCGCACCGCTCACAGCCGTCCAGAGGCCACGGGCAAGACCAGGCGGGAGGGGTGCGCCGGGCCGTGATGGAGCCGCACCTCCGCCGCTGCGGCGTCCTTTGCCTCCTCACGGCAGAGGTCGCCGCCACTTTGCAGGTTCCTCGGGTACTTGGGAAAGGCAGAAGACGCGATCTCCAGGCGAATGGCGTGGCCGGCGGCGAAGCTCCGCCCCACGTTCCAAAGGTCAATCGTGAGCTCCATCGCCTCGCCGGCCGGAACAGGCAGCGGCCGCCCCATGCCGGCCCTAAAGCGGCAGCGTACCATGCCGTCCACCACCCGCTCCGCCCGGCCATCGGGGAAGACGTCGAGCAGTTTCGCCATCACGTCCAGGTCCTTAGCTGCCGTTTCCACGTACACCACCGCCTGGACCGGGCCGATCAGCTCCAGCGGGGCTGTGAGCGGCGCCGTGGTATAGACCAGCAGGTCTCGCCGCCGCTCCACATCGGCGTAGTCGTCGGCGCCGCCGATCTGGTGGGAAAGGGGCTCGGTCAGAAAGGGTACGGGGTCCAGCGGATCGGAGATGTAGCGGTCAAGCCCCGGCTTCGCCGGCAAGTCGGCACTGAGGCGGCCGTCGCCGAACCGGCTGGCGGCACCGGCCAAGCTGGTGAGGTAAAGCGGACGGGACTCGCAGCCGGTCGGCGGCCAGTCGCTCAGCTGGCGCCAGCCCTGGCCAATCACGAAGATGCGCACCGGCTCCTGCCAGCCGTCAGTGGCGGCGCCTTTGAGGTGGTGGTCGAAAAAGGCCCGCATGGTGCCGTCCAGGTCGATCACGGCATCCGCGCCGAAGTCGCGCTCGCCCAGCTGGCGCTGATTCACCCGGTGCCCCCACGGTCCCATCAAGAGCCGCTGGCTGGCCCGTGCCCGCTCACTCGCTGCCCTCTCCCGCATCAGGCGGTAGTTGAGCGGCGTGCCGATCTGCTCGTCGTCGTACCAGCCGGACACGTGCAACACGGGCAGGTCCAGCTCGCCGATCCGGCGCTGGTAGTCGCTGGCGGACGGTCCCGGCGCACCGGGGGCGCAACTGGCCTGCCAGCGCTGATTCACGGACCCCAGCTCCTGGTCCATGCTCACCAGCGGCAGGTGCTGATAGACCTTCTCCCAGTCCACCAGCTCGAGATTCTGGGTGAGACGGCCGCTGACCAGGTGGACCCAGCACAGGCCCATCGGCGATGGCGCCCCGGTCGGCGACTCGACGTGGGCATCGGATGGCGGCACCACGCTGATCATCGCCGTGAGGTGCGGCGGCTGGCACAGCGCCGCCTGCCACTGGATCTTGCCGCTGTAGCTGGCGCCCAGCGTGCCCACCCGGCCATTCGAGAAGGGCTGGGCGGCACACCACTCGATGGTGTCGTAGCCGTCCTCTCCCTCTGTCCGGTAGGGCTGGAATACCCCCTCTGAGTCGCCCCGGCCGCGCACATCGACCGCCACCATGGCGTAGCCGGACTCCGCCCAGAAGGCGCCGCTCTTCGCCAGTTCGGCGGTGGTGCGCAGGTAGGGCGTGCGCACCAGCACCACCGGATGCGGCCCCGCCGCCTTCGGCAGGTAGATGTCCGCTGCCAGCCGGACTCCGTCGCGCATCGGGATGGTGAGGCCCAGGAGGGGGCGGAAGCGGCCGGTGATACTCAGCTGGGGTGGCCCCTTTCGGCCGCGACTTCGATCCCCCGTTGCTTCCCCGCCGCCGCCTGGGCTCCCTTCCCAGCCCGAGGCGCCGCATCTGCTACACTCGGCACTGACGCCCATGCGCTGGGAGGTGCCTTGGAGTGGCAGAGTTGGAACCGCTGCGACTGGCTGACCTGTACCGGATGGGAGATGTGCGGGCCATGGCCATCTCCGCCGACGGCAGGGCCGCCGCCGTCATCTGGCAGGGTTTTCGCAAGGAGGCCGACGAGCGCTACGAGAGCCTCTTCCTGGTGCCGACCGCTGGGTCTGGCCCGGCCCACCAGCTGAGCCGCACCGCCTCCCATGAGTCGGCTCCCGCCTTCTCCCTGGACGGCCGCTACCTGGCCGTGCTCTCCACCCGGCCGGATGAGATGGAGGTGGCTGAGGCAAAGGCCGCCCAGAAGGCGGGCGCCCAGCCGAAGGACTCCAGCCAGGAGGCGGACAGCAAGGACGGAGACGGAGCGGACGAGCCCAGGGCCCAGGTCTGGATCTACGACCTGGTGGCTGGCGGCGAGCCGCGCCAGGTCACCTCCTGGGAGGAGGGCGTCCAGTCGTTCTCACTCGCCCCGGACGGCCTCCGCCTCGTCTTCGCAGCGCCGGCCCCCACTGCCGAAGAGAAGAGCTATCTGAAGGCGCTGAAGAAGGGCAAGGCGCCGTTCGTGCTGACCCGCACCCAGCACAAGATGGACGGTGAGGGGTTTACTGACCCGGTGCTGACCCACCTCTTCATCGCCGACGTGGCGAGCCGTGAGGTCCGCCCCCTCACCACCGGCCCGGCCAGCGAGGGAAGCCCTCTCTGGTCCCCGGCCGGCGGCGACATCGCCTTTCTCTCCAACCGCACCGGCGACCCCGACAACAACCGGCGCCAGGACGCCTGGCTGATCCGGCCCGACGCCACCGGCATCCGCCGCCTGACCCAGGGCGACGTCGAAGTGTGGGCGGCGGCCTTCTCCCTGGACGGCCAACAGATGGCGCTGGTGGTCAACACCCACCCGGAGGATAGCTACGGGCTCTACGATCTGGCGGTTGTGCCGGTGGCCAAAGCCACCCCGGTCCCAGACTTCACCCGCCTGGGCGATGGTTTCTCCTCGGTGGGCGGCCTCGTCCCAGACCGCCCCGCAGCCGACCCGGTGCGGTCGGCCAGGGTCTATCCCGTGCCGACCGGCCGCTCAGAGCTCACCATCCTCACCGCCGATTTTGACCGTCCGATCGAGAGCCGGCCGCAGTGGGACCAAGACGGCACCATCTGGGCCCTGGCCGGCGATCGGGGCCAGACCCGGCTCGCCCGGATCAGCACCAAGGGTGTGGCGTGGGTGTTTCCAGCCGATCGCATGACCTCGCTGCGCGCCTTCGGCCGCTCCGGCCAGGTGACGGTGGTGGCCACCGCCTCCGATTCCGGCGGGCCCGAGCTACGCCGCCTTGGCGCCGACGGTCAGAGCGCTCTGCTCTGGGCGCCGCTGGCGCCGCTTCTCGTCGAGCGGCAGCTGGGCAGCACCCGCCGCTTCTCCTGCCAGGCGCCGGACGGCCCTGAGGTGGAATGCTTCGCCCTCTTCCCCCCCGGCCACGCCGACGGTTCGGCGCCCCTGCCGGCGGTGGTGATGATCCACGGTGGCCCGATGGCCTACGACGAGCCCGGTCTGGCCTTCGACGAGCAGGTGCTGCTGGCCCACGGCTACCTTGTGCTGAAGGTCAACTACCGCGGGTCCACCTCATACGGCGAGAGCTTCTGCCGTTCCATCCAGGGCGACTGGGGCCCGCGCGAGCATGCGGACGTGATGGCCTGCCTCGACGCCGCCATTGACCAGGGCTGGGCCGACCCCACCCGCCTGTTCATCACGGGCTTCTCGCAGGGCGGCATCATGACCAACTGGGCGGTGGGGCACACAGACCGCTTTCGGGCCGGCGTCTCCGAGCACGGCATGTGGGACTACGTGGCGGCCTTCGGCACCGACGACTGCCACCTGTGGTGGCAGGACGACCTGGGCGTGCCCTGGCAGAACGAGGCCACCTACCGCCGCATCTCTCCAGCCAGCGCGGCCGCCAACATCCACACCCCGCTCCTGATCACGGCCGGCGAGCACGACTGGCGCTGCCCGCTCGACCAGGCCGAGCTGCTCTACATGACGCTCAAGAAGCGAGGCGTGCCCACGGCGCTGGTCGTCTACCAGGACGAGCACCACGCCATCTCCAAGCCGAAGCGGGCGATCGACCGGGTGCTGCGTATGCTGCGCTGGTTCGCCGCCTATGGCGGTCAGCCGGTGAACGATGCGACGGCCGAGGGCTTCCCCAGCCCGACGGTGGACTGAGCCCCTGACCACAGACAGGGGGACGGCCCTCCTGGGCCGTCCCCCTGTGTTTCACGTGAAACAGCGCCCGCCCGTCACACGTCCAGGTTCCGCACGGACAGGGCATTCTCCTGAATGAACTCCCGCCTCGGCTCCACCTTGTCCCCCATCAGCAGCGTGAAGATCTCATCGGTCTGCACCAGGTCGCTCATGCTGACCTGGAGCAGGGTGCGCAGGGCCGGATCCATGGTGGTGTCCCACAGCTGCTGGGCGTTCATCTCGCCCAGGCCCTTGTAGCGCTGGATCGTGACGCCGTCCCGCCCCATCTCGGCGAGTGCCGCCTCCAGCTGCGGATCGGCGTAGCAGTAGCGCTCGGTCTTGCCCTTGCGCACCAGGTAGAGCGGCGGCTGCGCGATGTAGACGTAGCCAGCGTCGATGAGGGGAGCCATGTAGCGGAAGAAGAAGGTCAGCAGCAGCGTCCGGATGTGGCTGCCGTCCTCGTCGGCGTCGGTCATGATCACGATCCGGTGGTAGCGGGCCTTGGTCAGGTCGAACTCACTGCCCACCCCGGTGCCGATGGCCAGGATCATGGCCCGGATCTCCTCGTTGACCAGGATCTTGTCCAGGCGCGCCTTCTCCACGTTCAGGATCTTGCCGCGCAGCGGCAGGATGGCCTGGAACGCCCGGTCCCGCCCCTGCTTGGCCGTGCCGCCGGCGGAGTCGCCCTCCACCAGGTACAGCTCTGACTCGGCCGGGTCCCGGCTCTGGCAGTCGGTCAGCTTGCCAGGCAGCGCCGTCGACTCCAGAGCCCCCTTGCGCCTGGTCAGCTCGCGCGCCTTGCGGGCCGCCTCCCGGGCCCGGGAGGCGCTGATCGCCTTCTCGGCGATGCGCCGTCCCACCGCCGGCGTCTCCTCGAAGAAGGTGCTGAGCCCCTCGCTGGCCAGCCCGTCGATCAGGCCCCGCACCTCGGCGTTGCCGAGTTTGGTCTTGGTCTGACCCTCGAACTCGGGGTGCTCCAGCAAGACCGACACCACCGCGGTCAGGCCCTCCCGCACATCCTCGCCCTGTAAGTTGGGCTCGCCCTCTTTGAGCAGGCCCCAGCGCCGGGCGTAGTCGTTGATGCTCCTGGTCAGCGCCGAGCGAAACCCGACCTCGTGCATACCGCCCTCGGTGGTGCGGATCACGTTGGCAAAGGAGAGCAGCGTCTCCTGGTAGCCCGTGTTGTACTCGATGGCGATCTTGGCCGTGACGCCGTCCCGCTCGCCGCTGATCACGATCGGGCCGTTCTGAATGGTGTCCTTGTTCCGGTTCAGGTACTCCACGAACGACCTGACGCCGCCCTCGAACAAGAACCGCTGCTCGGTGTGCTGGCGGTGATCATGCAGCCGGATCTCGAGCCCGGCCATCAGGAAGCTCATCTCACGCAGCCGGTTGGCCACGACGTCTGAGTCAAACCGAGTCTCCTCAAAAATCTGGCTGTCCGGCATGAACGTGATCTTGGTGCCATGGCCCTCGGCGGCGCCGACTTCCTTCAGCTCCTCCACCGGCCAGCCCCGCTCGTAGCGCTGGCTCTCCAGCTTCCCGCCGTGGCGCACCTCCACCACCAGCCACTCGGCCAGGGCGTTCACCACCGACAGCCCGACCCCGTGCAGGCCGCCTGACACCTTGTAGCCGCCGGAGCCGAACTTTCCTCCGGCGTGCAGGGTGGTCAGCACCACCTCCAGCGCCGACTTGCCGCTGGTGTGGGAGTCGGTGGGGATGCCGCGCCCGTCGTCCTCGACCGTGCAGCTGCCATCCTCGTTCAGCCGGACGTCGATTCTTTTGCAGACGCCGACGATCGCCTCGTCCACCGAGTTGTCGACCAGCTCCTGGATCAGGTGGTGGAGGCCCGAACTGGACGTTGAGCCGATGTACATGCCGGGAATCTTGCGGACGGCGTCCGGGCCCTCCAGGATCTGGATCTGGGAGGCGTCGTAGCTCTTGTCCTCGCTCTGGCCCACCGGCTGCCCCCCTCGTTTACTCACCTGCCGTGCCCTCCGCTCCTGCCGCGGCGCCGGCGCCGCCCTGCTCGACCAGCACCCTGAGCAGCTGGTCCAGCTCCCTCGCCGCCTCCGGCGCCAGCGGCCGCGCACTCACCGGCTCGCTCCTGAGCTCCGGCCAGGTCTCGGTCGGATCCTCGGCCCGCGGCAGCTCGGACCGGGCCACGATCTGCACCTCGGTCAGGATGCCCCGGCCCAGCCGCTTCGCCAGGCGCTCCAGCAACAGCGGCCTGAGCATGAACAGCTCCTGCGCCCAGGGCCCGTTGGTGGCGGCCACCACCAACGTGTGCCCACTCACCTTCCAGGGCCTGGTGTGGCGCGCCAATGGGGCCCCGACCAGCTCTGCCCATCCCCAGAAGGCGAGATAGGGCACGGCCTGCCGATAGCGCCGGCGGCTCAGCAGCTGGTCCACCACCCGGTCAAGGCGTTCCACGCTCGCTTACCCTCCCCGAGCGGATCTCCCACCAGCGATCGGCCTCCAGCCGCTCCGGCAAAAGCTCGGCCTCCGTGGTGGTGAGCACCGTCTGGCCCTGTCGCACCTGCTGCGCCAAGAGGTCGCGCCGCCGTCCGTCCAGCTCAGAGAGCACGTCGTCCAGCAGCAGGAGGGGCCGAAAGCCCGCTCTCTCCTCCAGCAACTGGACCGCCGCCAGCTTCAGCGCCACTGCCGCCGTCCGCTGCTGGCCCTGCGACCCGTAGGCTCTCAGCTCATTGTCGCCGATCAGGAGGTGCATGTCATCCCGGTGCGGGCCCAGCAGCGTGATGCGCCTGGCCTCCTCCTCTGCCCGCCGCCGGCGCAGCGCCGCCAGCGCCTCCTCGGCCACCAGGCTGGGCGTCCCGGCCTCCAGCCGTAGGGTCAGGGCCGGATCTGCCGGCGCCATCGCCTGGTAGGCGGCGGCGGCCAGAGGGGCCAGGGCCTGGACCAGCTCCAGGCGGAGAGCGCTGAGTCTGGTCGCCGCCGGCGCCCACAGCAGGTCGAGGGCCTCCACCACCCGGCTCTCGCCCCGCCGGAGCGCCGTGTTGCGCTGCGTCCAGATGCGGAGATAGGTGCGCAGTGCCGTCCCGTAGCCGGGCGTGGCTTGGGCCAGCTCCCGGTCCACGAAGCGGCGCCGGCCCGCCGAACTGCCCTGGACCAGAAGCAGGTCCTCGGGCGAAAAGAGCACGGCCAGGGGATCCCCTAGGGGATCGGCGCCGATCCGGAGCCGCTTGCCCTCCCGGCGCCGCTCCTTGCTGCCGCCTCTGGCCAGGGTGAGCGACTGTTCGAAGCTCCCGCTCGCCCGCCGGAAACGGCCGACCACCCGGGTCTCCTCCTGTCCCTCGGCGATCAGCTCCCGATCCCGCTCCGCCCGATGCGACGACCCCGTGATCAGGGTCGCCACCGCCTCCAGCAGGTTGGTCTTGCCCTGGGCGTTCTGCCCATACACCACGGTGAGCCCGCTGGCGGGCTCCAGGCTGGTCGCCTCCAGATTCCGCCAGCCGCTCAAGGTGAGGCGCTCCAGCGTCATGCCCGCCTCCCGCCCCGCCCCGCTTCTGGGCGATCAGGCCAGGCCGCCCTGCTCACATCCGGCGGATCGGCAGCACCAGTGCCAGGTGGTCTTCCTCCGCCCCCGCCGGGCGGAGCCGTGCCGCCGACAGCGGTCCGTTGAAGCCGATCTCCACCGCCTCTGCCCCTGCGTTCTTGAGGGCGTCCAGCAGAAACTTGGGGTTGAAGGCGATCTCAACCGGCGCTCCCTGCCAGCTGGCCGGCACATCCTCGTAGGCGCTGCCCATCTCCGCCGACTCGCTGGACAGGGATACGCCTTCCTCGCCGGCCCGTAACAGCACCTGGGGGCTCCTGGCGTCGGTGGCTAGGCTGGCCCGCTCGCCGGCCTGGATGAGGTCCATCACCTCGAGGCTGACCGTGGTCTCATAACTGTCCTTGATCAGCTTGCGGTGGTCTGGAAACTGTCCCTCCACCCGCTGGCAAAATCCCTCCACCGCTCCGCTTCTGAAGAACATCTGCCGTTCACCGAGCGCCACCAGTACCTCATCCTCGGGCAGTGACCTCACCATCTCGGCCAGCGCCCTCGCCTTCACCACTACCTCGGCATTCAGGTCCTTGGCCTCCGTCTCTGTCCGCGCCCAGGCCAGGCGGAAGTTATCCGATGCGCACACCTCGAGGTAACCGTCACCGGTAAACGACACCTTGATGCCTAAGAGGATCGGCAGGCTGTCGTCACGCTGCGCCGCCGCATACGACACTCGGCTCAGCACATGGCGCAGGGCCGCACTCTTCAGGACCTTCTCCTCGCCCCTCTTCTCCTCCCCGAAGTCAAGAGCTGGGTAGTCGCTGTCCGTCAGCGTCGGCAGGTCAAATCTGGACTTTCCGAATCTCATGCTGGCCTTTCCGTCCACGGACTTCAGCTCTATGGTGCTGGCCGCCGGCAGCCTTCTCACCAGTTCAGCAAGGGATCTGGCTGGAATCAGCGTGCGGCCGGGACTTTCCACCTTTGCCTCCACCGTCATGCGCAACCCGATGTCAAAATCTGTTCCGGTCAGGGTCAGGCGGTTATCGGCCGCCTCCAGCAGGATTCCGGTCAGGGCCGGCACCAGGTCCCTGGTCGCCGTTGCCCTTAGCACCAATTGCAACGGTTCGGCGAGACGGGCGGCCGGAATCTCCAAAGAAAGCACCGAGAGCTCTCTCCCTTCATCACTCACAGGTATTCCGACTCATCATGCCAGATATATAAATCCCGTCGTCACCCGTAGGGCCTGGGGATAGAGCGGATAAGTCCACAACTCCTTCATCCAGGCCGATCCATGCCACATCGATCCTGTGCAGAAAGCGCTGGCCAACACCGGAAAAGGGAATGTCGGCTGGGGATGCCCACATCGTCCACAGGAAGAGAGCAGTTCCTGCACAGGGCAGCGGGGACAACTCACGACCGCAGGCTGTCAGCGATCGACTCCACGGCCACCCGAAAGGCCGGATCGACCTCCATCTGCGCCTTCACCCGGGCGCAGCCGTGCATGATTGTGCTGTGGTCGCGCCCGCCGAAGGCCTCACCAAGACGGGGAAGAGACGTGTCGGTCAGGGAGCGGCAGAGGTACATCGCCACCTGGCGGGGCACCGAGACGGAGCGGGAGCGGGAGGCGCCCATCAGATCCTGCACCGGCACACGGTAGCGGCGGGCCACCTCCTCCTGAATCAGCCGCACCGTCAGGAGCTTGGCCTTGGGCAGGATATCTTTCAGCACCCGGTCGGCCAGGGCCAGGGTGCATGGCTCGGGGTGGAGGGACAAGAAGGCGACCAAGCGGATAAGGGCGCCCTCCAGCTCGCGGATGTTGGAGTCGATCTTTGAGGCAATGAAGGAGAGCACGTCGTCCGGGACGTCCAGCTGGTCGGACTGCGCCTTCTTGCGCAGGATGGCGACCCTGGTCTCGAAGTCGGGCGGCTGGATGTCTGCGATCAGGCCCCACTCGAAACGGGAGCGCAGCCGCTCCTCCAGGGTGGGGATCTCCTTGGGCAGACGGTCGGAGGAGATCACCACCTGTTTCATGGCGCCGTGCAGGGCCTCGAAGGTGTGGAAGAACTCCTCCTGGGTGCGCTCCTTGCCGGAGAGGAACTGGATGTCGTCGATCAGGAGCACGTCGATGCTGCGGAAGCGGTTGCGAAAGGCCGCCATCTTGTCGTCACGGATCGAGTTGATCATGTCGTTGGTGAAACTCTCCGCCGAGACGTAGACGACGCGCAGCTTGGGGTGCTGGCTGGCGATCTGGTTGCCGATGGCGTGCATCAGGTGGGTCTTGCCCAGGCCGACGCCGCCGTACAGGAAGAGCGGGTTGTAGGCCCTGGCCGGGCTCTCTGCCACGGCACGGGAGGCGGCGTGGGCGAAGTGGTTGGAGCTGCCGATCACGAACCCCTCGAATGTATAGCGGGGATTGACGGTGGCGGTGCGGGATGGCCCGTCGGCGCCCGGTCGTGGTCGGTTCACTGCCGTCGCCTTGGGGGGCGGGGCTTCGCCGCTGACCAGGCGGATGGACAGGGGGCGCTGAAAGACCTCTTCCGCCTTTTCCTGGATCAGACCCAGGTAGCGCTTCTCCATCATCTGCCGGGCAGCCGCCGACTCCACCCCCAGCACCAGGACCCCGCCCTCCAGCTGGACCGGGGAGGTGCCCCGCACCCAGGTCTCATAGCTTGGTCGCGGCACCAGACCGGCCACGGCTGCCAGCGTCTCGCCCCACAGCTTCGTCACCTCGTCGGTCACCGAGAACCCCCCTGTCAATGGATCGGAACAGGTGCGGATCGGATGGGCCAAGGCACCGGGGTCCAGGGTATGCGTGCGGGAGGGAGGAAGGCTGGGGGGTGCGGCTGGTAGCAGAGGCCACGTAATCAGCGCTGTCAAGTGAATGAGGGTGGTATAGAGAACACACAGGATAATCAACAGGTTTGTGCACAGGGTGTGGATAATGAAAAGACCCCAGCGCTGCCCGAGGGCAGATGGGGGCTCGTTTGTGGCCCTTCCCGACCGGTTGCTGCGGAGGCCCGCGAAGCGTCGAGGACCCCCTCTTCTCGGCGCCTGATCGGGCCTCCTTCCGGACAAGGGAGAAAATATTGGACTGCCAAACACACCCAGAACCGCCACCAGCACCCGTTTCCCGAGGTCGCCTCAACGCCCCTTTCCACCTCTCCGCCCGCACGCCACCAGTCTTCCGCCAGCGACGAGCGCCGGCCGGGCCGGAGGTGGGTGGCAGACGGCGGGGGCCGCGGGGGCGCCCCTTTTCTTGACACGGCGGCTTGCCAGGACGGACAATGCTATGCATCCATGGTGCGATCCGGTCCTGCCGGCCTCGTCTTCCTATGGTCCCAGGTGAAGGAGTGCTCCCGGTGAAGCGCACGTTCCAGCCCAACAATCGGCGCCGCCACAAGGTGCATGGCTTTCGCAAGAGGATGCAGTCGCTGGGCGGCCAGCGCATTCTCAGAGCACGCCGCCTGAAGGGGCGTCACCGGCTGGCGGTCTGAGGGCCCTGGTCGGTGACGAAGTTGCGCGGCCGGGCCGCCTTCCAGCACGTGTTCGACCAGGGGCAGACGGTGGGGAATCGCGCCGTCGCTCTTTTTGTTTGCGCCCGGGAGGGCGGTGAGGAGAGCCGGCTGGCCATCGTCGCCGGCAAGCGGCTGGGCCAGGCCACCATCCGCAACCGGGCCAGGCGGCGGCTCAGGGAGGCCGTGCGCCGGATCGACGCTGGCAGCCAGCGGGGCCGGGACGTGGTGGTGGTGGCGCGCCGGGCTGCGCTCAGCGAACCGTTTGCCTCGCTGCTGGAGTTGGTTCAGGACGCCTGGCAGAAGGCCGGGCTGGTAGATGGGAAGGATGGGACAGGCACATGCGCTGGGTCCTAGTGACCTTGATCCGGCTCTACCAGATCGGGCTCTCGCCCTGGCTGGTGCCGAGCTGCCGGTTCACCCCCAGCTGCTCCGAGTACGCCCTGGAGGCCGTCACCAGGTACGGTGCCTGGCGGGGCAGCATCCTGGCCGCACGGCGGCTCCTGCGCTGTCACCCGTTGCACCCAGGCGGCTACGACCCGGTGCCGGACCACCTGCCCCACCTGCCGGTGGCCTGAGGGAGGCAAGAGCGTGTTCAATGCGGTGATCCAGGGCACCAGCGATGTCATCAATTTCTTCTATTCCCTGACCGGCTCCTACGGTCTGGCCATCATCATCCTGACGGTGGCGGTGCGCATCCTGATCATGCCGCTCTACCAGAGGCAGCTGCACTCGATGCGCCGCATGCAGCTTCTGCAGCCCAAGATCCAGGAGCTCCGGGCCAAGTACAAGAACGACATGACCCGCTTCAACCAGGCCCAGATGGACCTCTACAAGGAGTTTAAGATCAACCCGCTGTCGGGCTGTCTGCCGATGCTGATCCAGCTGCCCTTCCTGTACGCCATCTACGGCTCGCTGCTGCACTTCCCGTACGTCGGCAGCTCCGCCTTCCTCTGGCTGGCCAACCTGTCTCACCCCGACCCCCTGTTCATCCTGCCCGTCCTGGTCCTGGTCTCCACCTTCTGGCAGGCCTTCAGCGGCTCGCTGGGCACGGGCGCGGCCACCAGCCGCACCCAGACCCTGGTGATGGGCGTCTTCATCGCCCTCTTGATGGGCTTCTGGAGCACCCGCTTCCCGGCTGGGCTCTCCATCTACTGGGTGGTGACCAGCCTGTTCTCGGTCGGCCAGCAGTACCTGACCTACCACCTGCAGCCGGCCTCCAGCGAGGGCGTGCCGGCGACCCTCACTGCCCCCCAGGCCGGGCCCAAGCCGGGCGTGAAGGGAGCCAAGGCCAAGTGAGGTCGGCAGAGGCACGGGCCAAGACGGTGGAGGCGGCCAAGGCCGATCTGGTCGGCATCCTGGGCGTGCCGGAGGCGCAGATCAGGTTCGAGGTGCTGGAGGAGCCAAAGCCGGGCCTGATGGGCCTGGGCGGCCACCAGGCCCTGGTCCGGGGCACCGCCATCCAATCCCGCGCCGACTGGGTGAAGGCCTATCTGAAAGGCCTCTTCCAGGTCAGCGGCGACGACGCCGTGGTGGTGGTGCGCAGCGAGGAGGACCGCATTCAGGCCTCCGTCAGCGGGGACTTCGAGTGGTTCACCGGCATCACCGGCGAGAGCCTGGACGCCCTGCAGCGGGTGGTCAACTCGACCGCCCAACAGGCGGAGAGCCGGGGCGAGGTGGAGGGGGGCGCCCTGATCACGGTCGACATCGGCCGCTGGCGGGAGCGGCGCTACGAGCAGCTGGAGAAGCAGGCCCTCGAGTTGGCCGTCCAGGCCAAGGCCTCGGGGCAGGAGATCGCCATGAAGCCGATGTCGGCAGCCGACCGCCGCGCCGTGCACATTGCGCTCCGCGACTACCCGGGCATCAGCACCGCCAGTGACGGCGAGGAGCCCATGCGGCGGGTGGTGATCCGGCCGCTCTCCGCGGTGGAGGCGGAGGAGGGCCCTGACCACAGCGGTGAAGAAGGCGGTCAGGACATCGAGGCGTGAGCTCTTGGCCCCTTCTCGCCGAGTGGCTCACGACCCTGGCGGATCGCTGCCCCCGCCCCATCGCCCCAGAGGCGGTGGGGCGGCTTGCCATCTTCATCGAGCGGGTGCTGGAAGCGGCACAGCGCCAGAACCTGACCGGTCTCAGGGATGGGGAGCGCCTCCTTCTTGAGGGCGTGGGACCCTCCCTGGCCCTGTGGCCGCTCCTGCCGGAGCGCGGGCCGATGGTGGACATCGGTTCGGGGGCGGGCATCCCCGGCGTGGTGCTGGCCTGCCTAGAACCGGAGCGGCCCTGGCTCCTGATCGAGAGCCGGCGCCGACGGGCCGAATTCCTGGCCGGGGTGGTGGCCGAACTGGGCCTCAAGGCCACGGTGCTGCCTGAGCGGGCAGAGCAAACCGGCCACGGCCCCCACCGCCACAAGGCGGCGGGCGTGACGGCCAGGCGGATCGGGGCGTTGGGCGTGGTCGCTGAGCTGGGCTTGCCCCTGCTCCGGGTGGGCGGCCGGCTGCTCTCCCCGTGCGGCGAGCAGGCGCTGGTGGCGAGTCCCCACCAGATCGGGCTGATCGGCCTTCTGGGCGGGCGACTGGAGTGGGTGGCGGAGCCGGAGCTCGCTGGATTTCAGCGGCGTGGCCGGGTGGCCGTGATCGAAAAGCGCCAGCCCACGCCGGCCCGTTACCCCCGCCAGCCGCCGACACTGGGCGCCGGCGTCCTGGTGCTCAAAGGGGAGGCCCTGGCCGGCAGCGAAGTGCGCCCTCTCGGCAGAAGGGGCGGATGAGGTGGGCCGGATCCTGGCAGTAGTGAACCAAAAGGGCGGCGTGGGCAAGACCACCACCACCGTCAATCTGGCGGCCTGCCTCGGCGAGCTGGGCCAGCGCGTGCTGGTGGTGGACTCCGACCCGCAGAGCAACGCCACCACCGGGCTCGGCATCGACAAGCGCAAGCTGGAGGCGACGCTGTACGAGGTGCTACTGGATCAGGCCGAGGCCGGGCGGGCCCGTCTTGCCACCCAGGCCCCCGGTGTCGATATCCTGCCGGCGACGGTGGAGCTGACCGGCGCCGACCTGGAGCTGGTGGACGCGCCGCGCCGGGAGTACCGGCTGCGCGATGCCCTGCGCACCGTCAGAGACCAGTACAACCTGGTGCTGGTCGACTGCCCGCCCTCGCTGGGGCTGCTCACGCTCAACGCCCTGGTGGCCGCCGACGGCGTGCTGATCCCGATCCAGTGCGAGTTCTACGCCCTGGAGGGCTACTCCCAGCTGCTGAAGACCATCGTGCGCGTGCGCGGCGCCTTCAACCCGCACCTGGCCATCGAGGGCGTGCTCCTCACCATGTACGACGGGCGCACCGCCAACTCGGCCCAGGTGGCCGACGAAGTGCGCCGCTACTTCGCCGAGCTGGTGTTCGAGACCGTGATCTTCCGCAACGTGCGTCTGGCCGAGGCTCCCAGTCACGGCCAGGCAATTTCGGACTACGACTCGAACTCCCGGGGAGCGATGAACTACCGCCAGCTGGCCAAGGAGGTGCTCAGCCGTGCCGGCCAAGAGAGGGCTGGGTAGGGGGCTGGCTGCCCTCATCCCGGAGCTGGAGGTGGCCCCCGGCGAGGCGGCCAGCGAGGTCAGCCTGGACGCGCTCCGGCCCAACCCGGCGCAGCCCCGGCGTGACTTTCCCGAGGAGTCGCTGGCGGCACTGGCCCAGTCCATCGCCGCCCAGGGCGTGATCCAGCCCCTGATCGTGCGCCGGGCCAACGCTGGCTACGAGATCGTGTCCGGCGAGCGGCGCTTTCGGGCTGCCCGCCTGGCGGGCCTCGCCACCGTGCCGGTGGTGGTGCGCCAGATCGACGACCGCCGCCTCCTCGAGATCGCCCTGGTCGAGAATCTGCAGCGCGAGGATCTGAATCCGATCGACGAGGCCTTGGCGCTGGCCCAGCTGGAGGAAACCAGCGGCAGCCAGGAGGCGGTGGCCAGGCAGGTGGGCCGCAGCCGGCCGGCGGTGGCAAACGCCCTCCGCCTCCTGCAGCTGTGCCCAGAGGTGCTGGAGCTGGTCAGGGCTGGCACGCTCAGTGCCGGCCACGGCCGGGCCCTGGTCACCCTGCCGCCTGCCCGCCAGCGCGCCCTGGCCGAGCTGGTGCGCCGGCGGGGCCTCAGCGTGCGGCAGACCGAGGCCCTGGTCAGCAAGAGGCCGAGCGGGCCCAGGCGACGCTCAGGAGGAGCGCTCGGCGAGTGGGAGGCGCTGATCGGGGAAGAGCTTGGCCTGTCGGTGCACCTCGCCGGCAGCCTGCACCGGGGCCGGCTCAGCGTCAGCTACCGGAATAGCGAGGAGTTCGAAGCGCTCGTGGCTCGGCTGGGGGTCGACCCCGGGCGCCTCGCCTAGGGCGGAGCCAGGGACCGGGCCGGCTTCCAGCGAAGAGGGGGCGACCGGCCCGGATCTTAAGGAGGCAGCGGGCAGATGTCGTGCACCTACATCGTGAACCTGACGGCTGGCCGGGGCCTGACGGCCAGGCTTTGGCCTGAGCTGGCCCAAGGCGTAAAGGACGGCGACCGCATTGAGGTCACGGCCAGGCCCGGCCACGCCACCGAGCTGGCCCGCAGCGCCGCCAGCCAGGGCGCCAGCCGGGTGGTGGCGGTGGGCGGAGACGGCACGGTGGCCGAGGTGGCGAAGGGCCTGATCGGCACCGGTGTCCAGCTCGGGCACGTTCCCACCGGCGCCGGCTGCGACCTGGCCAGGGCGCTGGGCTTGCCCAAGAAGCCGGCCGAGGCGATGGCAGCGCTCGACCGCCTGGAGCCTGTGGCACTGGATGTCGGCACGGTGGGCGAGGCGGTGTTCCTCACCGTCTCCGGCGTCGGCTTCGACGCTGTGGTGGCGGCCGAGGACGCCCGCACCCGGGCGAACGGCATGACCGGCACTCTGCCCTATCTCCTGGCCACCTTCAAGGTGCTGCGCACTTACCGGCCCAAGCTGGTGCGGCTTACCCTGGATGGGAAGGCCGAGCCGGAGATGCGAGCCCTGCTGGTGGCGGTGGCGAACAGCCAGTACTACGCCGGCGGCATGCGCATCGCGCCGTACGCCGAGACTCAGGACGGCCTCTTTGACGTGGTGGTAGTCGGTGACCTGAGTGTGGCGGACACGCTCGCCACCTTACCCCGGGTCTTCTCGGGCGCGCACCGCCACCACCCCAAGGTGCGCTTCTACCAGGCCCGCCAGGTCGACGTGGAGGCCCCGGAGCCGCTGGCCGCGCACCTGGGCGGCGAGCCGGCCGGCACCACACCGATCAGCTTCCGGATTCTGCCCCGGGCCCTGACCGTGCTCTCCGGACAGGCGCCGGCGCCGATGGCGCGCGCATGAGCCGGCATTCCGGAGCCCGGCCGGCTGAGCCGGGAGGGGGGCAGAGCTGGCGGCAGGAGGCGGACGAGGCCCAGGCCAAGGGCCAGCTGGACCGGGCCGAGGCCATCTACCAGGCTGCGATCACATCCCTGCCCACCGACCCCGAGCCCTGCAACCAGCTCGGCATCCTGGCGGTGAGACGCAAACAGTGGACCAGGGCCGAAGGTCTCTTCCGGGAGGCGGTGCGCCGCGACGGCGAGTTCGCCCGGGGCTGGGCTAATCTGGGCAACGTGCTGCTGGAACAGGACGAGCTGGGAGAGGCCGGCAGCGCCTTTCAGCAGGCGCTGGCCATCGACCCGGACCTGGCGCCGGCGCACAGGGGGCTGGCCGCCCTGGCCAAACGGCGCGGAGACACCGGCCAGATGGCCCGCGAGCTGAAGACGGCCGACCGCATCACCCGCCGCCGGCTGGTGGGAAGCGTGATCGGCTTCGGCCAGGTGCCGGTGGAGAGGAGGACGCCCGGGCCCAGAGCCAGAGCGCCGCTGCCGCTGTGGGTGTGGCTGGTCGGCATCGGCGTCGTGCTCATGATCATCCTGAGCGTGCGCCGTGGCTGAGGGACCGAGGCGGCTTCTGGCCTGGCTCGGCACGCTGGTGGTGGCCCTCACCATCGGCCAGGGACTGATTCGGCACCTGGCGCTCTTCCCAGCCTGCCTCCTCCTGCTCGGGCTGATCAGCCTGGTGCAGGCGGCGCTGGGGCAGCTGCTCCTGCCCACCCGCGCCTGGGCGCTCAGCGACCTCAGCATCGAGGTGATCCAGGGGCTTTCCCTGGGCGGAGTGCTGGCGCTGGTGCTGATCCTGACCCGCACCCTGATCGGGGCGGCGCCCTCCCCTCTCATCCCCGCCCTGGTCTGGCCGACCGTCCGTTTCTGGCCGGAGAGCCCGGGACGGATCAATCTCAGGCGGTTTGGCGCTCCGGCACCGAACGAAGGAGGTACAAGTCGTGAGCGTTAACGTGGTGGATCTCGGCATCTTGGTCTTTATCCTGGTCGGGCTCTGGCACGGCTGGCGGCGAGGGCTGCTGGCGCTCGTGATCAGCATCGTCGGCTTCATCATCGCCTATGTGGTGGCGCTCAAGGTCAACCAGCCGGTGGCAGGGTTCCTCGAGACCAAGGTTGTGCCCGTCTTCTACGGTGGCCACGCCCCGCCCTGGCCGGCCAACGACTACCGGGTGGCGGCCTTGCTGCTGGTCCTGATCATCGCTGAGGCCATCCTCGGCTCCCTGGCCGGTCCGTTTGGCGCCAACCGGCTGCGCATCCCGGTGCTCGGTGCCGTGAACCGCCTTCTGGGCGCGGTGGTGGGCGGCCTGGAGTACCTCCTGTTGGCCAGCATCCTGCTCTTCATCCTGGCGCCGGTGCTGGGTGTGCACTCCACCTTTGGCACCGAGGTGGCCCACTCCGCCTTCTTCCAGCAGCTGATGCAGCGCTGGGAGCCGTCCTACCTGAAGAGCGGGGCGTGAGGGCGCCCGGCCGGCCGCTGGCCTTCCAGCTCGACGACCTCCTGGAGCTGAAGAAGGCGCACCCCTGCGGCGCCAACAGCTGGCGGGTGGTGCGGCTGGGTGCCGACATCGGGCTGGCCTGCACCGGCTGCGGCCACCGCCTGCTGATCGACCGGGTGAAGCTGGAGAAGGCGATGAAGCGCTGCCTGAACCGGGAGATCCCGACGGTCTGAGCAAGGCGGGCCGCGCCTTCTCCTGGCCCAGGTGGC